>NZ_QKLB01000002.1:0-341197 GCF_003224295.1 Curtobacterium sp. MCPF17_046 | reverse complement strand
CAACGACACCGGGGAGGTGTTCACACGGACGGACGCCGAGGACCTCGCCCGCTGGTCCGTCGCGCACGGGATCGAGGTGCTCGCCTGGTGGGAGGTCACGCGCGACCAGCCGTGCACCCCGTCGATCCCCACGTACATGTGCTCGGGCGTGACCGACGCACCGTGGACCTTCGCCCGTGCCTTCGTCCGCGGGGCGACGAGCTAGTCGGGGAGCCGGTCAGTCCGGCCGACGCAGCGTCGCGACGCCGTCGTGCAACGGCTGTGTCTCCCACCCAGCCGTGACGGCCCCGTTGGCCAGGTCGACGCGGACGTGCAGCAGGTGCGGTGTCTCGACGAACCGCACGTCCACCGACACGACGTCCCCGGAGCGCGCCCCGCTCGTGGCGGTCGCACCCGCGACCAGCCACTCGCCGTCGCCGACAGGAGCCGTCACCTCGCCGGACGGGTCGACCAGGGTGAGCACCCAGTGGCCGGACGGGTCCTGGGACAGGTGCACGGCCTCCAGTCCGGAGTCGCCGGCCACCGGTGCCGGCGATGACGGCGGGGTGGCGGGCAGGATGCCGAGCGGCTCGCCGACGAGCGGCGGCAGCGCGAGCCCGGCGAGTCGGGCGCGCAGGCGGTCGTCCGCGTCCGCCGGACCCGCGCGGTCGACCGCGGGCAGCAGGTGCTCCCACACCGCGTCCAGGACGGCCTGCATGTCGGTGCTCTGACCGGTCATCGCGACGACCACGTCCGACTCGGGGAGCACGACGCAGAACTGGCCGTAGGCACCGTCACCGCGGAAGCCGTGCCGGGCCATCCAGAACTGGAAGCCGTACCCCTGCGACCAGTCCGGGTCCGCCTCGTCCGGGTTCACCACCTGCACGCTCGTGGCCTGCTCGACCCAGTCCTCGTCGAGGATGCGTTCGCCGTCCCACACGCCGCGCTGCAGGTACAACTGACCGAGTGCGGCGATCGCGTCCGTCGTCGTGTAGCCGCCGCTGTAACCGAGTTCCGCGCCGGTGTCGTCGCGGCGCCACGAGAAGTCGTCGATGCCGAGGGGGGCGAAGAGCCGCGGCCGCAGGTACTCGAGCAGGGACGTCCCACTGGCCCGCCGGACGATCTCGGCGAGCGTGTACGTGCACGGCTGGTTGTAGGCGAAGACGCTGCCGGGTTCCTCGTCGGGCGGCAGGAGCAGGAACCCACGGACGGTGTTCGTCGGGTCGATCGCCTCGGCGCGGTCGATCGTCTCGCTCCGGTGGCCGCTCGCCATCGCGAGCAGGTGCCGCACGCGCATCCGCCGGGTCCGTTCGTCGGTGACCTCGGCGTCGAGCTCCGGGAAGTGACCGACCACGGGCGCGTCGAGGTCGACCAGTCCGGCGCGGACGGCGATCCCGACGGCGGCCGCGGTGAAGCTCTTGCTGAGCGAGTACAGCAGGTGCACCCGGTCCGGCGCGAAGGGGGCCCACCACCCTCCGGCGGCGAGCTCGCCGTGCCGCAGGACCATCAGGCTGTGCGGCTCCACTCCGGGCGCGGCCTCGAGCGCGGAGACGAGCTGGTCGATGCCCGCGGCGTCGATGCCGAGTGCGGACGGGGAACTGCGTCGGAACGTCGTCGTCACCCGTCCGACCCTAGCCCGACCGGCCGTTTCGACGTCCGGCTCGCCCGACACGCGGACGGGAGGCCCGGATCACCCCGCCGGTCGGGTACAGTTGACGACGTTGGCCACCCAGGTGGGCAGCGTGCGGATGTGGCGCAGTGGTAGCGCATCACCTTGCCAAGGTGAGGGTCGCGAGTTCGAATCTCGTCATCCGCTCGGAACAGCAGGACACGTGAACCCCTCGGCCGGTCGGCCGGGGGGTTCAGTCGTTCGCGACGGCTCGCGCGCCGGGGAGGGCGACCCAGTGCTGCGCCCCTGCGTCGACCACCGTCACGAGCACCGTGTCGCAGCCGCGGCAGCGGGCGACGCTGCCCATCGCGGTCCGGTACACCCGGGTCACCGCCAGGCGGCCGGTCGTGTCGCAGCCCGAGCAGCGGAGCCGGGCCGAGGTGGCATCGACCCCGAGCACCTCGCCGAGGTCCCCGGCCAGGGCGTTGCCGTCGACGATCGTCATCAGGAGCCTCCGAACCGTTCCGCACGCACCCCGGTGGTGTCGTGTCCGAGTTCCCCGAGCCAGCGCAGGACCTGTTCGACGAACGGCGTCGACCCGCAGACGTAGACCTGTGCGTCGGCGTCCGGCGGCAGGACGGCGGCCGCGAGCCGGTCGCGCGTGAGTCGTCCGACCGGGGCCGTCGACCCCTCCGGGGCGCGTCGGCTGTACACGACGTCGAGGTCGAAGGGCGCGCGGTCCGCGGTGCGCAGGGCTGCGTCGAGCTCCGCTCGGAAGAAGACGTCCTCCGGGGTGCGGACGGCGTAGAGCAGCCGGAAGGGCGTCGGGTCCTCGGCGTCGGCGTGCGCGGCGACCATCGGCAGGAGCGGCACGACGCCGGACCCGCCGGCGATGAGCTGCACCGGGCGGGACGCCGGGTCGGCGCCCGGACGCCAGACGAACCAGCCGCCGAGGGGACCGTGCACCTCGAGCGCGTCACTGACCTCGACGGCGTCGACGAGGAACGGGGACACCTCGCCGTCCTCGACCCGGTCCACGGCGAGCGTCACGCGCGTGCCGTCCCCGGAGGACGCGATGGAGTAGGACCGCGTGGCCTGGTAGCCGTCCTCGGCCGTCAGCCGCAGGTCGAGGTGCTGCCCGGGGTCGTTGCCGGGCCATGACGGCACGTCGAGCACCAGCCGTCGGGCGTTCGGGGTCTCGGGGGAGACCGCGGCGACGGTCGCCGGGTGCCACCCCGGGCGGCGGAGCGGACGGCCCGGCGTGACGGGACCGGTGCGTGCCTCCAGGCCGGGGGCGCCGTCGGTGCTGGACAGGGTCACCAGTACCGCTCTTCCTTCCACGGGTCGCCGTGCATGTTGTAGCCGGCGTTCTCCCAGAAGCCGGGCTCGTCCTCGGCGTGCATCGTGATGCCCCGCACCCACTTCGCGCTCTTCCAGAAGTACAGGTGCGGCACGAGCAGCCGGGCCGGACCGCCGTGCTCCGGGCTGAGGGGCTCGCCGTCGGCCTCGAACGCGATCCATGCCTGACCCTCGAGGAGTTCGTCGAGGGGGACGTTCGTCGTGTAGCCGCCGAAGCTGTGCACCATGCAGAAGTCGAGCGAGGTCTCGATGTCCGCGAAGAGCTTGTCGAGGGGGACCCCGCGCCAGGCCATGCCGAGCTTCGTCCAGTGCGTGACGCAGTGGATGTCGACCGTGACGTCCTCGAGCCCGAGCGCCCGGACCTCGTCCCACGTCCAGGTGTGCAGGCCGGACTCGGTGCGGATCGAGAAGCTCCACTCGGAGGGCTCGATCTCGGGTGTGGCACCCGCCGAGAGCACCGGCCAGTCCTGCACCAGCGTCTGCCCGGGCGGGATGCGGCTGTCGTCGGCGTCCCGGCGGCGTCCGCCGAACCCGCGTGTGAAGGTGGCCATCGCGTCCTCGTTCCCATGGTCGTCGCCGGCGTCGTCCCGCCGCTGCGTCGATCCTGCCGCACGGCCGACCACTTGTCAGCAGCCGCGCGGCGCTGGGCGTGGCGTGCCCGATCGGTCAGGTGCCCGGGTGCTGATCCGCGTGCTGCTGGTGCGCTTCGTGCGCGAAGACCACGTCCGGCGCGTCGACGGAGCGGTCCGTCACCGTGGTCGGGGCCTCGAGGTGCACGGCCCCGGACGGCACGATGCCGGCGCCGCCGAAGCGCTCCATCACCCGCCACTGGACGACCACGTCCTCGCCCGCGTGCCCGATCGGCAGGGTCTCCCAGAACCCGAAGCCGCCGACCGCCTC
Source organism: Curtobacterium sp. MCPF17_046 (assembly GCF_003224295.1). Classification (NCBI taxonomy): domain Bacteria; kingdom Bacillati; phylum Actinomycetota; class Actinomycetes; order Micrococcales; family Microbacteriaceae; genus Curtobacterium; species Curtobacterium sp. MCPF17_046. The sequence goes on along the minus strand of NZ_QKLB01000002.1, from coordinate 337,350 downwards.
GAGCGCGGCCCGGTCGTACATCGCACAGGCGCCGACCCACGCGACGCGGTACGGCAACCAGCCGCCCGGCTCGACGTCGAGCTCGGCGGCGACGTGGACCAGGTTCGCGGCGTTGTGCAGCGACCAGCGGTCGAACCCCGGCGTGCCGCGGCGCACCACCTCGGGGACGACCGGGCCGTCCCACAGCGCGAACGGTGCCGTCTCGTGCGGACGGCGGTCCTCGAGGTACGACAGCCCCTGGACCGCGCTGCCGACGAAGCCGGTGCCGAGCGATCGCAGGGCGTCGAGCATCCGGTGCACGGACCCGGGTTCCAGCCAGACGTCGTCGTCGAGGAACAGGACGGCGTCCGCGGTGGCGTGCGCGAGCAGGAAGTGCCGGTGCTCGGCGAGTCCGCGCCGCTCCGGGTGGGTGAGCAGCGTGACGGGCCGACCCTGGGCCTCCAGGACGCGGACCATGGCGGCGATCGCCGGCTGCGCGGCGGCGTCACCCGTCGCGGACTGGTCGCTGAGCACGAGACGGAAGGCGACGTCGGTCTGGGCCGCCAGGCCGGCGAGGGTCGCGGCGAGCTCCGCCGTACGCCCGACGGTCGGGACGAGGACGTCGACGTCGACCGGGGTGCTCTCCACCGCCGGGTCCTCGGTCGGGCGACCCCACTCGCCGGACCACCGTGCCCCGCGCGTCATGCGTCCCCGGACACGGCGGTCGGGTCTCCCGTCGGCGCGCCGGTGCCGGCGCCGGTGCCGGCGGCGGTCTCGCGGATGCGACGGACGACGGCGCTCGTCGAGTGCTCGGCGACGTAGTCGACCATGACGACCTCGCCGCCGTGGGCCCGCACGACCTCGGTCTCGCTGAGCATCTCGGGGGAGTAGTCGCCGCCCTTGACGTAGACGTCCGGCCGGATGCGCTCGATGAGCGGGATCGGGGTGTCGGTCGCGAACACCGTCACCAGGTCGACGCAGGCCAGCGCGGCGAGGACGCCGGCGCGGTCCTCGGCGGTGTTGATCGGCCGCTCCGGACCCTTCAGTCGACGGACCGAGTCGTCGTCGTTCAGTGCGACGACGAGCAGGTCGCCGAGCTCGCTCGCCTGGCGGAGGTACGTGGTGTGCCCGCGGTGGACGACGTCGAAGCAGCCGTTCGTGAACACGATGCGGCGCCCGGCGCGACGGGCCTCCTCGACGGCGGCGGCGAGCTCGTCGTGGTCGACGACGGTCTCGGCCGGTGCGGACACCGAGGCCACGAGCGCATCGGCCGTGCAGACCGAGGTCCCGGCCTCGCGCACCACGACGTCGGCAGCCGCCTGGGCGAAGGAGACGGCCTCGCGGACCGGGGTCCCGACGGCGAGGGCGACCGAGGCCGCGGCGCAGAACGTGTCGCCGGCGCCGGACGCCTGCTGCTCGGACGCCGGCGTGGCACGCGTGCGGTGCACGTCCGACAGCGTGCTGTCCGCGCCGGCGGCCTCGAGCAGCACCGTCCCGTTGCGGTCGAGCGTGACGACCGCGTTGCGCGCGCCGGTGACGGCGAGGACCTCGTCGCGTGCGGCGACCACGGTCGTGGCCCGATCGGCGCCCTGCCCGAGGTCGCGGCCGAGCAGCGCGGCGGCCTCGCCGGCGTTCGGCGTGACGAGGTCCGGACGGAGGGTCTGCCAGCGGCTGAGGTCGTGGGCGTCCACGACGACGGTCGTGGGGCGGTCCTGTCCGAGGACCGGCACGATGGCGGTGGCGTCGACGCCGAGGTCGTAGTCGCAGACGACGACCGTGTCCGCACGGGCGTCGGTCGCCGTCCCGGGGGCGTCCCCGGACGCGGTGCCGCGCACGGCTGCCGCCGTCGCCTCGGCGAGGAGGGCCGTGTCCGCCGCACTCGGCGGTCCGGCCAGGTCGTCGACCCGGACGACGACACGGTCACCCCCGACGATGCGGTCCTTGCAGGTGGTCGTCGCACCCGGGACCGCGACGAGCCAGCGCGTGTCCACCCCGGCGGCCTCGAGCCGGTCACGCAGGACCCGCCCGGTCTCGTCGTCGCCGATCAGGGCGACCATGCGGACGCGCGCACCCAGGGCGCGGGCGTTGACCGCGGTGTTCGCCGCGCCTCCCGGGACGGCGATGGTCTCGGTGACCCGGACGACGGGCGCGGGGGCCTCGCGCGACACCCGTTCGGCGGCACCGACCGTCCAGCGGTCGAGGATGACGTCCCCGACCACCACGACGACGGGCTCCTGCGCCGCGACCGCGTCGACGACGCGACGGACCGAACGGACGTCGGCGCTCATCGGACGTCCTCGGCGGTGGCGGTGTCGGTGTCGTGGCTGCCCGCGGTGGCCGGGTCGACGGCGTCGGTGGTGCCGGTGGGGGCGCTCGTCCGACGCGGGGCTGCCTCGAGGTGCACGACCGTGGTGGTCGTCATCTCGTCGAGCAGGTGCGGGCCGTAGCCGAAGCCGGAGCCGGAGGCGCCGCGGGGCTCGGCGCTGCCACCCGGTGCGCCGCCGAACACGGCGTTGATCTTCACGGTGCCGACGGGCAGCTCCGCGGCGGCACGGAGCGCGGTCGCGGTGTCGCCGGTCAGGACGGTCGCGGCCAGGCCGTACCGGTCCTCGGCGGCCAGGCGGAGCCCCTCGGCCATGTCGTCCACGACGCGGAGCGGGGCGATCGGACCGAAGGTCTCCTCGGTGAGCACGAGCATGTCGTCGGTGCAGTCGGTGAGGACGGTCGCGGGGTAGAACGTGCCGGCACCCTCCGGCACCGAGCCGCCCGTCAGCACCCGGGCGCCGGCATCGACGGCCTGGTCGACGTGCTCCTGGACGGTCGTGCGCAGACGCTCGTCGACGAGGGGACCGAAGTCGGCGGCGGCCGAGGCGGTCTTCCGCTCCGCGGCGCGCACCAGGGCGGCGGTGAAGTCATCGGCGATGTCGCGGTGCACGTAGACGCGCTCCACGCTCGTGCAGATCTGTCCGGTGTTCGCGAAGGCACCGAGGGCGACCTGTTCCGCCGCCCACACCGGGTCGACGTCGGCGTCCACGACCGCGGCGTCGTTGCCGCCGTTCTCGCGGATCACGTGCGCGCGGGTGCGGAGCGCGGCCTCGGCCAGGCGGTCGCCCGTCGCCGTCGAGCCGACGTGCGCGTACACCGCGATGCCGTCCTCGGCGAGGAGCTGCTCACCGGTCGTCGCGTCGCCGTCGACGCCCACGAGCACGCCCTCGGGGAGCTCGGCGGCGAGCAGGCGGTTCAGGAGCGCGATCGTGCCCGGGCTCCGCTCGCTGCCCTTGTGCACGACCGTGTTGCCGGCGACGATCGCCGCACCGAGGATCCCGCACGCGACGGCGACGGGGTCGTTCCACGGCGTCAGCGCGAGCACGACGCCGCGCGGGTGCGGGACGGCGAAGTCGGCGGCGCCGTGGTTCCCGCGGAGCGCCTCGCCCCGGTGCAGCGGGCCGAGCTCGGCGTACTGGATGAGCGTGTCGATGCCGGCCTCGACGCCGCCGAGGGCGTCGCCCGGCACCTTGCCGGTCTCGCGGGTGTTCATCGCGGCGAGTTCGTCGGCGTGCCCGCGGAGCCGCTCGGCCGCGGCGCGGAGGACCGCGCCGCGCTCACCGGGAGCAGTCCGGGCCCATCCCGTCGCCGCCGCCCGCGCACGCGCGACCGCGTCGCGCACCTCGTCCGCCGTGCTCCGGCGGGTCTCCGAGGCCACCTCGCCGGTCACGGGGTCGAGCACCGTGATCGTGTCCGCGGACGGGTCGTCCGTCGACGGGGCGGTGGTGGTGGTGGCGTCGAGCGTCATGTGCGTCCTCTCGTGGTGGTCCGGCCTCGTGGCACCGGCCCCTCCACGCTCCTCCTTCTCCGCTGGACACGCCCGGGGGATGCGTGGGTGTGTCCACGGGACGCAGCGCGGAGCGGCGCCGCAGGGCTGCTGCACACCGGCCCGACCGCGGCCGGGTAGGAACGAAGGGATGCGGTCGGACGACCCGCCGCGTCGGACACGAGGAGGACGACGGGCGTGGTGCAGATCGGACGTGGCGGCGAACGGTTCGAGGGGGTCCGCGAGATCGCGGTGCTCCGCGGTGGGGGACTCGGCGACCTGATGTTCGCGATGCCCGCGATCGAGGCCCTCGCGGCCGCGTACCCGGAGGCCCGCCTGACGCTGCTCGGGACCCCGATGGCGGCGGCGCTCCTGCCGGGGCGCACGGACGCCGTGCACGCCGTCGAGGAACTGCCCGTCTCGCCCGGTGTGCGTGACGGCGGTGACGGGGCACCGGACCTCGAGGACTTCTTCGCCCGGCTCAGTGGCCGGTTCGACCTCGCCGTCCAACTACACGGCGGCGGGCGCAACTCGAACCCGTTCCTGCTCCGCCTCGGCGCCGCGCACTCGGTCGGCACCGCCACCGAGGACGCCACCCCGACCGAGCGCTGGGTGCGCTACGTCTACTACCAGCACGAGGTGCTGCGCGCGCTCGAGGTCGTCGGGCTGGCCGGTGCCGAACCGGTCACCCTGGACCCGAGGATCGTCGTCGGTGCCGACGAGCGCGCCGCGGTCCGGGACCGACTCGGGGTACGGGGCCGCCTGGTCGCGATGCACCCGGGCGCGACCGACCCGCGCCGCCGGTGGAGCCCCGAGCGCTTCGCCGCGGTGGCGATCGCCCGGCTCGAGGCAGGCGACGACGTCGTGCTCGTGGGCGACGACTCCGACCGACCGGCCGCGACGAGCATCCGGGCGTCCGTGTCCGAGGCGGTCGGGCCGGAGGTCGCCGCACGGCTGCACGACCTGACCGCCGTGCTGCCCCTGCGGGAACTCCCCGCCGTGCTCGCCGCGGCCGACGTCATGGTCGGTGACGACTCGGGCCCCCGGCACCTCGCGGTCGCCGTCGGCACGCCGACCGTGGGCGTCTTCTGGTTCGGCAACGTCATCAACGCCGGTCCGCTCGACCGCGGCCGGCACCGCGTGCTCATGAGCTTCGTCACCCGCTGCCCGGTGTGCGACGTCGACGTCACCCAGGTGGGGTGGAGCGCCGAGCGCTGCGAGCACGACCCGTCCTTCGTCGACGAGGTCACGCCGGACCGTGTGCTGGCCGACGTCGAGGACCTGCTGGCCACCACCTGAGCGGCTGCGCCCGCGCGGCGCCACCGCAGACGGACGGGAGGCCCGGTACCAGCTGGTACCGGGCCTCCCGTCCGTCAGGCGCGTGCGACGGTCAGGGCCAGCTGGGCTCGGTCGCCGGCATGATCGACAGCTCGCGGATCTCGCAACCGGCCGGCTGGGAGAGGGCGAAGATGATCGAGTTCGCGACGTACTCCGGCTCGATGAGCTGCGCGTCCGGACCCGGCTTGTACTGCTCGGTGCGGTCGGCGAAGAAGTTCGTGCGCATGCCCGCCGGGATCACGTTCGTGACACCGATGCGGCCCGCGGTCTCGGCGGCGAGGGCCTGCGAGAACCCGCGGACGCCGAACTTCGACGCCGAGTAGGCGGTGCCGTGGCCGACGCCGCGCAGGGCGAGCGACGACGAGATCGTCACGACGCGGCCGTGCGAGGCCTCGAGCGCGGGCAGGGCGGCACGGACGGTCGACGCGGTGCCGATCAGGTTGACGCCGACGATCTTCTCCCAGTTGCCGGAGGAGATCGCGTCGATCGGGGCCGGGGTGTCGATGCCCGCGGCGGTCACGACGGCGTCGAGGCCTCCGTGGCGCTCGACCGCTTCTGTGACGGCGCGTTCGACGGCGTCGGTGTCCGAGACGTCCACGGCGACGGCGTCGACGCCCTCGGGGACCGCGTCGATCCGGAGGTCGAGGACGATCGGGGTACCGCCGGCCTCGGTGACGGCGGCGACGACGGCCGCGCCGAGTCCGGAGGCGCCGCCGGTGACGAGGACGCGGCCGATGGGGGTGGTGGGGACGGGCATGGATGTCCTTCGGTTCTGGTGCTGTGGTCGTGAGGTGGAGAGCGGGGCTCAGCCGACGCGTTCGATCGCGGCGGCCAGGCGGGTGGTGGAGCGGCCCGGGTGGAACGGGACGGTGACGACCCGGCCGCCCCACTCGGCGAGGGTGACCGACTCGGGGAGTTCGTCGGCCGTGTAGTCGCCGCCCTTCGCCCAGACGTCCGGCTTGAAGCGACGGAGCGCCTCGTCGGGGGTCGACTCGTCGAACACGACGACGGCGTCGACGCAGTCCAGCGCGAGGAGGAGCTCCACGCGGTCGTCCTGCCCCATGATCGGGCGGTCCGGACCCTTCAGTCCGCGGACCGACTCGTCGGAGTTCAGGCAGACGACCAGGCAGTCACCGAGGGCGCGGGCAGCGGACAGGGTGCGGGCGTGCCCGGCGTGCAGCAGGTCGAAGCAGCCGCCGGTCGCGACGACGACACCGCCGGCGGCCCGGACGTCGTGCACGACCCGGAGGGCGTCCCGGTCGGCGCCCGGCACCGCGATCGGTGCGGGTGGTGCGCCCGCGACGAGCGAGGCGACGCCGCCGGCCGCGAGGTACGCGGAGGCGTCGACGACCCCGGCGGTGACCGCGTCGGCGATCTCCGCGCCCGATGCGAGCGCGACGGCGACGCCGGCGGCGAGACGGTCACCGGCACCGCAGGGGTCGCCGGCGGTGACGGAGGGTGCCGGGACGAACCGGGAGTCGAGGCCGCGCTCGGTGCGACGGCCGACGAGCGCGCCGCGTTCGCCCATGGTCACGGCGACGGCGTGCGCCGCCCACCGGGCGACGAGGTCGGCGGCGGCGTCGGTGGCGAACGCGACCCCGGTGCCGCCGAGCCCGGTGAAGCGCTGCGCCTCGCTCGCGTTCGGGGTGACCACGGTGACGCCGACCACGGGCGCCTCGCCCTTGGGGTGCGGGTCCCAGACCACCGGGGTGCGCTCGGCGACGGCGGTGAGCGCCGACCGCATGTCCTCGGCGGCGGTCAGCCCGCGACCGTAGTCGGCGACGACGACGGCGTCGGCGTCCTCGAGCGCGGCGCGCATCTCAGCGGTGACCGCGGGGACGGGCGGGGTGTCGCACCCCTCGTCGATGCGGACGAGGGCGTGGTCCCCGACGCGCACCCGGGTCTTCACCGGGGTCGGTGCGCCGGAGGGGCCCTCGACGATCGTGACGCCCGGCAGGAGCGACCGCAGCCGCTCCGCGGGGGCGTCGTCGCCCAGCACGGTCACGAGACGGACGTCGTGGCCGTCCTTCGCGAGCATGGTGGCGACGAGCCCGGCACCACCGGCCCGGCGCTGTTCCGAGCGGACGTCGAGCACGGGCACCGGGGCGTCCGGGCTGAGCCGTTCGCTCGTGCCGCTGACGTCCACGTCGAGCAGGGTGTCGCCGACGACGACGATGCGGAGCTGACGGTCGGTCATCGGGTGCCTCCTCGGCGGAGCGCGGGCTCCATGGCGCGGCAGAGGGCGTGGACGAGGACGAGCTGCGCCTCCTGCACGTTGGCGGACGGGCCGTCGATGGCGATGACGTCGTCGACCGCGCTCGCGAGCGGGTTCGGGACGGGACCGGTCATGGCGACGGACCGGGCGCCGACGTCGCGAGCGGCGGCCGCGGCGGCGAGCAGGTTCGGGCTCTTGCCGCTCGTGCTGAGGAGGACGACGACGTCGCCGGCCCGGGCGTGCGCGCGCACCTGCCGGGCGAACACCTGCTCGAAGCCGTAGTCGTTGCCAATGGCGGTCACGGCGGAGGTCTCGGCGTGCAGCGCGATCGCGGAGTACGCCGGGCGGTCGCCGTCGAACCGGCCGGTGAGCTCCGAGGTCAGGTGCTGCGCCTCGGCCGCGGACCCGCCGTTGCCCGCCGCGAGGAGCCGACGTCCGGCGACCAGGCGGGCGGCGATGTCGTCCGCCCATGCCGCGATGTGGTCGCCGTGGTCGACGAGCGACGCGATGACGGGCACCGACGCGGCGATGTGGTCGAGCACGACGCGCGTGCTCGTGCCCTCAGCGGGGCCGGCTGTGCCGGACTCGGTCGTGCCGATCCCGGTCTGCTCGATGGTCATCGGGCGTTCCTCTCGGTGATGGGTGCGGTGGCTCCGACGCGGCCGCCGGCGACCAGGCGCTCGTACACGCGCTGGGTGTCGGCGGCGACCTTCTGCCAGGTGTACTTGGCCTCGGCGCGGCGACGACCGGCGTGCCCGTAGGCCGCCCGGCGCTCCGGGTCGTCCAGCAGCCCACCGAGCGCGACCGCGAGGCCGTCCTCGTCGCGCGGCTCGACGTGCAGGCCGGTGGCGTCCTCGACGACGGTGTCGATGAGGCCGCCGACGCGGGAGGCCACGACGGGCACGCCGCACGCCATGGCCTCGAGCGGGACGATGCCGAACGGCTCGTACCAGGGCGCGCAGACGACGACGTCGGCGCTGCGGTACACGGCCCCCATCTCCTCCTGCGCGAGCTGCCCGCGGAAGGACACGTGGTCGCGGATCCCGAGGTCGCGGGCCAGGGAGTCGAGTCGCTGGTACTCGGGGTCGTCGGGCAGGTCGGCCCCGGCGACACCGGCACCGCCGACGACGACGAGCTCGACGTCGCGACCCTCGGCGACCAGGCGGGCGACGGCGGCGATGGTCGTGCCGACGCCCTTGCGCTGCACGAGCCGGGAGGCGGTCAGGACGCGGTGGGTCCGGCCGCGCTCCTCCACGGGGCCGTCCGGGCGGAACAGCTCGACGTCGACGCCGCAGGGCACGACGGAGATGGAGCGGAGGGGGACGCCGAGGGTCTTCAGCTCGAACGCCTCGTCCGAGCACGTCGCGACGACCTGGTCGGCACCGCGGCCGACGGCCGGTTCGAGCCACTCACGCTCGGGCGGGCTGGTGTCCGCCGAACCCTGGTGCCGACGCTTGACGACACCGAGGGCGTGGAAGGTCTGGACGACGGGGATGCGCGGCTCACCGGTGCGCAGCTGCACCTGGGTGACGGCCTCGAGGGCCGCGTGCCCGGACATCCAGAAGTGCCCGTGCACCACGTCGGGGCGGTCGGACAGCCACTCGGATGCCAGGACCTGGGCGAACGTGCCCATGTAGGGCAGCAGGTCGTCCTTCGGCACGTGCTCGGCCGGACCGGCGTCGACGTGCACGACGTCCACGCCGGGGCGGAGGGTGACACGGACGGGCAGGGCCGCGTCGTCGCGGCGTGTGTAGACCGTGACCGTGTGGCCGCGGTCGGCCAGGGCCGCGGAGAGGGCGGCGACGTGGACGTTCTGGCCGCCGGCGTCGACGCCGCCGAGCGTCGCGAGCGGGCTCGCGTGCTCGGAGACCATGGCGATCTGCATCTAGCTGCTCCTCCCACCGGCCGGCAGCGCTGCGGCTCCGGCGGTCTCCGTCTCCCGCTCCGGACGCGGCGTGCGCATCCGGGCGTGGTGCTCAGTGTGCACGTCGTCGAGCAGGGCGTCCCAGTCCGCGGTGAAGCGGGACAGCGCGTGTCGCGCGAGCACGGCCTCCCGGGCGACGAGACCGCGTCGGCGCGCCTCGTCGGGGTCCTCGAGGAGCGTCCGGGAGGCCCGGACGAGCTCGTCGACGTCCGTCGCGATCGCACCGGCCTCGGCGGGCACCGTGCGGGACGCGTCCGTGGTGGCGAGGACGAGCACCGGCATCGCCATGTGCATCGACTCGATGAGCGACAGCCCGAGCGAGGTCCAGCGGTTCGCGTGGACGTACGCGCGGCGCTTCGCGAGGGCCGCGTGCATCGGGTCGGGCTTCACGTCCCCGAGCCCGACGAGCAGGTCGCCGTGGCCGAGTCCGGCGAGCTTCTCGGTGCCCATGCCGAAGACGTCGACCGGGGCGACCGCACCGAAGCGGGGGAGCAGGTCGGTGCCGACGACCCGGTTGCGGCGGACCGGCTCGTTGATGACGGCGCCGAAGCGCTCGAGCTCGCCGGTGTACAGAGCACCGGGGTCGACGACGCCGTGTTCGACGACGGTGGTCCGGGTCGAGCCGCAGTCCCACATCAGGGCGTTCCAGTGCGTCACGTGCGCGATCGTCACGTCGTCCCGGTCCCGGAACGGGTGCAGGCTGTCGGGTACGTCGAGGCGTGGAGCGTTGTGCTCGACGAAGACGGTCGGGAAGTCCGTCCGCCCGAGGAGCCGCTGCGCGACCGCGAGTTCCTCCGGTCGCTGCAGGACCACCAGGTCCACGCCGGCGTCGGCGACGTCCTCGGGTGCGATCTCGACGGCGTTCGTCCCCCAGTCCCGGCCACCACGGCCGAGGCCCCAACCGTCACGCTCCGGGGTGGTCGGGATGAGGTACTCGTGCGGGCCGCGGACGAAGGCGTCCATCCAGCCGCCGTGCACGTGCCACACGAGGATCCGCATGCACTGCCTTTCGGTCGCTGTCGATCAGGAGGAGGAGGAGGAGGAGGAGGAGCAGCAGTGCCGCACGCTACCGATCGGCGTCTGGCGGCGTTCGCAGGGACCCCTGGTTCGTCCGGAGAGCGCACCCGACGAGCCGTTCGTGGGCCGCGAGGACGTCGTCGACGCCGACACCGGCCAGACACGGGTGGCCGGGCACGGGGCAGTCGCGTGCCCGGCTGAGACGGCACGGCGCGCCCTGGTCGCCGAGCAGTTCCACGTGCGCCGCGTACGGCGCCCACTTCACGGCGGGGACCACGGGGGAGAACAGACTCACGATCCGGGCCCCGACCGCTGCGGCGAGGTGGGCCGGCCCGGTGTTCCCGACGACGACGACCTCGGCGCCGGCGAGGACGGCGGCCAGCTCGGCCGGGCTGGTCCGACCGCCGAGGTCGATGCCGGTGCTGCCGGCGACCGCGGCGGTCAGCTCCCGCTCGCCCGGCGAGCCGGTGACGACCACCGGGACGCCGAGCCGGGCGTACTCCGCCACGAGCGCCCGGTGCGAGGACGGCGGCCAGGACCGCGCCTCCACACTGGCGCCGGGGTGGACGACGACGTACCGCTCCAGCGCGGCCACCACCGGGGGCACCGCGACGTCCTCGCCGACGCGGACCCGGAGCAGTCCGTCGTCGCCCTCGGGCAGGGTGAAGCCCGCGGCCGCGGCGATGCGGAGCGCTCGTTCGGGTTCGGGGACGTCCTCGGGCAGGTCCTCCCCGGGTCGGAGCCGGACGTCGAGCAGCGAGCCCGGGTGGTCGACGGACGCACCGGAGACCCTCGGCACCCCGGCGAGCCGGAGCAGCATCGCGAGCGGCAGCGGGGACTGGTGGAAGGACGTCAGCACCACGGCCTCGTCCGGGCGTTCCGCGTCGACGAGGGCGCGGAACTCGGCCAGGACGCCGTCGTCGAGCGGTCGGGCGGTCTCCGTGACCCACGGCGCCGCCCACACCCGGAGCGTGTCCACCCCGGGCAGCAGCGCGCCGGCCGGGGCACCCTGCGGGCCGCACAGCAGCGTCACGTGGTCGGCGCCGGCCGCGACGGCACGGACCGCCGGCCCGGCGACCAGGACGTCGCCGAAGGAGTCGAGTCTGGCGACGAGCACCCGCCGACCGCCGGTGTCCCGGTCGCTCTCGGTGTCCACGGTGTCCGCGGCACGCACGGTGTCCGCGGCGCTCACGGTGTCACCGGTGCCGCCTGGGCGACGACGAGTGCGACCGCCTCCTCGATCGTCCGGGCGACGGTGGTCGCGCCGTCGACCTCGGCCGGCAGGGTGCGTGCGGTGGGCACGAGGACGCCTTGCCCGCCCGCTGCGGCCGCGGCACCGACGTCCGCGCCGATGTCCCCGATGACGACGAGGTCGGCCGGGTCGAGGCCGAGCCGTGCGGCCGCCGCGAGCACCATGCCGGGGCGGGGCTTGCGGCAGGAACAGTCGTCGGCGCGGTCGTGCGGGCAGACCTCCCACACGTCGAACGGCCCGACCAGCTCGTCCACCCGGGCGTTCGTCGCGTCGACCTGTTCGCGGGTCGCCATGCCCTTCGCGATGACCGACTGGTTCGTGACGACGCCCACCGCGAGTCCCGCTGCCCGGGCCGCGGCGACGGCGCGCGCGGCACCGGGGACCGGGACGACGAGGGCCGGGTCCGCGTTGTAGGGGACGTCGACCACCAGGGTGTCGTCTCGGTCGAAGAGCACGCCGCGCAGCGGTCGGTCGGAGAGGGCCACACCCCTCTCTACCGGGCGGACGCGGGGCTCGCCCAACCGGGCTGCGTGCGGTGGCGCGCCGCGGACAACTCCCCGGGCGTGGCGGACGGGGCGGTCGGCGCCCGGTAGCGTCGGACCTCGTGACCGCCGTTCCCACCCTGCCCCCGTCCGACGGCCGCCCGGAGCTCGTCGTGCTCCGTGCGATCAAGCTCGGCGACCTGCTCGTCGCCGTCCCCGCGCTGCACGCCCTCAGGCGGGCGTTCCCCGGGCACCGGATCACGCTCGCGACGACGGCCTGGCTCGCGCCGGTCGTCGAGCTCGTCCCCGACGTGGACGTGCACCTCGCCCAGCACGGCCTCGACCACCCGATCGCGGTCCCGGCGGGTGTCGTGGACGTCGCGGTGAACCTGCACGGTGCCGGCCCGGAGTCCGGGCAGCTCATCGACGCGCTGCAGGCCCGCCGCGTCATCGGACACGGCGCACCCGACGGGCCCGAGTGGCAGCACGACGTGCACGAGCGCGAGCGGTGGGCGGGTCTCATGACCGCGCACGGCATGCCCGCCGACCCCGACGACGTCTCGATCGCGGTCCCGGCCGTCCCCGCCGTCGTCCAGGGCGCGGCGGTCGTGCACGTCGGCGCCTTCCACGGCGCCCGGCACTGGCCGGTCGACCGCTTCGCCGCCGTGGTGCGGGGGCTGGTCGAGCGCGGCCACCACGTGGTGCTGACGGGAGGCGCGGACGACGTCGAGCGCGCACTGGCCGTCGCGGAATCGGCAGGTCTGGACGACGCGGCGGTGCTCGCGGGTCGCCTCGACCTGCAGCCGTTCGCCGCGGTCGTGGCGGCAGCGAGCCTCCTCGTCACGGTGGACACGGGAGCGGCGCACCTGGCGTCGGCCTACGGGATCCCGTCCGTCGTGCTGTTCGGACCGGCTCCGCCCGAGGCCTGGGGTCCGCCCGCGTCCGGCCCGCACGTGGTCCTCACCGACGCCTCGGTCCGGCGCGGTGACGTCTTCGCGGAGGACCCGGACCCGGCGATCCTCGCGGTCACCGCCGAGGACGTGCTCGCGGCCGTCGACGGGCTCGGGGTCGTGCCCGCCGTCCGCGCACCCAGCACCGGTCGGTAGCGTCGATCCGACGGCACGGAAGGTCCGGCCGTCGGAGGGAGTCGCCGTGTTCGAAGCAGCCAACATCCGGGACTGGATCGGTCTGCCGGTCGTCGACGACCAGGACGACAAGATCGGCAACCTCGAGAGCATCTACTACGACACCGCGACGTCGGAGCCGGCGTTCGGGTCGATCACGACCGGCGTCGTCGGGAAGAAGCTCGTCTTCGTCCCCCTCGTCGGCGCGACCGTGACCCCGAAGCACCTCGTCGTGACCTTCGACAAGAAGGCCGTCAAGGACGCTCCGTCGATCGCGACGGACGGCGAACTCGACGCCGCGCTCGAGCCCGAGCTCTTCGCCCACTACGGTCTGCCGTACCAGCCCGGCGCGGGCGGCGAGCGTCGCCTCGGTCGTCGCTGACATCCCGGCGGCGGGAGTCGAGCCGGACGGACCGACCGTGCCCGCTCGACCCCGCCCGTCGGGCCGCCCACCCGCCCGAACCCGTTCCGGAGCCCACCCTGCGCCGCTCGACCGTCCCCCGCGTCCTCACCGCACTCGTCGCGACCGTCCTGCTGGCGGGGACGGCGTCGGTCGGCGGGGTACCGGGCACACCGACCGCTCCCGGTGCCGCCGTCGCCGCTCCGCTCTGGCCCGTCCCACAGCCCTTCCCGGCCACCGACGACCCGCCCGAGACGCTCGCCGGGCTGCCGCCGGGCAGTGCGTACGTCGCGCTCGGTGACTCGTACTCCGCCGGGTACGGGCTCGGGCACCCCACCGGGCTCCCGGTCCGGGCGTGCGCGCAGTCCGGCGAGGACTACCCGCACCGCATCGCCGCCCGCTTCGGACTCGACCTCACCGACGTCACCTGCGCGGGCGCGACGAGCGAGGACGTCCGGGACCGCGTGCAGTTCCGCGGCGCCCGGCCGCAACTCGAGGCGCTGTCCGCCGACACGCGGCTCGTGACACTGACGATCGGCGGCAACGACGCCGACCTGTTCGGCACCGCGGGCTCGTGCCTGGCACTGTCCGCCACCGGCCCGGTGTTCTCCGGCCAGAACGCCCCGTCCTGCCGGTCGACACTCGCGTCCGACGGGGTGGACACCCTCGGCGCCAAGATCCAGGGCCGCGTCGCCCTCGGCGTCGCCGAGACGCTCGCCGACGTCCGGGCCGCGGCGCCGAACGCCACGGTGATCGTGCTCGGGTACCCGGCGATCTTCCCCGACGCGGCACATACCCCGTCGTCGGGCTGCTTCCGCCCGGCCGTCGACCTGGGGACCCTGGCCGGGCGGTTCCCCCGGGACACCTACCCGTTCACCGACGCCGACGTCCGCTGGCTGCACGGCGTGCAGGAGCAGCTGGACGACGTGACCCGGAACGCGGCGCAGGCCGCGGGGGCGACCTTCATCGAGGTGTTCGCCGAGACGCAGGCGCACTCGGCGTGCGCGCGGAAGGGCGCCTACGTCGAGGGGATCTCGCTCGAGTCGCTCGGCGGCCTGAGCCGGATCGACCTCCGTCCCGGCGCGCTCCACCCGAACCGCGCCGGTGTGCGCTTCCTGACCGACCGGACCGCGGACGTGCTCCGGAGCAGGTTCGGCTGAGCCGACACGTCCGTCTCGGACCCGCTCCGCGGTCCGAGTGCCCCGCGACCGCGGAGCGGGTCAGCGCAGCACCGCGGCGAGCCGGTCCAGGAGCACCGGGACCGCCGTCAGCGCCGAGATGTGTCCGTCCGCGGGCCGCTCCTCGTACGCCACGGCGGGGAGTGCCGCGGCGAGGCGCCGCCCGTGTGCGACCGGCACGACCCGGTCGCGGGCTCCGTGCACGACGGTCGTCGGGACGGTCACGGCGGACAGCGGGAACCCCCAGTCGGTGACGAACGCCACGTCGTCGTCGGTCGCGCCCTGCAGGCCCGACCCATCCGCCGCCGTCGCGTCCTGCCCGAGCGCGGCCCAGTCCCCGTCCAGGGCGGCCCAGTCGCGGTCGACGAACTGGGACGGGTCGAACGTGGCGGTCGACGCCCAGGCGAGACGGGCCTCCCGTCCGGCGGCGGCCGACCGGAGGCCACCGTCGGCCGCCATGCCGTCCCACCACCCGGTCGTGTCGTCGAACGGCGCGGGCGAGGCGACGACGGCCGCGGCGGCGACCCGGCCGGGCAGCAGTGCCGCGGCGGCGAGCGCGTGCGGGCCACCACCGGACCCGCCGAGGACCGCGACGCGGGGGAGTCCCAGCGCGTCGAGGACCTGTTCGAGGTCGCGAGCGCCGTCCGCGACGCGTCGTCCGGGCAGGGGGTCGGCTCCGCCGTAGCCCGGTCGGGTCACCGCGACGAGACGGAGCCCGCGGGCCGCCGCCGCGCTGGTGAGCGGCTCGAAGAGGGCGCCCGTGTGCGGGGACTCGTGGTGCCACACCACGGTGGGCCGGACGGCGTCCGGTGCGGTGTCGTCCACGAGGACCGAGCGGCCGTCGCGGAGTCCGATGCTGCGCATGCGCGCGAGGGTAGTCTCCGACCGTGCCCCTCCGTTCCGCCGGTCTCCTGCTGCACCGGGGGAGCGGTCCCGCCCTCGAGGTGTTCATCGCGCACATGGGTGGCCCGTTCTGGCGTCGGCGGCCGCGGGCGTGGACGATCCCGAAGGGCGAACCGGTCGCGGGCGAGGACACCCTGACCACGGCGCTGCGGGAGTTCACCGAGGAGATCGGCACAGCACCGCCGGACGGTGTCCCGCACCTGCTCGGCGACTTCCGGCAGGCCTCGGGCAAGGTCGTCACGGTCCACACGCTGCACGCACCGGACTTCTCCGTCGACGTGGTGCGCAGCAACACCGTCGCGCTCGAGCTGCCGCGCGGCTCCGGTCGGTTCGTCGAGGTGCCCGAGGTCGACGACGCGCGCTGGACGCCGGTCGACTCCGCGCGAGGGCTCGTCGTGGCCGGGCAGGTCGCCGCGCTCGACGCCCTCGCAGCGCGCACCTGACGCCTCCCGTTTCCTGCCCGAGCACGACGGGGAAGGGCGAGCGTCGGGCGTGCGCGGGGCGCTACCGCTCGCCGACCGTCCGGACGGAGCCGGTCGCGGTGCGGATCGAGCCCGTCGCCGCCCGGTGGACCGTGGCGACGGAGCCCGTGATCGTCTGGATCGCACGGCTCACGGTCGGGATCGAACTCGTGACGACGGCCAGCGACGAGGTCAGGACCTCGATCGACGACGTGCTGAGGTGCGGCTGCGCGGTCGTGTGCACCGGGAACCCGCGGCGCGCGAGCACGACGACGGAGAGCCCGCCGAGGAGCACGACCGCCCCGGCGAACGGCAGCGTCTGCAGCCCGGAGAGCCCGAGCACCTGCCCCCCGAGCGCGGCACCACCCGCGATGCCGATGTTCGACGCGCCGTTCACCAGGGCGCCTGCGATCTCCGGGCTGACCCCGCCGGTGCGGATCGCGGCGGCCATGAAGAGCGTCCCGGTCGTGCCGTTCGCCGCCATCCAGACCCCGGCGACGAGCATCGTGCCGGCCAGGGACCCGTGCGTGAACGGCATCACGACGAAGGCGGCGGCCATCGCGGCGATCGACACGACCAGCGTCTGCCGTGGTGCGCGGTCGACGAACAGCCCGGCGAGCCAGAGTCCGACCACGCCGGTGCCGCCGAGCACGAGCAGCGCGCCGGACACCATGCCGGCGTCGAGCCCGGCGTCGACGACGTAGGGGCCGACGTACGTGTACACGACGTAGTGCCCGGCGAACAGCAGCAGGTCCGCGACGACGACGGAGAGCAGTCCGGTCCGGGCCCACGCCCTGGGGGACCCGACGTGCGGGGACGCGGCCCCGCGGACGGAGGGGAGGAAGGCCGCCGCGACCACGGCGAGGACGGCGGCGCACGCGGCGACCCCGCCGACGGCCGGTCGCCAGCCGACCGTCTCGCCGACGCCGGTGGCGAGCGGCACGCCGATCACGAAGCCGAGCGAGCTCCCGGAGTAGACGAACGCGATGGCCCGGCCGGCCAGCCGCGGCGGCACGATCCGGGTGGCGTACGCGGACGCGACGGAGAAGAACAGGGCGTGCGCGATGCCGCCCACGACCCGGCCGGCGCAGACGACGGCGAACGAGGGCGCGAGGGCGACGAGCGCGTTCGACACCGTGTACCCGACAAGGGTGGCGACGAGCACCGTCTTGCGTGGCAGCTTCGCCGTGAGGGACGTCAACGGCAGCGCGAGCAGCGCGACGGCGGCCGCGTACACCGTGATGACGACGCCCATGGTCGACTCGGTCACGCCGAGGTCGCGGCTCATGGTCCCGAGCAGGCCGACCGGCATGAGTTCGGTCGTGATGGCGAAGAACGTGGCGAGCCCGAGCACGGCGATCCCGACCACCGACGACGTCGTGACGGTGATCGGCGTCGTGTACGGGTGGACGGTCTGGTTGCTGGTGGTGGACACGGCTGACCTCCTCGAGGACGTGGAGGAGCGCGCGCGGACGACGGGTCGGCCGGGGGAGAGCGCGCTCGGGTGGACGGGATGTGGAGACGGAGTTCTTGCCACTCCACGGCGAGTGCGCCCGTCCAGTGTTGCACGCTCGATCCGGTTCGCGCGAGAGCACCCGGGTGGCTCTCAGGAGCGCTCCAACGCCGCGCGGGCAGGAGCCGTCAGTACATCCGACTCGTGGCGGTGCTCGTGACCGTGCCGCGTACCGCACCGCCGACCAGGCGCACCCACAGCGTCCCGCTGGCCGACGTCGCGGAGAGCGAGACCGTGCCGTGGAGGGCGTCCTCGCGGGGGTAGCAGGCGCTCGTCCCCTCGATCCGGTCCGCCGTGGCGACGAGGCAGATGGTCGACGGGTCCCGTCCGACCGCCGCCCACACGTTCCACGGCGTGCCCGCCGCGTCGCCCGACAGCGAGCGGTTCGTGAAGACGAGCCGCGTCGAGCGCAGCGCGACCGGGGCCTCGATGGAGCCGGGGAGTTGGTCGGCGAAGGTCTGCGGCAGGTCGAGCATCTGTTCGACGGTGACCGTGCCGGCCGCCGGGGTCACGGTGGCGCGACCGGGTGCCGCGGACCTCGCGCCGACCGAGAGTCCGACCCCGGTGCCGAGCACCAGTCCGACCACGACGGCGCCGGCACCGGACGCCCAGAGCACGGTCCGGTCGGTCCGGCGCGCCCGGTCAGCCAGCCGTCGGGCACCGGCGAGGAGGCCCGATCCGCCCCGGTCGGGCGCGTCGCGATCCGCGCCGTTGTCCGCGCCACCGACGACGACGCCGCCCTCTCCGACCCCGTCCCCGCCGACCCGCTGGTCGTCGGCCCGGTGGTCGTCGGCCCGGTGCTCGCCGGGGTCGCGGACGTCGGCGTCCCCGGCGAGGCCCGGGATGACCGCGCCGTCGTCGGTCGGGTCGCCCTCCGGACCGGCCGACCGGCCACGTCGCGACGCGGGGCGGGCCGCCGCCCGTCGACCGTCGGCGCCGGAGGACGTGGCGGGCGCGACGTCGGAGCGGGGGCGCCTCCGGGCCTCCCGGTCGAGGTCCGCCAGCGCGATGCGGGCGCGGGCAGCCTCGGTGGGTGTCGACGCGGCGCCCCAGGCGATGCGTTCGAGACGGGCACGTGCTGCCGCGTCGTCGTCGGTCCGGCTCATGCGCGCTCCTCGTCGTCACGCCTGGGGCAAGACTGCCACCGCAGCGGTGTCGGCGCCCACCCAGACCGGGGGGAGTACGCCCGAGGGATGACCGACGCGCAGAACGACCAGTCGACCGACCCGGCGGTGCCCGCCGACGCCACCGGTTCCACACCGGCGGACGTCGACGAGGAGACCCTCGAACCGCTCAGCCACGACACCCAGTCCGGCGCGGCCGACTACGTCGCGACGAGCCCGGGCGGCAGCGGCACCGAACGCCACGTCCCGCTCCCCGAGGAGGAACAGGGCCGCGACACCGAGTACGACCCGGTCGACCAGGGACCGCAGCAGGAGGGCCAGGGCGGCTGAGCCGCGGCTCGTGCGGCCCCGCGCCCGCCGTCACCGCACGAGCCGGCGCAGGACCGCGCGCTCCGCGAGCGTCCACACGGCGCTCGTGACCAGGTACAGGGCGGCGGCGAGCGGCGCGACCGCGGCGAAGACGACCGAGACGAACGGGACCCACCGCGCGATCCCGGCCGTGACGGCCGCTCCCGGCACGGTGACGTCCGGGGCGGGGACAGGCGCCGGGTTCCAGTGCTGCTGTGCCCGACGCGTGTGCTCGACCGCGACGACGAGCACCGCGAGCAGCACGAGCACGAGCCAGCCGTGCACCCACAGCGGGGACGTCAGCACCGCGACGGCCGACTGCGCGAGCGGGATGCCGGCGAGGGACGCGCGGAGCAGGGTGTTGACCGTCCCGTCGATGCTCGCGTGCGTGAAGACCGTGTACAGCAGCGAGACCACGGGTGCCTGTGCGAGGACGGGCAGGCACCCGGCCAGCGGTGCCACCCGTTCGGCCGTGTACAGCTCCTGGAGCGACCGCTGGAACCGTGCGGTGTCGCGACCGGCACGTCGGCGGAGTTCCGCGATCCGCGGCGCGAGGCGGCGACGGTCCCGCTCCGCCCGGACCTGCAGCACGGACAGCGGGACGAGCAGGACGCGGACCGCGAGGGTCAGCACGACGACGGCGAGCGCCGCTGCTGCCGGTCCCGCGACCGGGGTGAGGGCGTCGGTGAGGACGGCGACGAGGTCCGCGCCGGCGTGCAGCACGGCGCTGAGGCCGGGCAGGGTGGTGATGTCCATGGATGGTCCTTCGATCGGAGGGGTCGGGCGCGAGCGCGGCCCGACACCGACCGGTGTCAGACCGCCGGGACGCCCCCGGGAGCCCGTGACCGCACGTGCCCGTCCGCATCCGGGTTGCTCCAGGCGATCCGGGTGACGAGGTCCGGTGCCGTGGAGGGCACCGGGAGACGGTCCGCTCCGACCGCGGCGATGAGCAGGGCGACGAGCCGCAGCACGAGCGCGGCTGCGGCGAGCGCGGCGAACCCGGCGACGGTGACGCCCACGACGGTGACGCCGAGCACGGCGACCGCGAGGGCCGGTGGTGCACCAGGGACCCATGCGTGACCGAGCGCGGCGGGGCCCGGCGCGTGCAGCGCGGAGACCACGCGGAGCAGCACCTCGATGACCGTCATGGTGCGGCTCAGCGTACCGTCCGCGAGCCTCCGGAGACGTGCCGGGGACGCGGGGCAGGATCGGTGCATGAGCGCAGCTTCCCCGAGCACCCCGGCGACGGTCGCGCTGGAGCGGGCCGGCGTCCCCTACACGCCACACGTCTACGAGCACCACGAGAGCGCGACGAACTTCGGCGAGGAAGCAGCGGCGGCACTCGGGCTCCGCGAGGAGCAGGTCTTCAAGACCCTCGTGGTGTCGGTCGACGGTGAACTCGCGGTGGCGATCGTCCCCGTGGCGGACCGGCTCGACCTCAAGGCCGTCGCGGCGGCCGTCGGCGGGAAGAAGGCGTCGCTCGCGGACCCCGCGCTCGCGGAACGCCGCACCGGGTACGTCGTCGGCGGGATCAGTCCGGTGGGACAGCGGACACGACTGCGCACCGTGCTGGACGCGTCGGCCGCCGACCACGCGACGATCTTCGTGTCCGGCGGGCGCCGCGGGTTCGACATCGAGGTGGTCCCGGCCGACCTGGTGCGCGTCACCGACGCGAGCACGGCGGCCATCACCCGGACCTGAGTCGACTCGCCGCAACTTCTTCCCGGACACGGGAATGACCGCGGCCCTCCTGCGTTGCATTGAGCCGAAGGCACTCAAGTTCCCCAGGAGGTCCCTTTGCCACAGACGTTCGGCCCGACCGGCGGCAACGACTCGTTCGACGAGTTCCTCGCACGACTGCTCGCGGCTTCACAGAACCCCGGTCAGTCCCAGCGGTCCATGCCGTTCGGACGGCCGGTCGACATCACCCGGCTCCTCAGCCGGCGCACCCACGAGCTGCTCCAGCAGACGGCCGCGTACGCCGTCGAGCAGGGGCAGCACGAGATCGACGCGCTGCACGTGCTGCACGTGCTCGTCGGCACCGAGCCCTTCGCGGCCGTCCTCCGGTCCGCGGGTGCCGACCCCGAGCGGTTCGCCGCCGAGGTCGAGCAGCGCCTCCCGATGCCGTCGGGTGACCGTGTCGAGGGTCGCCCGGCCCTGACCCCGTCCGCGCAACGGATCCTGCTCGAGGCCACACAGGCCGCGCGCGGGTTCGGCAGCACGTACACCGACCCCGAGCACGTCTTCTTCGCGCTCGTCACCGACCAGGACACCGTCGCGGGGCAACTCCTCGCGAGCGCCGGCGTCACCCCGCAGGTGATGCAGTCCTACGCGCACGACGCGGCCGAGGCCGCACGAGAGGGGCGCCCCATGCCCGGCACCACCACCACCGCCGACCAGGACCAGCAGTCGGAGACCCCGACGCTCGACCAGTACGGCACCGACCTCACGGCACGCGCTCGTGACGGCCGCATCGACCCGGTGATCGGCCGCGCCGACGAGATCGAGCAGGCCGTCGAGATCCTGCTCCGCCGCACCAAGAACAACCCCGTCCTCATCGGCGAGCCCGGCGTCGGCAAGACCGCCATCGTCGAGGGACTCGCCCAGCGCATCGTCGACGGAGACGTCCCGGCCCTGCTGCAGGGCAAGCGCGTCGTCGCGCTCGACCTGCCCGGCATGCTCGCCGGCACCCGGTACCGCGGTGACTTCGAGGAGCGCCTGACCAAGGCGATGGACGAGATCGCCGCGCACGCGGACGAGCTCATCGTCTTCGTCGACGAGCTGCACACCGTCGTCGGCGCCGGTGGTGGCGGCGAGGGCGGTTCGATGGACGCCGGCAACATCCTCAAGCCGCGCCTCGCCCGCGGTGACCTGCACCTCGTCGGCGCGACGACGCTGAAGGAGTACCGCCGCATCGAGAAGGACGCCGCACTCGAGCGTCGCTTCCAGCCCGTGACGGTGGGGGAGCCGAGCGTGGAGGACGCGGTCGCGATCCTCACCGGTCTCAGCCCCCGCTACGCCGAGCACCACGGCGTGACGTACTCCGACGAGGCGCTCCGAGCGGCCGTCGAGCTCTCGCACCGCTACGTGACCGACCGGCACCTGCCGGACAAGGCCATCGACCTCATCGACCAGGCCGGTGCCCGCCGTCGCCTCGCCCGGTCGGGCGACGTCGACGTCGACGCGCTCCGTGCCGAGGTCGCCGACCTCACGGCCCGCAAGGACCGCGCCGTCGCCGGGGAGCAGTACGAGGAGGCGTCCGACCTCCGCGACGAGATCGCCGGACTGGAGGCCCGGATCACCGCCGCCGACACGGGTGACGTGGCCGCGTCCTCCGTCGCGCACCCCGTGGACGACGTCATCACCGAGGCGGACATCGCAGCCGTCGTGTCGCGCGCCACCGGGATCCCGGTGACCCGACTCGGGTCGGCCGACAAGACCCGCCTCGCGAGCCTGGAGTCCGAGCTGCACGACCGCGTGGTCGGCCAGGACGACGCCGTGCGGGCGATCGCGAAGGCGGTCCGACGCAGTCGCACCGGGATGGGCGACCCGCGTCGCCCGGTCGGCAGCTTCCTGTTCCTCGGACCGACCGGTGTCGGCAAGACCGAGCTCGCCAAGGCGCTGGCCTCGTCGCTGTTCGGGGACGAGTCGGCGATGCTCCGCTTCGACATGAGCGAGTTCGGCGAACGCCACACGGTCTCGCGACTCGTCGGTGCCCCTCCGGGGTACGTCGGCTACGACGAGGCCGGGCAGCTGACCGAGCGCGTCCGTCGGAACCCGTACTCGGTGATCCTGCTCGACGAGGTCGAGAAGGCGCACCCGGACGTGTTCAACCTGCTCCTGCAGGTGCTCGACGACGGACGGCTCACCGACGGACAGGGCCGGACGGTCGACTTCCGGAACACGGTGGTCATCATGACCTCGAACATCGGGTCGGAGTTCCTCGCGTCCCGCTCGGGTGCGCTCGGGTTCTCGGTGGCGGCCGACGGCGGCTACGCCGAGGAGGACCTCCGCAACCGCGTGATGGGCAGGCTGCGCGAGTCGATGCGGCCGGAGTTCATCAACCGGATCGACGAGATCGTGCTGTTCCGCAAGCTCGAGCGCGGGCAGCTGCGCTCGATCGTGTCGCTGCTCCTGCAGGACACGGCGTCCCGGCTGGCGGCGCAGGGCATGGTGCTCTCGGTGTCCGAGTCGGCGATCGACTGGCTCGCCGAGCACGGCTACGAGCCGGAGTACGGCGCCCGCCCGCTCCGCCGACTGATCCAGCGTGAGGTCGACGACCGCATCGCGACCCTGGTGGTCGACGAGCAGGCGTACGACGGTGGCACCGTCCGGATCGACGTCGAGGACGGCCGGCTCGTCGCCCGCGCGTCCGCCCCCGCCGCGGTCTAGTCCGACCCACACCCGAGCACGGCCCCGGTACCCCAGCGGTACCGGGGCCGTGCTGCGTCCGGCGGCACCGATCGTGTTCGGCGATGCAATTCCAGGAATGTTCGAGAAAGGGGTTGCGCTCGCATTCCTGACGCCGATAGTGTTCACGAGCATCACCGGCTGTACGAGACCGAGAGGGGGCCGACAATGATGATCTCCACGACGAACCCGTTCCGTGGAATCCGTGGGATCGGCGGCACCCCGCTCCGTTCGCACTGACGCGGGACGTCCCGCTCCAGCCGTCCTCCCTCGATCGATCGAAGCTCCATCCCGCGCTGCGCTGACTGCGTGGTGGTGCCGCTCCGGTCGTCGTCGCACAGCCCTGTCGTGCCGCGCCGCACGCGCCGTGCACGCCACGACTGCCCGTCCTGCTGACGGCCGCCCGTCCTGCTGACGGTCGCCCGTCCTGCTGACGGCAGCCGGGCGTGGCGGCGGGGTGGACCGAGGTCGGGCCGCGAGCGGCGGACGTCTCCCGCGACGACTCCACGCGGTGACCCCGTTCGGTCACCGACAATGCAGCCGTGCGCATTCCTGCGCGCCCGGCGACCATTCTCGCCCGCATTCACCGGGCGGTCTTCCGGACCCGTTCCCGACGCATTTCCGCGCTCGGTGGTCGGGTTCTCCGTCATGCCCTCGGGCACTCACGAAAGGCACCACCGTGTCGAACGACATCGACGTCCGTCCCCCCGATACCCGCGCGGTGCGCCGCCGGGTCACGCTCGCCGACCGCATCGCCCTCCGGATCGGCATGTCGCTGATCATCTGGAGCCGTCGGACGCACCACGTGCGCCCCTCGGTCGACTTCGCGACCCGGCAGCGGCTCGACCGCGAGCGGCGCGAGCGCGAACTCGACCTGCTCGTGCGGAGCGCCGCGATGCGCATGTGGCGCTGAGCGCGCCGCGCCGCGTCGCGGCCGCCTCCGCACGGACGGAGCTGCACCACGATCGGACCACGAAGACGACATCGGACCAGGCTCGTCGCCTGGTTCGATGTCGGATTCCTGGTTCGACCCCCGACGGCGTGCCGGCGCCTAGCGCTTCCGGTTGGCCACCAGTGCGACCGCGTACGACGGGAACCACGTGCCGGCAGCGGGGCCCCCGTTGCAGGTCCCGTCGCTCGCGCCCGGCGTCTTCACCCAGAGCAGGGCGTCGAGCCGGGTCCTGCCCGCCGCGACCTGCGGTCGCCCGCCGAGGCCGGCCCCGGTGGGGTTGCACCAGGTGCCGAGCCACCCACGACCGTTCCTCGACACGTCGATGACGTACCGGGCACCGCCCGTCATCGTGCTGAGTCGCTCGGCGTAGACCCGCTCACCGTCGACGCCGTAGAAGTTCGCGACGTTCGTGAAGAAACCCCGGGCCTGGGCGACGCCGGCCTCCCGCAGGTACGACGCCTGCAGCTCCGCGCTGTTCCAGTTCTCGTTGCCACCGTCCAGGTAGGTGGGGACGCCCGCGGCGGCGTAGTCGCGCACGGCGGCAGCGATGATCCCCGGCCGTCTCGCGCGTTCTGCGGTGCACGTGCTCAGGTGCGCCAGGGAGTCCGGCTCGACGATCACGACGGCCCGGTGCCCCTTGAGGTCGGCCGCGATGCGGCGGTTCCACTCGGCGTACCGGGACGGGGTGAGGCCGCCCGCCGAGTACCCGCCGCAGTCGCGGTTCGGCACGGCGTAGGTGACGAACACCGGTGTCGTGCCGGCGCGCTCGGCGGCGGCGAGGTTCCGTGCGATCACGCGGTCCAGCGCGTCGCCCGTGTACCACTCGCCGAGCCAGATCGCGATCGGCTGCTGCGCGATGGTCCGGGCCGCAGCGGCCTCCCTCGTCCGGCCCGCAGCGCTGAGTGCCGCCGCGGCCTGCGCGGGCTGGCTGTCCGACTGCCGGAACAACCCACCGGCGAAGACCTGCCCGGGTGTCGCGGAGTGGAGGGCAGCGCGCGGCAGCGGTGCGACGACGGCCGCTGTCGCAGGGGCCGGGGACGTGACGCTGCCCGCAGCCACCGCCGTCGCTGCGATCGCGAGCGCGACCAGTGTCCTGATCCTCGAGTGCATGATCCCGTCCTGTGTCCGTCCGCTGCCGGGACGCCCCCGCCGTCCCGCTCCACCTGCCGCAGACCATCAGAACCCGTGGAGCGGCGAGAGGGCGATCTCCAGAACGAGGGACAGACGCCGGACAGCCGGGTACGTGCGGCGCCTGCGGTCGCGTACCGTTGTGCGGTGACCGAAACCGCAGCTGCACTCGTCGAGCGCCTGACCGCCATCGTCCCGGACTTCCCGAAGCCCGGCATCCTGTTCCGCGACGTGACGCCGGTGTTCTCCGACCCGGTGGCGTTCGGCCGCGTCTGCGAGGCCCTCGCGGCGCCGTTCGCGATCGGCGCGGGCTTCCAGGCGGTCGCCGGCATCGAGGCGCGCGGGTTCGCCCTCGCCGGCGGCATCGCGGCGCAGCACCAGGTCGGCGTCCTGACCGTGCGCAAGGCCGGCAAGCTGCCCGGCGAGGTGCTCGGCGAGCAGTACGCGCTCGAGTACGGCGAGGCAGAGCTCGAGCTCCGGCCTGGCCAGCTCCCGCAGGGCACGCGCGTGCTCGTCGTCGACGACGTCCTCGCGACCGGGGGCACCGCTGCGGCGACGGTCACGCTGCTCGAACGCGCGGGGTACGAGGCGATCGGCTTCGCCTCGCTGCTCGAGCTCGACGGGCTCTCGGGCCGGGAGCGCCTCGAGCCGCGCCTGCCCGTCACGACGCTCGGCCGCGTCCCCGCCTGAACCGCCACGGCCGCGCACTAGTCTTGAGCCACCCCTGAACCGACCGAGGAGCACCACCATCGTGACCGACGCAGTCGCACCCGAGCCCGCCGACGTGCCCCAGGCGCCCGAGCCCCGCACCGCGACGACGACCACGACGGGCACCGAGCTGTTCGACGGCGTCCGCGGTGTCGTCGCCGTCCGGGTGGCCGGTGTGCTCAAGGACCTGGCGGCCGAGGTGGCGGCCGGCGACGTCGTCGAGCCGGTGACCCTCGACGAGCAGGACGGCCTCGACATCCTCCGGCACTCCGCCGCGCACGTGCTCGCGCAGGCGGTGCAGCAGATCAACCCGGACGCGAAGCTCGGCATCGGGCCGCCGGTCACCGACGGCTTCTACTACGACTTCGACGTGGCCGAGCCCTTCACGCCCGAGGACCTCAAGGCGATCGAGAAGGGCATGGACCGCATCGTCAAGCAGGCCCAGCGCTTCCGCCGCCGGGTCGTGACGGACGACGAGGCCCGCGAGCTCATGGCGGGGGAGCCCTACAAGCAGGAGCTCATCGGCCTGAAGGGCGCCGCTGCCGAGGGCGACTCGGGCGAGAGCGTCGAGGTCGGCGCGGGCGAGCTCACCGTGTACGAGAACGTCGACCCGAAGTCCGGCGAGGTCGTCTGGCAGGACCTCTGCCGCGGCCCGCACGTCCCGCACACCCGGTGGATCGGCAACGCGGCGAAGCTCATGCGCGTCGCCGCCGCCTACTGGCGCGGGTCGGAGAAGAACCCGCAGCTGCAGCGCGTGTACGGCACCGCCTGGCCCGACAAGGACCAGCTCAAGGCGTACCTCGTGCGCCTCGAGGAGGCGGCGAAGCGCGACCACCGCAAGCTCGGCGCCGAACTCGACCTGTTCTCGTTCCCCGACGAGATCGGCTCCGGCCTCGCGATCTTCCACCCCAAGGGCGGCATCATCCGCCGTGAGATGGAGGACTACTCGCGTCGTCGGCACGAGGAGAACGGCTACTCGTTCGTCTACACGCCGCACATCACCAAGGGCGACCTGTTCGAGCAGTCCGGTCACCTCGGGTGGTACAAGGACGGCATGTTCCCGCCCATGCACATGGACGAGGCGCGGGACGAGGACGGCAACGTCACCCGACAGGGCGCGGACTACTACCTCAAGCCCATGAACTGCCCGATGCACATCCTGGCGTACCGGTCGCAGGCCCGCTCCTACCGCGACCTGCCGCTGCGGATGTTCGAGTTCGGCACGGTCTACCGCAACGAGAAGTCCGGCGTCATCCACGGCCTCACCCGGGTTCGTGGCCTGACCCAGGACGACGCGCACATCTTCACCACGCAGGAGAAGATGAAGGAGGAGCTCACCACGACCCTCCAGTTCGTGCTGTCCCTGCTCCGCGACTACGGTCTCGACGACTTCTACCTCGAGCTCTCCACCAAGGACCCCGAGAAGTACGTCGGCGACGACGAGGTCTGGGAGGTCGCGACGAACACCCTGCGCGAGGTCGCCGAGGAGTCCGGGCTCGAACTCGTCGCCGACCCAGCCGGTGCGGCCTTCTACGGCCCGAAGATCTCCGTGCAGGCGCGCGACGCCATCGGCCGCACCTGGCAGATGTCCACCGTGCAGCTCGACTTCAACCTCCCCGAGCGGTTCGGCATCGAATACACGGCTGCCGACGGCACCCGTCAGCGCCCGGTGATGATCCACCGCGCCCTGTTCGGGTCGATCGAGCGGTTCTTCGGCGTCCTGACCGAGCACTACGCGGGGGCGTTCCCGGTCTGGCTGTCCCCGGTGCAGGTCGTCGCGATCCCCGTCGCCGAGGAGTACGGCGACTACCTCGACGAGGTGGTCGCGAAGCTCCGTGCGAAGGGCGTGCGCGCCGAGGTCGACCACTCGGACGACCGCATGCAGAAGAAGATCCGCACGCACACCAAGGCGAAGGTGCCGTTCCAGCTCATCGCGGGCGGCGACGACCGCGACGCCGGGGCGGTCAGCTTCCGGTTCCGGGACGGCCGCCAGGACAACGGCGTGCCCGTGGACGAGGCCGTCGAGCGCATCACGACGGCCATCCGCGACCGCGTGCAGGTCTGATGTCCGGCCCGCTCGACGACGAGGGCGACCCGCTGGTGATCCGGGACGCCGCCACCCAGGCGGCGGTCCCGGACGCCTTCCAGCGCCTGTGGAACCCGCACCGGATGGCGTACATCGACGCCGGCCGGGCGGGCGAGGGTCGCGGGCACCGTGACGACTGCCCGTTCTGCGAGGCACCGCGGAAGTCCGATCGTGAAGCCCTCATCGTCGCGCGGGGCGAGCACGCGTACGTGTTGCTCAACCTGTACCCGTACAACAACGGCCACCTGCTCGTCTGCCCGTACCGACACGTCCCGCTCTACGACGAGGCGTCGCCGGAGGAACTGCAGGAGATCGGCGAGCTGACCCAGACCGCGATGCGGGTCCTCCGCCGGGTCGCCCACTGCGACGGGTTCAACATCGGGATGAACCAGGGCGAGGTCGCCGGCGCCGGTGTTGCCGCACACCTGCACCAGCACATCGTGCCGCGGTGGCAGTCGGACGCCAACTTCTTCCCGATCATCGCCCGGACGAAGTCGCTCTCGCAGATGCTCGGCGAGACCCGTCGACTCGTCGCCGAGGGGTGGCCGGAGCACTAGACTGGGGGGATCATGAGCGACAGCACCCCCAGCACCGTCACCGCCACTTCGACCACCGGGTCCTCACGCGTCAAGCGCGGCCTCGCGGAGATGCTCAAGGGCGGCGTCATCATGGACGTGATCGACGCCGACCAGGCCCGCATCGCCGAGGAAGCCGGCGCCACCGCCGTCATGGCCCTCGAGCGCGTCCCGGCCGACATCCGTGCGCAGGGTGGTGTCGCCCGCATGTCCGACCCGTCGATGATCGAGGAGATCATCGCCGCCGTGTCGATCCCGGTCATGGCGAAGGCCCGCATCGGCCACTTCGTCGAGGCCCAGGTGCTCCAGGAGCTCGGCGTCGACTACATCGACGAGTCCGAGGTGCTCTCGCCCGCCGACTACGTCAACCACATCGACAAGTGGGGCTTCACGACGCCCTTCGTCTGCGGTGCGACGAACCTCGGCGAGGCCCTCCGCCGCATCACCGAGGGCGCGGCCATGATCCGCTCCAAGGGCGAGGCCGGCACCGGCGACGTGTCCGAGGCCACGCGCCACATCCGCACCATCTCGAAGGAGATCGCGGCGCTGCGGAACCTCAAGGAAGACGAGCTCTACGTCGCCGCCAAGGAGCTGCAGGCCCCGTACGACGTCGTGAAGGAGGTCGCGCAGACCGGCTCACTCCCGGTGGTGCTCTTCACCGCCGGTGGTGTCGCCACCCCCGCCGACGCCGCGATGATGATGCAGCTCGGCGCGGACGGCGTGTTCGTCGGCTCCGGCATCTTCAAGTCCGGTGACCCGGCCAAGCGCGCCGCGGCGATCGTCAAGGCCGTGACCTTCCACGACGACCCGAAGGTCATCGCCGAGGTCTCGCGTGGGCTGGGCGAGGCGATGGTCGGCATCAACGTGGCCGACGTCCCCGCGCCGCACCGCCTCGCCGAGCGTGGCTGGTAACGCCGCGCCCCGGATCGGCGTCCTCGCCCTGCAGGGGGACTTCCGCGAGCACATCTCGTCCCTCACGGAGCTCGGCGCCGACGTCGTGCCGCTCCGCCGTCCGGAGGAGTTGGCGGCGCTCGACGGCGTCGTCATCCCCGGCGGTGAGTCGAGCGTGATGGACAAGCTGTCCCGGACGTTCGGCCTCGCGGAACCGCTCGCCGATGCCATCCGGGGTGGCCTGCCGGCCTACGGCACCTGCGCGGGCATGATCATGCTGAGCGCGCGGATCACCGACGGCATCGCCGGGCAGCACACGCTCGGGATCCTCGACACGACGGTCCGACGCAACGCCTTCGGCAACCAGAACGACTCGTTCGAGACGGACATCCCGATGCCGGAACTCGGCGCGGACCCCGTGCACGCGGTGTTCATCCGGGCGCCCGTGGTCGAGGAGCACGGCGTCGACGTGCGCGTGCTCGGGGCGCTGACCGACGGGCAGGTCGTCGCGGTGCAGCAGGGCAACGTGCTGGCGAGCGCTTTCCACCCGGAGGTCGCGGGGGAGGACCGCTTCCACCGGCGCTTCCTCGACCTGGTCCGTTCCGCCTGAGCCGGGCCGCCGGTCGGCGGCGCCAGCGAGGCGGAGCCCGGCCGAGCCTCCCGGGTCGGTAGACTGGACCGGATTTTCGGCTAGACGCAAGGAGAACCGTGTCCGGGCATTCCAAGTGGGCAACGACCAAGCACAAGAAGGCGGTCATCGACCAGCGCCGTGCGAAGTCGTTCGCCAAGCTCATCAAGAACATCGAGGTCGCCGCGAAGATGGGCGGCGCCGACATGTCGGGCAACCCGACGCTGGTCGACGCGGTCCAGAAGGCCAAGAAGACCTCGGTGCCGAACGACAACATCGACCGTGCCGTCAAGCGCGGTGCCGGCCTGACCGGTGAGTCGATCGAGTACACGACGATCATGTACGAGGGCTACGGCCCGAACGGCGTCGCGTTGCTCATCGAGTGCCTCACCGACAACAAGAACCGCGCTGCGGCCGAGGTCCGGACCGCGATGTCGCGCAACGGCGGCACCATGGCCGACCCGGGCAGCGTCGCCTACAACTTCAACCGCAAGGGTGTCATCTCGGTCACGAAGACCGACGGGCTCTCCGAGGACGACGTCATGACGGCCGTGCTCGACGCGGGTGTCGAGGACGTCATCGACCAGGGCGGCGGCTTCGAGGTCATCACCGAGGCATCCGACCTCGTCCAGGCACGCACGGCCCTGCAGGACGCGGGGATCGACTACGACTCCGCCGACGCCGAGTTCGTGCCGAACCTCAAGGTCGAGGTCGATGCCGACACCGCCCGCAAGGTGTTCAAGCTCATCGACGCGCTCGAGGACTCGGACGACGTGCAGAACGTGTACGCGAACTTCGACGTGCCCGCCGACGTGCAGGCCGAGCTCGACGAGGACGAGGAATAAGACCGTGCTCCGCGTGCTCGGGGTGGACCCCGGGCTCACCCGGTGCGGTGTCGGCGTGGTCGAGGTCACGCCGGACCGGCGCGCCCGCCTCGTGCACGTGACGGTCGTCCGCACCCCGGCGGACATGGCCCTGGAACTGCGGTTGCTCGCGATCGCGGAGGGCATCGCGGAGCAGATCGACACGCACCGGCCGGACGCCGTCGCCGTGGAACGCGTCTTCGCCCAGGCGAACGTGCGCACCGTGATGGGGACCGCGCAGGCGTCCGGACTCGCCCTGCACGCCGCAGCGGCGCGCGGGCTGCCGGTCGGGCTGCACACCCCGTCCGAGGTGAAGGCCGCCATCACCGGGTACGGCAACGCGGACAAGCGGCAGGTGCAGGCGATGGTCGCGCGGGTCCTCGGCCTGGCCGAGGCACCGAGACCGGCGGACGCCGCGGACGCGCTCGCCCTCGCGGTGTGCCATGCCTGGAGGCTCGGCTCGCCGGACGCCGTCAGCACCGGCACGCAGACGCTCACGCCCGCGCAGCGCGCGTGGCGTGACGCGCAGGCCGGTGCAGCCGGGCGGAGCGCGGCGTCCCCGCTCGTGCGGAGCGGCGGTCCGAGGACGTCCGCGGTCCGCCCTAGGCTCGGGGCATGATCGCGAGTCTCCGGGGCACCTGCATCGACGTGGCCGGATCGACCGCCGTGGTCGAGGTCGGGGGAGTCGGGTACGCGGTGACGGTCACGCCGGCGCACGCCCTGACCATGCGTCACGGCGCAGAGGTGTTCGTCCGCACGGCGCTCATCGTCCGCGACGACGCCTTCGAGCTGTTCGGTTTCGACTCGGTCGAGGCGCTCCGTGTGTTCGACCTGCTGCGCAGCGTGTCCGGCGTGGGGCCGAAGTCCGCGCTCGGCGTCCTCGGGCAGATGACCGCGGCACAGGTGGCGAACGCCGTCGCGAACGACGACGACGGCGCGTTCCGGAAGGTCTCCGGGATCGGTCCGAAGACGGCCAAGCTCATCATCGTCGCCCTCGCCGGCAAGCTCGCCGCGTTCGAGGCGCCGACCGCCTCGGCTGCCGCCGGTGCGGTCGCCGCGCACCCCGCCTCCGAGGACGTCGTCATCGCACTGGTCGGACTCGGCTGGCGCGAGGAGGCCGCCCGGTCGGCCGTCGACGACGCCGTCGCGAACGAGCCCGGCGTCGCCCAGATGGGGACGCAGGCGCTCCTCCGCGCCGCGCTCGGCACGCTCCGACCGGCGGGTGCCGGCCGATGAGCGGCGGCATCACCGCGGCCGACGCCCAGTCGCCCGAGGAGCTCGCGTTCGAGGGAGCGCTCCGCCCGAAGTCCCTCGACGAGTTCGTCGGGCAGCGGAAGGTCCGCGGGCAGTTGGACCTGCTCCTCAAGGCCGCTGCCATGCAGGACCGGACGCCGGACCACATCCTGATGGCCGGACCGCCCGGACTCGGCAAGACGACGCTCGCGATGATCGTGGCGCACGAGTCGAACCGCCCCCTGCGGATGTCGAGCGGCCCGGCGATCCAGCACGCGGGTGACCTCGCCGCCGTCCTCTCGTCGCTCATGCCCGGCGAGGTGCTGTTCATCGACGAGATCCACCGGATGGCCCGATCGGCCGAGGAGATGCTCTACCTCGCGATGGAGGACTTCCGCATCGACGTCATGGTCGGCAAGGGCGCCGGTGCGACGAGCATCCCGCTCGACCTCGCCCCGTTCACCCTCGTCGGTGCGACCACCCGGGCCGGACTCCTGCCGAACCCCCTGCGCGACCGCTTCGGCTTCACCGCGCACCTGGAGTTCTACGAGCGTGACGAGCTCGAGCAGGTCCTCATCCGCGCCGCCCACCTGCTGGAACTCGACTTCGACCGGTACGCCCTGCGGGAGATCGCCGGGCGCTCCCGCGGGACCCCGCGCATCGCGAACCGTCTGCTGCGACGGGTCCGCGACTTCGCGCTCGTGCACGGCACCCGGGACGGCATGGCCGCGGTCCAGGGCGCACTCGACCTGTACGACGTCGACGAGTACGGCCTGGACCGGCTCGATCGCGCCGTGCTCGAGACGATGCTCACCCGCTTCGACGGCGGTCCGGTCGGGCTCAACACGCTCGCGGTGTCCGTCGGCGAGGAGTCCGAGACGATCGAGTCGGTCGTCGAGCCGTTCCTCGTCCGCATCGGGCTCGTCACGCGGACCCCGCGCGGCCGCATCGCGACCCCGCAGGCCTGGCGGCACTTCGGGCTCACGCCAGGACAGGCCGCAGCACAGCCGGGGTTGTTCGACGCCGACGGTGCGTGAAGGACCGGACATCTGCGTGCTCTAGACTGCTCGCGCCCGAAACCGCTCGACCGACCGGAGGGTCCCCATGGACCAGTACTTCCTCATCATCATCATCGTGGCGTTCGCGGCCTTCATGTTCTACAGCAGCCGCAAGCGCAAGAAGCAGCAGTCGGAGACCGCCAGCCAGATGGTCCCCGGTGCCCGTGTCATGCTCTCGTTCGGCCTCTACGGCACGCTCGTGTCCGTCGACGACGAGAAGGTCACCGCAGACGTCGAGATCGCACCGGGCACCGTCGTCACGGTGCACCGCCAGACCCTGTCCCGCGTCGTGCCGGAGGAGACTCCCGAGGCCGTCGAGACGACCACCACGACCGAGCCCGCGGCGGACCACGTCACCGAGCTGAACGGCGAGCCGATCTACGGCGAGCGGGTCGAGGACGTCGACACCACGAAGCGCAAGACCGAAGACTGACCGACGACGCCGTCGGGACCGCCCGACGGTGCGACACCATGGGCCCCGTGCGTTCCGACGTGCGGGGCTCACGACAGAAAGACGAGACGACCGGTGGCACGATCGACACCCGTCAAGAAGGCGCTCCGCTCGCTCACCTGGTTGGTGATCATCCTGGCGATCCTCGCGGGGCTGAACACCGCAGCGTCGATCCTCGCGAGCACGTCGAAGGACGCCTCCGACAAGTGGTACGACGGAGCGAGTTGGGTCCCGGAGCTCGCGCTCGACCTGCAGGGCGGGACCCAGATCACCCTCGCGGCACAGAGCACCGAGGGGTCGGCCGTCACCTCGGAGCAGCTGCAGCAGGCGGTGAACATCATCCGCCAGCGCATCGACGCCACCGGTGTCTCGGAGTCCGAGATCAACACCCAGGGCGCCAACAACATCGTCGTCTCGATCCCCGGCAAGCCCGACCAGGAGACCATCCAGCGCATCGAGGCCGCCGCGAAGCTGACCTTCCGTCCGGTGCTCTACACCGAGGCCGCGTCGGACAGCGCCGTCGGCGACGACGGCTCGCAGTCCGCGTCCCCGACGCCGTACTCGCCGCCCGCATCGCTCCAGGCCACTCCGAGCGCCGAGCCGACCAACGGCAGTGACCTGGCCTGGGTGACGCCCAAGCTGCAGGACCTGTACACGAACTACAAGTGCTCCGCCCCGGACGACGTGACCGCCGCCCCGGACGACGAGCCGCTCGTGACGTGTGACGCCGACGGCACCGCGAAGTACATCCTCGGCCCGGTCGAGGTCTCCGGCGCGGACATCAGCAACGCCACCTCCGGCCTCGCCTCGAACTCGCAGGGCACGACGACGGGCGAGTGGGCCGTCAACCTGACCTTCAACGGCGCCGGCACGAAGGACTTCGCGACGGTCACGAACCGCCTCGTCTCGCTCGCGCAGCCGCAGAACCAGTTCGCCATCGTCCTGGACGGCACGGTCATCACGGCACCGTCGACGAACGCGGCGATCACGAACGGCAAGGCCCAGATCACCGGCGCCTTCACCGCGGACTCGTCGAAGACCCTCGCCGACCAGCTGAAGTACGGCGCGCTGCCGATCAACTTCCAGGTGCAGTCGAACGAGGTCATCTCCGCCACGCTCGGCACCGCACAGCTCGTCGGCGGTCTCGTCGCCGGCCTCATCGGCCTCGTGCTGGTCATCATCTACTCGGTCATCCAGTACCGGGCGCTGGCGTTCGTCACGGTCCTGTCGCTCGGCGTCGCCGCAGCCCTGACCTACCTGGTCATCGCGATCATGTCCTGGCGGGTCGACTACCGGCTCTCGCTCGCGGGTGTCGCCGGCCTGATCGTCGCGATCGGGATCACGGCGGACTCGTTCATCGTCTACTTCGAGCGCATCCGTGACGAACTGCGCGACGGCCGCGCCCTCGAGAGCGCGGTTGAGTCCGGTTGGAAGCGTGCGCTCCGCACGATCCTCGCCTCCGACTCGGTCAACTTCCTCGCCGCCGTGACGCTCTACGTGCTCGCGGTGAGCGACGTGAAGGGGTTCGCGTTCACGCTCCTCCTGACCACCCTCATCGACGTCGTCGTCGTGGCGCTGTTCACGCACCCGATGATGCAGCTCATCGCCCGCAGCCGGTTCTTCGGTGAGGGGCACACGTTCAGCGGTCTCGATCCGGCCGCCCTCGGCGCGGTGTACCGCGGCCGCGCGCAGTTCCGCGCACCCATCGTCGACGGCAAGCGGCAGCGCAGTGCGCGTGAGGCCGCCCGCCGCCAGACCATCGCCGAGCGCAAGGCATCCGGCAGCACGGGCAACGACACCGGCAACGGGAAGGACAGCTGATGGCGAGCTTCAGCCAGTTCGGCAGTGACCTCTACACGGGCAAGCGGTCCTACGACTTCGTGGGACGGCGGAAGACGTGGTACCTCATCGCGGTCGCCTGCATCGTGATCTCCCTCGCGGTGCCGTGGCTCCGTGGCGGGTACCAGCTCGGCATCGAGTTCACCGGCGGCTCCGAGTTCACGGTCTCGGACGCCGAGTCGACCGACCAGAACATCGCCACCGAGACCGTCGAGCGCGTGGTGTCGGACGAGGCACCGCGTGTCTCGCAGCTCGGGACCCACGGCATCCGCGTGCAGACCGGCCAGCTCACGAACGCGCAGACCGACGAGATCGCCTCGGACCTCGCGGCCGCGTACGACGTGCCGGAGTCCCAGGTCGCCGCGACCTTCATCGGAGCGACGTGGGGCGCGGACGTCCTGGCGCAGGCCATCCGCGGTCTGGTGATCTTCCTCGCCTTGGCCGCCGTGTTCATGGCGCTGTACTTCCGCACCTGGAAGATGTCGCTCGCGGCGATGACCGCGCTCGTCCACGACCTGCTCATCACGGCCGGCGTGTACGGCATCGTCGGTCTCGAGGTCACCCCCGCGGCCGTGATCGGCTTCCTGACGATCCTCGGCTACTCGCTCTACGACACGGTCGTGGTCTTCGACAAGGTCCGCGAGAACACCGCGATCGAGTCGCACCGGACGTTCAAGCAGTCCGTCAACCTCGCGATCAACCAGACGCTCGTCCGGTCGATCAACACCTCGGTCGTGGCGCTGCTGCCGGTCGCGGCGATCCTCTTCATCGGGTCGTACGTCCTCGGCGCCGGCACCCTGCGGGACATCTCCCTCGCGCTCTTCATCGGCATCATCGTCGGCACCTACTCGACGATCTTCCTGGCGGCGCCGATGTACGCGCACCTCCGCGAGAACGAGCCCAAGGTCCTCGCGAGCGACGCGAAGAAGGCACAGGCGGCCGCGAAGCAGCGTCCCGTGCAGGCCGGGGCGGACGTCTGATGGGCCCGCAGGAGGTCGAACTGGCCGACGCGCTCCAGCGGATCGAGGACGGCGCGCCCCTGATCGACGTGCGCGAGCAGTCCGAGTGGGACGAGGTGCACGCACCGCAGGCGACGCTGCTGCCGATGTCGGAGCTGCAGGCGCGGTGGGCCGAGGTGCCCGCCGACGACGAGCACCCCGCGGTCGTCGTGTGCCACAGCGGGTACCGCTCGGCCCAGGTCGTCGCCGCGCTCGAGCGCGCCGGTGTCCCGGCGGTCAGTCTCGCCGGCGGGATGGTGGCGTGGGAGCAGTCCGGCGCCCCGGTGGTCCGCCCCGGACGGACTCCCGCCGCTGACGGCGAACGTGGTCACGAGCACTGATCCGACGCGCGTAGTGTTGTCGGATCGAGTCCCGGGAGGCGCAGCATGACCGACACGCGTGAGTCCTCGCAGCCGGATGCCGGTGCTGCTTCCCGGCCGTCCGACCTGTCGCGACCAGGGTCCGCTCCGCGCCCGTCGAGCCCGCCGCTCGGGTCGAACACGACCGGCAACATCGGGTCACTCCGGTCGCTGCTGCCGCGGCTGTTCTCCCGCGCACAGCCGGCCGGTGCCGTCGACACCCTGATCCGCACCGTCCGGTCGCACCACCCGAAGGCCGACACGACGCTGATCGAGCGGGCGTACTCGGTTGCGGAGCGCGCGCACGACGGCCAGAAGCGCAAGTCCGGCGAGCCCTACATCACACACCCGGTCGCGGTCGCGCAGATCCTCGCCGACCTGGGCATCGGCACGATCACGATCGCCGCAGCGCTCCTGCACGACACCGTCGAGGACACGGACTACCAGCTCGACCAGCTGCGCGAGGACTTCGGTGACGAGATCGCGATGCTCGTCGACGGCGTCACGAAGCTCGACAAGGTCAAGTACGGCGACAGCGCGCAGGCAGAGACCGTCCGCAAGATGGTCATCGCCATGTCGAAGGACATCCGTGTCCTGGTCATCAAGCTCGCCGACCGCCTGCACAACGCCCGCACCTGGGGCTTCGTGGAGTCGGCCTCCGCCACGCGGAAGGCCAAGGAGACCCTCGAGATCTACGCGCCGCTCGCGCACCGCCTCGGCATCCAGATGATCAAGCTGGAGCTCGAGGACCTGTCGTTCGCGGTGCTGCACCCGAAGCTCTACGTCGAGATCGACAGTCTGGTCAAGGAACGACAGCCGAAGCGCGAGCAGTTCGTGCAGAACGTCACGGCGACGCTCAAGAAGGACCTCAAGGCCGCGAAGGTCCGCGGCGACGTGATGGGCCGCCCGAAGCAGTACTACTCGATCTACCAGAAGATGATCGTGCGCGGCCGCGAGTTCGACGAGATCTACGACCTGGTCGGGATCCGCGTGCTCGTCCCGACCGTGCGCGACTGCTACGCCATGCTCGGTGCCGTGCACGCGCGGTGGACGCCGCTGCCCGGCCGCTTCAAGGACTACATCGCGACGCCGAAGTTCAACCTGTACCAGTCGCTGCACACCACGGTGCTCGGGCCGCAGGGACGTGCGGTCGAGATCCAGATCCGCACGCACGAGATGCACCAGCGTGCCGAGTTCGGCGTCGCCGCGCACTGGAAGTACAAGCAGCGCGTCACCGGTCGTGATGCCGAGAGCACGTCACAGTCCGACCAGGACATGGCGTGGCTCGCCCACATCACCGACTGGCAGGCGGAGACGAGCGACCCGGCGGAGTTCCTCGACTCCCTGCGCTACGAGATCGGTGCCAAGGAGACCTACGTCTTCACACCGCAGGGCAAGGTGATCGGCCTGCCGGCCGGCGCGACCCCGGTCGACTTCGCCTACGCCGTCCACACCGAGATCGGGCACCGCACGATGGGTGCCAAGGTCAACGGCCGGCTCGTCCCGCTCGAGAGTCAGCTGTCCAGCGGGGACGTCGTGGAGATCTTCACCTCGAAGAACCCGGACTCCGGCCCCAGCCAGGACTGGCTCACCTTCGTCCGGAGCCCCCGGGCCCGGAACAAGATCAAGCAGTGGTTCACCAAGGAGCGCCGGGAAGAGGCGGTCGAACAGGGCCGTGACGCGATCGCCCGGGCGATGCGCAAGCAGAACCTGCCGCTCCAGCGCATCATGAGCCAGGACACCATCTCCGAGGTGGCATCGGCGATGCGGTACGACGACGTCTCGGCGCTGTACGCGGCCGTCGGCGAGGGGCACGTCTCGAGCCAGTCGGTGATCGAGAAGGCGCTCGGCAGCATCCAGAACGAGACCGAGACGGACGAGCCAGAACTCGCGTTCCCGCGGCACGTGACGAGCCGCCAGCTGCGGAACAGCGACAGCGGCGTGCTCGTCCGCGGGGCGCCGGACATCCTCGTGAAGCTCGCGAAGTGCTGCACGCCGGTGCCGGGCGACCAGATCGTCGGGTTCATCACCCGCGGTCAGGGCGTCTCGGTGCACCAGGCGTCGTGCACGAACGTGAAGTCCCTCATGAACGAGCCCGACCGGATGATCGAGGTCGAGTGGGCCCCGTCGTCCAAGTCGGTGTTCCTCGTGCAGATCCAGATCGAGGCGCTCGACCGTTCCGGCCTGCTCAGTGACGTGACCCGCGTGCTGACGGACCACCACGTGAACATCCTGTCCGCCACGGTGTCGACATCGTCCGACCGGCTCGCCCTGTCCCGCTTCGTCTTCGAGATGGGTGACACGACGCACCTGGACCGCGTGCTCAACGCGGTGCGCCGCATCGACGCCGTGTACGACGTCTACCGCGTCAGCGCGGGCTGAGCCGGGTCGGCTCAGCGGAACCCGGGCCCGGGTCAGGGCAGCAGGCTGATCCCGGCGTCGCGGAAGCGGCGTTGCGCCTGGCGACCCATCGGCAGCCGCTCGGACGCCGTGAGCAGTGCCGCGAGGCGAGGCGGATCGACGAGTGCGGTCAGCACCAGACCGCGCAGCGCCTCGGCCTCCGCCGCCCCGAAGCCGCGTCGGTCGCGCAGCAGGTCGAGCGCCGTCGCGTCGGGGCTGAGGACACGCACCCCCGCCCGCAGCACGACGTCCTCCGGGCGGAGTGCGATCTCACGGACACCGGCCCAGGCCCCGCGGCGGCGGGACCGTTCACCGGCCGGCACACAACTGTCGTGGGGGAGCGGCGGACGGGAACACGCGCCCCAGATCCACGCCGCGCTCCGCCCCGCTGCCACGAACTGCGCACCGGCGACGGACCACGCGTAGGACGCCGCCCGGAGCGCCGTGTCCTGCGGTTCGGCGACGGACGCCCAGCACGCGCCCACCGGGACGAGTTCGCCGGCGAGGACCGCGGCACGTGCCTCGGCCGCCGGCCAGTCGTCGGTCGTGACGAGGCGGGAGGAGGGCACACGGAGATGATGCCCGATCACGCCACCCCGACGCCGACGGTGTGGAGAAGGAGGGTCAGCGCAGGACGTCGGCGCGGTGCACGAGGGCGGCCGCTCCGATGAGGGGACCGTCCTGGGACAGGCCGGTGGGGACGATCCGGACCTTCGTCACGAACGGGAACTCGACCCGCTCGGCGACGGCCTGTCGTGCGTACTCGAACAGGTCGGGGGAGACGTGCGAGAACCCGCCGCCGATGGCCACGACCTCGAGGTCGACCAGGCTCGTCGCCGCGGCGATCGCCTGCCCGAGGGCTCGTCCGCTCCGCTGCACCGCGGCCACCGCGACCTCGTCGCCGGCGGCGTAGGCGGCGGAGAGCTCCTCGCCGGTCGTCCCGGTGAAGCCCTGCCGTCGCGCCCATGCGACGGTCTTCGGTCCGCTGGCCACGGCCTCCAGGCAGCCGGTGCCGCCGCACGCGCACGGGTCGTCGTAGCCGCCGCACTCGACGTGGCCGATGTGCCCGGCGTTGCCGGTGGGGCCGCTGACGGTGCGTCCGTGCAGGATGAGGCCGCCGCCGACGCCGGTGGACACGATCATGCCCATCACGTGGTCGGAGCCCTGTGCCGCCCCGACCCAGTGCTCGGCGAGCGTGATCGCCAGCCCGTCCATGCGGAGGGTCACCGGCACGTCGTCCGGCACGTGGACCGCGACGCGGTCGCGGAGCGGGTACCCGCGCCAGACCGGCATGTTGAGCGGTGACACGAGCCCGTTCACCTCGTCGACCGGTCCGGCCGACCCGATGCCGACGCCGACCAGGGTCGCGTCGGTGGGGAGCGCCGCGAGCGCGGCGACCACGACCTCGTCGACCGCGGCCTGCAGCTCGTCCGAGGTCCGTCCGGGCCCGGTCGGGCTGCGGTGTCGCGTGCCCGGCAGGACGACGCCCTGGTCGGTGACGAGCGCGGCTTCGACCTTGGTGCCGCCGAGGTCGACGGCGAGGGCGAGGGCGAGGGACGAGGACGTGGTGCTGGACATGCGCACTCCGGTGTGGCGGTCGGGAGGCCCGGCAGCGGTCCGCGACGCTGACGTCGCGTCCGGCGCAGCCGACCCGGGGAGGGGATCGGATGGGAGGTCAGGGGACGGAGCCCCGGAGCCGCGGCCCCCACGGGGGCCGACGGCCGTCAGTAGGACGAGGTGTCGTCGCCGCGGTCGGAGGAGGAGCCGGTCGCGACGCGGTGTGCGACCTCGTCGAGGATGCGTGCCGAGGCGCTCGTGCCGATCCGGTCGGCGCCGGCGCGGACCATCTCGAGCAGGGTGTCGAGTCCGCGGACGCCGCCCGAGGCCTTGACGCCGGTGTCGGCGCCGACGGTCTCGCGCATGAGGCGGATGTGCTCGGCCGTGGCACCGCCACCGGCGAAGCCCGTCGAGGTCTTCACGAACGACGCTCCGCCGGCGACCGCAGCGCGGCTGGCGGCGACGATCTCGTCCTCGGTGAGGTAGGCCGTCTCGAGGATGACCTTCACCACCGTGTCGCCGGCTGCCTCGACCACCGCGCGGACGTCCCGCTCGACCCGCTCCCAGTCGCCGGACTTCGCGGCGCCGATGTCCTGGACCATGTCGAGTTCGAAGGCGCCGTCCGCCAGGGCCTGCAGCGACTCGGCGACCTTCGTGGCGGTCGTCGTGGTGCCGTGCGGGAAGCCGATCACGGTGCCGACGCCGACCCCGGTGCCCTGGAGGCGCTCGACCGCGTGGCGGACGTCGCTCGGACGGACGCACACGCTGAACACGCGGTACGTGGCGGCCTCGTCGAGCTGTGCGTCGACGGCTGCGCGGTCCAGCTCCGGCTTGAGGA
Source organism: Curtobacterium sp. MCPF17_046 (assembly GCF_003224295.1). Lineage (NCBI taxonomy): Bacteria > Bacillati > Actinomycetota > Actinomycetes > Micrococcales > Microbacteriaceae > Curtobacterium > Curtobacterium sp. MCPF17_046. The sequence continues at coordinate 295,307 of NZ_QKLB01000002.1, read as the reverse complement.
TGGCGTGGTCGATGAGCCGACGGACGGCCTCGGCGGTGACGGGGAACGATGCGTTGTCCACCCGGCAAGCCTACTGGCAGGCGCACGGCGTACCGTTCCGGCCATGCGCGTCCTCGTCACCGGGGCCACCGGGTACATCGGTGGCCGACTGGTCCCCAGACTCCTCGACGCCGGACACGACGTCCGGGTCCTCGTCCGCAACCCGCAGAAGCTGCAGGACGTCCCGTGGAACGACCGGGTGGAGGTGTCCGAGGGGGACCTGCAGGACGCCGACGCCGTCCGGTCGGCGGTGGACGGGATCGAGGCCGTGTACTACCTCGCGCACGCCATGGGCGCCGACGGCGACTTCGAGCAGGCCGAGCGCGACGCCGCCCGGACGATGGCGCGCGTGGCCCACGAGTCAGGGGTGCAGCGGTTCGTCTACCTGGGCGGCCTGCACCCGGACGGCGAGCTCAGCAAGCACCTGCGCAGCCGGAAGGAGGTCGGGGACGTCCTCCTCGGCTCCGGCGTGCCGACGGTCGCGCTGCAGGCCGGCGTCGTCATCGGCAGCGGGAGCACCTCGTTCGAGATGATCCGGCACCTCACCGACGTCCTGCCGTGGATGCCGGCGCCGCGGTGGGTCCGGAACCGGATCCAGCCGATCGCCGTCCGCGACGTCCTGTACTACCTGGTCGAGGCCCTGACGATCCCCGCCGACGTCAACCGCACCTTCGACATCGGCGGGCCGGACGTGCTCCGGTACGGCCAGATGCTCAACGGGTACGCGGTCGAGGCGAAGCTGCCGCAGCGTCCGATCTCCGTCCTGCCCGTGCTGACGCCCCGCCTGGCAGCGCACTGGTTCAACGTCGTCACGCCGATCCCGCGCAAGCTCGCGACGCCGATCATCGAGTCGCTGCAGTTCGAGTGCGTGCAACGTGAGCACGACATCGACGACGTCGTCCCGCAGCCCGAGGGCGGCCTCACGTCCTACCGGCGCGCGGTCCGGCTCGCCCTCGCGAAGATGCGGTCCGGCGAGGTCGAGACGAGCTGGCGCAACGCGACCCTGTCCAGCGGCTCTGCCGACCCGCTGCCGAGCGACCCCGACTGGGCCGGCCACACGGTCTACGTCGACGACCGCAAGCGGCACTCGTCCGCACCGCCCGAGGCCGTGTGGAGCGTCGTCGAGTCGATCGGCGGCGAGAACGGCTGGTACTCGTTCCCCCTGGCCTGGGTCGCCCGTGGGTGGCTCGACAAGATCGCCGGTGGCGTCGGGCTGAACCGCGGCCGCCGCGACCCGAAACGCCTGGAGCAGGGCGACGCGCTCGACTGGTGGCGGGTCGAACGGCTCGTCCGCGGCCGGTACCTCCGGCTCCGCGCCGAGTTCAAGTCGCCCGGTCGCGCCTGGCTCGAGATGACCGTCACGCCCGCGGACGACGGCGGCAGCGACTACCACCAGCGCGCGATCTACTTCCCGCAGGGCCTGGCCGGACGGCTGTACTGGTACGGGATCCTGCCCTTCCACGGCGTCATCTTCCCGGGCATGGTCGAGCGGATCACCGCCCGGGCCGAACGGGAGGCGCACCGCACCGATTCGACGCAGCGCAACTCCACGTACCAGGATGACGTCGCGCAGCCCGCGCACGAGGAGACGGCATGACCGACGACGGCACGGTACGAGGACGATGACGGCACGCAGGGGACGACCACCCATCGGTTCGTCGCAGCAGCACGGGTCGGCCCGTCCCCAGCCCGTGGCGCGGGCGGCCGGTGCACGCGACGCTCGGGCCTCGTCCGCCTCCGGGCGCGGGGAGGACGGACTGCCGGCGTTCACCCGGCCGGCTCTGGCGCCCTCGTTGCTCGCCGCCGTCGTGCTGCTCGCCTGCGTCGCCTTCATCGACTCGTCCGCGTTCGTCTTCGCCCGTTGGGGCGTCACCGTGCTCGCGCTCATCGTGCTCGTCTTCGCCGTCCGCGGCCGCGTCTGGTGGGCGGCGGTCCTCACCGCCGCCGTGGCGGTCTGCTGGAACCCCGTCGTCACGCTGCCGCTGCCAGGTGAGCTGTGGGCGGGCCTCCAACTCGTGGCCGCCGCGCTCTTCATCGTCGTCGGCATCGCCGTGAAGGTCCCGCGCCCGGCGGAGTGAGCCTCCCGGTCGCCCCTCCGTCGGCGCGTCCGGCGCGCGCGGGCCGACCGGCGGCGCGGACGGTAGGATCGGCGGTGCCGTGCACGGAGCACGGCAGTGCGACCTGGAAGGCGTGGATGAGCGACGAGACCGAGCCGGTGACCGAGAGTCCTCTGCTGACCCCTCGACCGTCCTCCGGCGGTCTCGACCGACCCGACGTCGTGCTCCGCAAGGGGCGGCTGACGCTCATCAACGGGCACCTGACACCGCAGCAGTCGATGATCGAGGACCTCCTGTTCCTCGACGACGCACTCACGGCCGGCGACGTCGACCACCTGCTCATCCGCGGGAACGACCAGCGCCCGGTGATCGCCGTCGACGAGCGGGACCGCCAGCGCGCCGAGAGCGCCGTCATGGCCGCCGGCGCGGGAGAGCCCTTCTACGCCAAGCCGCCGGGCAAGCCCGCCGTGCTCGTCCTCGACGACGGCTTCGGGTCGGTGGACGAACCGGTGCTCCGCGTGTTCCGTCCCCGGCTCGAGCCCATGGGCCGGCTCCGCTACGGCGCGGAGACGAGCGTGCAGCTCGAGTTCTGGCGGGTCACCGAGACCGAGGTCCTCGCGCCGGTCGAGAACGCCCTGATGCGCCGCAGCCTGCCGATCGAGGAGTTCGTCCTCGTCGACATCGACCGGTACGGCCGGTCCTGGAGCACGGTCGAGCACATGTTCGACGACCACGTGTCGGACATCCGGTTCCCGATCGACATCGTCTTCTCGTGGGTGGACGGCAACGCCATCGAGTACCAGCGTGCCCGCCAGGCCGCACAGGCGGACGCCGTGCTGGGAGAGGGCGACGACGCCCCGGCCCGGTTCCGACAGATCAACGAGCTGAAGTACGCGCTCCGGTCGGTGCACACCTTCGCGCCGTGGATCCGAACCATCTACATCGCGACGGACTCACCGGCGCCCTCGTGGCTCGCCGACCACCCGAAGGTCCGCATCGTCCGCAGCGAGGAGTTCTTCGCCGACCCGTCCGTCCTGCCGACGCACAACTCGCAGGCCGTCGAGTCGCAGCTGCACCACATCCCGGGGCTCAGCGAGCACTTCATCTACTCGAACGACGACATGTTCTTCGGTCGGCTCATCGACCCGTCGGTGTTCTTCAGTCCGGGCTCGGTCACGAAGTTCATCCTCGCCGACACCCGGATCGGCCTCGGCGTGAACAACGCCGCGCGGAGCGGGTTCGAGAACTCGGCCCGTGTGAACCGGAGGCTCCTGCAGCAGCGCTTCGGCGCCGTGACGACGCGACACCTCGAGCACGCGGCCACCCCGCTGCGAAAGAGCATCATGACCGAGATGGAGCACGAGTTCGCCGACGAGTTCGCCGCGACCGCGGGTTCGCGGTTCCGTGCGGCGGACAACATCTCCGTCACGAACTCGCTGTACCACTACTACGCACTCCTCACCGGGCGCGCGATCATCCAGGAGAACGCCTCCGTCAGCTACATCGACACGACGATGCAGGCCGGGCTCCGGACGCTGGACGAACTGCTCAAGAAGCGCAACGTCGACTTCTTCTGCCTGAACGACGGCAGCTTCCCGGAGGTCAGCGACGAGGAACGCACCACCCGGGTGACCGACTTCCTCGAGCGCTACTTCCCGTTCCCGGCACCCTGGGAGCGTCCCGAGGCGTGACGGCCCGAGGCATGACGCCCGAGGCATGACGCCCGAGGCATGACGACCCGAGGCATGACGACCCGAGGCATGACGACCCGAGGCGTGCCGCCCCGAGCCTGATCCCCGCCGAACGGCGGACGGGAGGCCCGGTGCCGCTCGGCACCGCGCCTCCCGTCCTCCCATGGGTCAGCGCCGGATGGGCGAGACCGGGATCGTGTCGAGGGTGAAGACCGGCATCGACGCGGTGACAGGGGCCGGTTCGACCGCCGGGGGGATCACGACGCCGGCTGCGGCGAGACGCGCTTCCGTCTCGACAGAGGAGACCGGCTCACCGACCGTGGCGTACGTCCCGATGGGGACCACGGAGTGGACGACCTGGTTGCCGTACACGTGCATCAGGTTGAACGACTGCGCGCCGTCACGCCCGCGGGTACCACGCTGGAACTCGTTGAGGTCCTGCGTGTAGCACGTGGCGCTGGCCACCGAGACGGGGATCCCGGCGAACACGGCGCTGGTCGAGTAGTGCAGGTGCCCGGCGATGATCGAGATGACGTCGCTCCCCTCGACCACCTCGGCGAGGGCAGCCTGGTCGCGGAGCTCGACGAGGACGGTCAGGTCCTGCACGCTCGGGACGGGCGGGTGGTGCATCGCGAGGATCGTGCCGTGCGGCGCGGGCTCGGACAGGACCTCGGCCAGCCAGTCCAGCTGCTCGGGGGAGACCTCGCCGTGGTGGTGGCCCGGCACGCTCGTGTCGAGCGTGATGACGCGGAGTCCGTTGACGTCGTAGACGAAGTCGACGGGACGGTCGGTCGGCTGGAGCCCGAAGAGCTCCTGGCGGAACGCACCGCGCTCGTCGTGGTTTCCCATCGCCCAGATCACCTGGGCACCGATGCGTTCTGCAGCGGGCTCGATGATCGCGCGGACACGGGTGTACGCGCCGGGTTCGCCCTTGTCGGCGACGTCGCCGGTGACGACGATCGCTTCGGGTCGGGCACCTGACGCCTCGATCTCGGCGATGATCTGACCGAGACGTTCCGCCGAGTCGACCGCCCCGTACAGGGGACCGTCGCCGGCGAGGAGGTGGGTGTCGCTGAGGTGGAGCAGGAAGTGGTTCGGCCTGGGGTGTTCGGCCGTCCGGGCGTCCATCGGGTCTCTTCTTCCGTTGGCAGCGAGTGCGTGGTGCAACACGATGCCACACCGACTTCGACGATTCCAACACCGCGGTGTGAACGCCCCGTGAACTGTGGCGGCGTGTCCGATGTCCGCGGGATGACGCGATCGCTTGAGGCGAAACGCAACGCCCCCGACCACGGAGTGGACGAGGGCGTTGCGTTTCTTGCCGAGGAATGTCACCTACTTCGTGCCGGCTCCGACCTGCGGGGCCTGGTGGGTCCCTTCGAGGTCAGGACCGTGGTGCGCGGCGTGCGCAGCCTCGAGCTCCGACTTCGACACCGGCTCGATGCGGTCCTCGAAGAAGAAGCGGGACACGCGCGCCCGGGCCTTCTGCATGGAGCTGATGCGACCACGAGCGTCGGGACGGATCATCAGCGGCTTGTAGTCGTTGAACTCCAGCAGGCGCCACCGCTCGTACTCGTCGAGCTGCTCGTGTACCTCGATGAACTCACCGTGCGGCAGGCGCACGATGCGGCCCGACTCGTACCCGTGCAGGACGATCTCGCGGTCCTTCTTCTGCAGGGCGAGGCACACCCGCTTCGTGATCCAGAACGCCACGAACGGACCGAGGACCGTCGCCGCCTGGAGCACGTGGATCACGTGGTTGATCGAGACCATGAAGTGCGTCGCGATGAGGTCGGAGGACGCCGCCGTGAACAGCGCACCGTACAGCGTGATGCCGGCGACACCGAGGGCAGTGCGGGTCGGGGCGTTGCGCGGACGGTCGGCGATGTGGTGCTCGCGCTTGTCGCCGGTGACCCACGCCTCGATGAACGGGTAGACGAAGATCGCGACGACCAGGCCACCCAGGACCGCGATCGGGACGAGGATGTTGAACGACACCGTGTACCCGAACCAGACGACCTCCCAGTGCGGCGGCACCAGACGGAGCGCGCCGTCCGCGAAGCCGATGTACCAGTCGGGCTGGGTTCCGGCGGACACGGGGGAGGGGTCGTACGGGCCGTAGTTCCAGATCGGGTTGATCGTGAACAGCGACGCGATGGCGGCGAGGGTGCCGGCGACGATGAAGAAGAACCCGCCACCCTTCGCGGCGAACGCCGGGAGGATCGGAACGCCGACGACGTTCTCGTTTGTCTTGCCCGGACCCGCGTACTGCGTGTGCTTGTTGACGACGACGAGCACGAGGTGCACGCCGAGCACCGCGACCAGGATCGCCGGCAGCAGCAGGATGTGGAGCGTGTACAGGCGGCCGACGATGTCGGTGCCCGGGAACTCACCACCGAACAACAGGTAGGCGATCCAGACGCCGATCACCGGGATGCCCTCGATCATGCCGACGATGATGCGGAGACCGTTGCCGGAGAGCAGGTCGTCGGGGAGCGAGTAGCCGGTGAAGCCCTCGGCCATGGCGAGGATCCAGAGCACGAAGCCGAAGACCCAGTTGAGCTCACGCGGCTTGCGGAACGCGCCGGTGAAGAAGACGCGCGCCATGTGCAGCATGACCGAGGCCACGAACAGCAGTGCGGCCCAGTGGTGGATCTGTCGGACGAACAGCCCGCCGCGGATCTGGAACGAGATGTCCAGCGTCGACTGCAGGGCGACCGACATCTCGACGCCCTTCATCGGGACGTACGGACCGTTGTAGACGACCTCGGTCATCGACGCCTGGTAGAAGAACGTCAGGAAGGTCCCCGAGAGCAGGACGACGACGAAGCTGTAGAGCGCGACCTCGCCGAGCATGAAGCTCCAGTGGTCGGGGAAGATCTTGCGCCCGACCTCCTTCACCAGTCCGGAGAGGCTCGTGCGCTCGTCGATGTAGTTCGCGGTGTAGTTGATCAGCCGCGACCCACGGTCAGGAGTCGGCTTGTTCGACGACTCGGTGTTGGGGGTGGTTGTCGTTGTGCTGCTCATGAGCGGGCACGCTCCCAGAAGGACGGGCCGACCGGCTCGTGGAAGTCGCTCTGTGCGACCAGGTAGCCGTCGTCATCGACCGAGATCGGAAGTTGGGGGAGGGGGCGGGCCGCCGGTCCGAAGATGACCTCGCAGTTGTTCGAGACATCGAAGGTGGACTGGTGGCACGGGCACAGCAGGTGGTGCGTCTGCTGCTCGTAGAGCGCGACCGGGCATCCGACGTGGGTGCAGATCTTGGAGTACGCGACGATGCCGTCGTAGCCCCAGTTCTCCTGGCCCTTGCCGGGGTTGAGGTCCTTCGGGTCCAGGCGCATCAGGAGGACGGCGGCCTTCGCCTTCTCCTCGAGCATGTGCTCGGAGTCGAGCATGCCCTCGGGGATGACGTGGAACACCGATCCGATGGTGACGTCGGACGCCTTGATCGGCAGACCCGTCGGGTCCTTGGTCAGGCGCAGGCCCGACTTCCAGAAGGTGTGACGGAGCAGCTCGTTCGGGTCTTCCTTCGGCGCGAGGTCGCGCACCAGGACGATGCCGGGGAGGGGGAACGCGACGAGGGCACCGATGAGGGAGTTGCGGATCAGCTTGCGACGGCTGAAGCCGGATTCCTTGTCGGCGAGCTGGAATGCCTCGACCGCCTTGGCACGGGTCTCGTCCGAGCCGCGCGTGGTGTGGCGCATCTCGGTGAGCTCGCGGTCGGAGACCAGGGTCTTCGACCAGTACACGGCGCCGATGCCCAGCGCGAGCAGCGCGAGCGTGATCGAGAGCCCGAGGAAGAGGTTCGCCGAGCGGACGGACCCGAAGTCGTCCGCGTCGATCGGGAAGGCGATGTACGCCGCGATCGACAGGACGCTGCCGATGATCGACAGGTAGAAGAACGTGGCGACCTGACGCTCGGCCAGGCGCTGCTTCTTCGGGTCGACGTCGGTGCGCCGAGCGCGGTGCGGCGGCTCACCCGGGTTCTCGAACCGCTCCGCCGGCAGGACAGCGGTCCCGGCCGGCTGCGTCGCGCCGTGCTTCTCGACAGCCGAGGACGAGTTCAGCGCCTCGTCATCGTGCTCTGCCATGGTGTTCCCTTCAGTGTCGTGCGACACGGACGATCAGTTCTGCTTCGCGGTCAGCCAGACGGTCATCGCGACGACCGCGCCGAGCCCGAAGATCCAGATGAACAGACCCTCGGCGACCGGGCCGATGTCACCCAGGCCGAAGCCACCGGGCGACCGGTTGTCCTGCACGTACTTGAGGTACGTGATGATGTCGGCCTTCTGGTCCGGCGTGAGGTTCAGGTCGTTGAAGACCGGCATGTTCTGCGGGCCGGTCAGCATGGCCTCGTAGATGTGCTTGCCCGAGACGTCGCGCAGGTTCGGCGCGTACTTGCCCTCGGTCAGGGCACCACCGGCGCCGGCGACGTTGTGGCACATGGCGCAGTTGATGCGGAACAGCTCCGCGCCTTCTGCGGCGTCGCCCTCGGAGCCGTTCGTGAGCTCCTTGCCGGGGACCGACGGGCCGGGGCCGAGCGAGGCGACGTAGGCGGCCATCGCGTCGACCTGCTGGTCGGTGAACTGCTCCGGCTTCTCTTCACCCTGCGGGCCCTGCGCGGCGAGGGGCATGCGGCCCGTGCCGACCTGGAAGTCCACCGACGCGGCGCCGACACCGATGAGGGACGGGCCCTCGCTCGTGCCCTGCGCCGACAGCCCGTGGCAGGTGGCGCAGTTCGACGCGAAGAGCTTCTCGCCCTCGTTCACCTGGGACTGGCTCGACTCGGCGACGGTGCTCGACGTGCTGTCCTCGGCGTTGGCCGAGGTGCTGAAGAGCGCGTACGCGCCGCCCGTCGTCATGAGCGCGACGGCGAGGAGGGACACGGTCGCCAGGGGGGAGCGACGGCCCTTCTTGTTCTGCTTCGTTGTGTTGAACATGCTGTGGGGCTGCCTGATTCTCACTTGAGGAGGTAGATGACGGCGAAGAGACCGATCCACACGACGTCGACGAAGTGCCAGTAGTAGGACACGACGATCGCGGTGGTGGCTTCCTTGTGCCCGAAGTTCTTCGCGGCGAACCCACGGCCGAGCGTGAGGAGGAAGGCGATGAGGCCACCGGTCACGTGCAGGCCGTGGAAGCCGGTGGTCATGTAGAACGCGGAGCCGTAGGCGCTCGAGGAGAGCGTCATGCCCTCGTGCCAGAGGTTGGCGTACTCGAAGATCTGCCCACAGACGAAGATCGCGCCCATGCAGTAGGTGACGAAGAACCACTCCGTCATGCCCCAGTCCTTGGGGTTCCAGCTGGTGCGGTGCACCTGGAACCGCTCGGCGGCGAAGACGGCGAACTGGCAGGCGAAGCTCGACAGCACCAGGATGATGGTGTTCACCGACGCGAACGGCACCTCGAGCTTGGCGGTCTCGGTCGCCCAGAGCTCGGGAGAGGTGCTGCGCAGCGTGAAGTAGATCGCGAACAGGCCGGCGAAGAACATGACCTCGCTGCCCAGCCACACGATCGTCCCCACGGCAACGGGGTTCGGCCTGTTCAGGACCGGACCGCTGACGGATCTGGAGAGAGGGGTGCTTGTCACGTCCTCCATTATGGCGGAATCCACCGACAGTGTTTTCGCAGGCAACTGGCGGGTCTTCGAGAATCAGTACGATCGAGCCATGTCTGACGCTCTCTCCTGGCCTGCGGTGATCAGCGCGCTCATGGCGCGCGAGGACCTCTCGATCAGGCAGTCCACATGGGCCATGGAGCAGATCGTCCAGGGTCGGGCCACCGACGCCCAGATCGCCGCGTTCGCCGTGGCGCTCCGCGCGAAGGGCGAGACGGTCGACGAGGTCGTCGGGTTCCGCGACGCGATCCTCGACGCCGCGGTCCCGCTCGACGTCGACCCGATGGCCCTCGACATCGTCGGGACCGGCGGCGACGTCGTCGGCACGGTGAACGTCTCGACCATGGCCGCCGTCGTCATCGCGGCCGCGGGCGTCCCCGTGGTCAAGCACGGGAACCGCGCGAGCTCGTCGAAGTCCGGCTCGAGCGACGTGCTCGCCGCACTGGGCCTCGACCTGACCATGGACGCCGCGCGTGTCGCCGAGACCTTCCAGCGTGTCGGTCTGACCTTCGCCTTCGCGAGCGCGTTCCACCCCGGATTCGCCAACGCAGCCGCGGTCCGGCGGGAGATCGGGGTCCCGACGGTGTTCAACTTCCTCGGGCCCCTGGTCAACCCGGCGCGCTGCGAAGCGAACGCGGTGGGCGTGGCACAACTCGACCTCGTGCCGATCATCACGGGCGTGTTCCAGACGCGTGGGGCGACGGCGCTCGTGTTCCGCGGTGACGACGGGCTCGACGAGCTCACCACGACCGGGCACAGCCACATCTGGCAGGTCTCCGGCGGTCGCGTCACCGAACACGACCTCGACCCGCGCGACCTCGGCATCGCCCGTGCGCGCACCGAGGACCTGCTCGGCGGCGAGCCGGCGGAGAACGCGGCCATCGTCCGCCGGGTGTTCGCGGGGGAGTCCGGGCCCGTCCGGGACATCGTCCTGCTGAACGCGGCGGCGGGTCTCGTCGCCTTCCGGCTGGCGCAGGACCCGGACGAGGTCGACCGTCCGATCCTGCAGCGGTTCCGCGAGCAGCTCGTGGTCGCAGCGGACTCGATCGACTCCGGCGCCGCGACGCGCAAACTGGACGAGTGGGTGGGCGTGGCGCCCGCCGCCGTCTGACCCGTACCGCCCGGGGTCACCCCGGACGGACGCCCGCGCCTGGTCCCGACGCAGCACGGACGCGACGACGGGAGGCCCGCACCGGTCCGTGGAACCGGTACGGGCCTCCCGTCCGTGTCAGGCGATCCGCGTCAGCGGACGTCCTCGTCGACCCAGTCGAAGGTCTTCGTGACGGCCTTCTTCCAGAGGCGGAGGGTGCGCTCGCGCTCGGCGGCGTCGAGCTGCGGCTCCCAGCGCTTGTCCTCCTGCCAGTTGGCACGGAGCTCGTCGAGGTTCGCCCAGAACCCGACCGCGAGACCGGCGGCGTAGGCGGCACCGAGGGCCGTCGTCTCGGCGACCACGGGCCGGACGACCGGCACGTCCAGGATGTCGGCCTGGAACTGCATGAGGGCGTCGTTCGCGGTCATGCCACCGTCGACCTTGAGCTCGGTGAGCGCGACACCCGAGTCGGCGTTGACGGCGTCGAGGACCTCGCGGGTCTGCAGCGCCGTCGCCTCGAGGGCGGCACGCGCGATGTGGCCCTTGTTGACGAAGCGGGTCAGGCCGACGAGGGCGCCGCGGGCGTCCGGGCGCCAGTACGGCGCGAACAGCCCGGAGAAGGCCGGGACGAAGTACACGCCACCGTTGTCCTCGACGGTCGTGGCGAGCGTCTCGACCTCCGGCGCGCTGCCGATGATGCCCAGGTTGTCACGGAGCCACTGGATGAGCGAGCCCGTGACGGCGATCGACCCCTCGAGGGCGTAGTGCGTCTCCTGGTCGCCGAGCTTGTAGCCGACGGTGGTGAGCAGCCCGTTTTCGGAGCGGACGATGTCGGTGCCGGTGTTGAAGATGAGGAAGTTACCGGTGCCGTAGGTGTTCTTCGACTCGCCCTGATCGAACGCGGCCTGCCCGAAGGTGGCGGCCTGCTGGTCGCCGAGGATGCCGGCGATCGGGACCTCGCGGAGCAGGCTCGAGGACTCGACGTGGCCGTACACCTCGGAGGAGCTGACGATCTCCGGCAGCATCGACTTCGGCACACCGAAGTCGCCGAGGATGTCGTCGCGCCACTGCAGCGTCTCGAGGTCCATGAACAGCGTGCGGGACGCGTTCGTGACGTCGGTCTTGTGGACGCCGCCGTCGGTGCCACCGGTCAGGTTCCAGAGGACCCAGGTGTCGGTCGTGCCGAAGAGCAGGTCGCCGGCCTCGGCCTTCTCGCGTGCACCCTCGACGTTCTCGAGGATCCAGGCGATCTTCGTGCCCGAGAAGTAGGTCGCGAGCGGGAGTCCGACGATCGCCTTGTAGCGGTCGGTGTCGCCGTCGGCGAGCTTGTCGACGATGGCCTGCGTGCGGGTGTCCTGCCAGACGATGGCGTTGTAGACGGCCTTGCCGGTGGTCTTGTCCCAGACGACCGCGGTCTCGCGCTGGTTCGTGATGCCGACCGCCGCGACGTCGTGGCGGGTGATGTCGGCGCGCGACAGGGCCTGACCGATGACCTCACGGGTGTTGTCCCAGATCTCGGCCGGGTCGTGCTCGACCCAGCCCGCACGCGGGAAGATCTGCTCGTGTTCCTTCTGCCCGACGGAGACGATCGAACCGGAGTGGTCGAAGACGATCGCTCGCGTGCTGGTGGTTCCCTGGTCGATGGCGACGATGTAGTCGGCCATTGGTGCTCCTTACGACGGTGTTCGGTGCTGCGGCCGGGCCGGGTCGACCCGGCCGCGAGGGTGGTGCAGGTGGTGGGGAGCGCGTCGGACGCGCTGGTGGTGCGGGGGTTCCCTGCGGTGCTAGGACACCATCGGGAGGAGCGCGCCGGAGACGACGGCGGCGAGGGCGCCACCGACGAGCGGGCCGACGACCGGCACCCAGGCGTAGGACCAGTCGCTCGTGCCCTTGCCCTTGATCGGCAGGATGGCGTGCGCGATGCGCGGGCCGAGGTCACGGGCCGGGTTGATCGCGTAGCCGGTCGGGCCACCGAGCGAGACACCGATCGCGATCACGAGGAAGGCGACGGGGATCGCGCCGAGCTCGGCCGGGGTCTGGCCGTTCGTGAACGCGATGACGACGAAGACGAGGACGAACGTGCCGATGATCTCCGTGACGACGTTCCAGCCGTAGCTGCGGATCGCCGGACCGGTGGAGAAGACGCCGAGCTTGGCGGCGGCGTCGGGCTCGGCGTCGAAGTGCTGCTTGTAGGCGAGCCAGACGATCACGGCACCGATGACCGCACCGATGAGCTGGGCGAGCCAGTAGAGGAACATCTCGCCGACCGTTATGTTGCCGAGGATCGCCTGCGCGAGGCTGACCGCGGGGTTCAGCTGGCCGCCCGACTTGTAGGAGACCGTGACACCGGCGAAGACCGCGAAGCCCCAACCGATCGTGACCATCAGGAAGCCGGCCCCGAAGCCCTTGGACTTGGTGAGCGAGACCGCGGCGACGACACCGCCACCCAGGATGATGAGCATCGCCGTCCCGACGAGCTCAGACATGAAATTGACGCCGATGCCGTCCATCGGTACCTCCGATTAGCTGTGTTCGGGGGCCCGGCCTGAGCACCGGCACTCCCCGTCGAGTGATTGAGCCCGAGCATAGTGCTGGGCGTTTGCCCGATGTGGGGGACAGCGAGGCTGCTGCCGCGAAAGTGAGAGGACGTGCACGCACCCTGGTCACCCGGGTCCGCGCGGAGCAGCGACGGGGCCCCGCACCGTGAACGGATGTGCACCGGAACGGCACGGGCGCGCGGCCGTGCCCCTGGTGCGCGCACCTCCCGGCGGTACAGTGAGCCGACTCCGGACGACGTCGGCGGTGGACGGCTGCGGACCGGTCTCTCACCCGTGTCACACCGTGGAGGCGCAGCATGAAGAAGCTCATCAACGACCCGCAGGCCGTGGTCATCGAGACCGTCCGCGGGTTCGCCCTCGCCCACTCCGAGCACGTCGTGCTCGTGGAGGACCCGGTCCACGTGGTCCGACGCGACGCCCCCGTCCGCGGCAAGGTGGGCATCGTGAGCGGCGGCGGCAGCGGGCACGAACCGCTGCACGCCGGGTTCGTCGGACCCGGCATGCTCGACGCCGCCGTCCCGGGCCCGGTCTTCACGAGCCCGACCCCGGACCCCATCGTCGCCGCCACCAAGGCGGTGGACGGGGGAGCGGGCGTGCTGCACATCGTGAAGAACTACACCGGGGACGTCCTCAACTTCGAGACCGCGGCCGAACTCGCCGCCATGGAGGACATCCGCGTCGAGAGCGTCGTGGTCGACGACGACGTCGCCGTCCAGGACTCGCTGTTCACGGCGGGCCGACGCGGCGTCGCCGGCACCGTGGTCGTCGAGAAGTGCGCGGGCGCGGCGGCCGAGCGCGGTGACGACCTGGACGCCGTCACCGCCGTGGCCCGGCACGTCAACGAGGTCACGCGCTCGATGGGCCTCGCGCTCACCTCCGGCACCGTCCCGCACGCCGGTGAGCCGTCGTTCACCCTGGCCGACGACGAGGTCGAGCTCGGCATCGGCATCCACGGCGAGCCCGGACGCGAACGGATCGCGATGGCACCCGCGGACGAGCTCGTCGACCGGGTCCTCGAGCCGATCCTCACCGACCTCGCCGCTCCGGCCGGCTCGCGGCTGCTCTTGTTCGTCAACGGGATGGGCGGCACCCCGCAGTCCGAGCTCTACATCGCCTACCGGCGCGCCGCCGAGGTGCTCACGGATCGCGGCCACGAGGTCGCGCGTAGCTTGGTCGGCAACTACGTCACCTCCCTCGAGATGCAGGGGTTCTCGATCACCGTCACGGTGCTCGACGACGACCTGATCGCCCTCTGGGACGCACCGGTCGAGACCCCGGCACTGCGCTGGGGTCGCTGACACCGGGACCGCACGACACCACCAGCACGACGACACCGCTCACGACGCCGACCTGCTCGGCCGCACGAAGGGACACACCTTGTCGCTCGACACCGCATGGGCCATCGACTGGGTCCGCCGCACCGCCGCCACGATCGACCAGCACCGAGCGGAGCTCGTCACGCTGGACCGCGAGATCGGTGACGGTGACCACGGCGAGAACCTCGACCGTGGGTTCCGCGCGGTCGTCGAGTCGCTCGACACCGCAGCCCCGGAGACACCGGGGGCGGTGTTCAAGCTCGTCGCGACGAAGCTCATCTCGACCGTCGGCGGTGCCGCCGGTCCGCTGTTCGGCACCGCGTACCTCAAGGCGGCCCAGGCAGCCGGGGACGCGGCCGAACTCGACGCGGACACCCTGGTGGCCGTGCTCACGGCGGCCCGCGACGGCGTGGTCTCCCGTGGCAAGGCCGAGGTCGGCGACAAGACGATGGTGGACGCCTGGACGCCGGCCGTCGACGCCGCCGCAGCATCGGCAGCCGCGGGGGAGACGCCCGAGCAGGTCCTGGCCGCCGCCGCCGACGCCGCGGCCACCGGCGCCGAGTCGACCGACGCCCTCGTCGCGCGGAAGGGCCGCGCGAGCTACCTCGGCGAGCGTGCCGTCGGGCACCGCGACCCCGGCGCCCAGTCGAGCGCCTACGTCCTGCGCGCCGCGGTGGACGCGGCATGAGCGTCGGGATCCTGGTCGTCTCGCACAGTGCCGCCGTCGCGCAGGGCACGGTCGACATCGCCCGGCAGATGGCCGGTGACGTCCGGCTCGTCGCGGCGGGCGGCACCGACGACGGCGGGATCGGCACCTCGTTCGAGGCGATCTCGGCCGGGATCGAGGAACTCGCCGCCGCCGACGCCGTCGTGGTCCTGTGCGACCTCGGCTCCGCCTACCTGACGACCGACACGGCCCTCGACTTCCTCGACGAGGGCCTCCGGGCACGCGTGCACGTCTCCGACGCGCCGCTGGTGGAGGGGACCGTGGCCGCGGCCGTCGCAGCGCAGACCGGTGGCGACGTCACGGCCGTGCTCGATGCGGCGTCCACCGCCGGTGGTACCGGGACGGCTGGTCCTGCCGACCGCACCGACGCGGCGGGCGGCGGGGGAGCCTCCCGGCCGGGAGGCGCGGGACAGGCCGCCGAGAGCGGCGACGCGGACGGGGCGGTCGCCACCGCCACCGCCACCGCCGAGCTCGTCAACGAGTCCGGCCTGCACGCGCGCCCCGCCGCCGAGTTCGTGAAGGCGGCCGCTCGGCACGAAGCCGTGGTCCGGGTGAACGGCGTCGACGCGAAGAGCCTCCTCGCGATCATGGCGCTCGCGCTGCCGAAGGGGGCCTCGGTCACGGTCGAGGCGTCCGGGGCGGACGCGCAGGACGCGGTCGACGAACTCGTCGCGCTCGTCCGCTCGGGCTTCGGCGAGTAGCCCCGACCGGCCGGTGCGGCGGCAGGACCGGCCGGTGCGGCGGCAAGACCGGGCGGTGCGGCGGCAGGGCGGGCCGGTCAGTCGCTCGTGACGACGGACTGCAGTCCGGTGACGCGCAGCAGGTCGAGCCGCGACGCGTCCTCGCTGCCGGGCAGGACCGTGTAGACGACGATCCGCAGGTCGCTGCCCGGCACCGAGAGCGTGTCGCAGTCGACCTCGATCGGGCCGACCGGCGTCCGCAGGGTCTTCCGGCTCGTCCGGTGCTCGGCGATCCGGGCCTCGCCCCAGCGGCGCTCGAACTCCGGGCTGGTCGCGCGGAGGTCCCGGACGAGTTCGGCGAGGCGCCGGTCGTCCGGGTACCGCCCGAGCGCACCGCGCAGGTCGGCTGCCAGGTCGGATGCGAAGGCCTCGCCGTGCTCGTCGTCGAAGTCGACGCCCTCGTGGCCGTCGGTGAAGAACTGCCAGACGAGGTTCGCCGACCGCCCCTGCCACCGGTCGCCGTCACCGGATGCCGCGGCCCAGAGGTCGTTCCGGTACAGCAGGTCGTGGCTCGCGGTGAAGACGGCGAGCGGCACGTCGGCCAGCCGGTCGACGATCCGCTGCACACCGGGAGTGATGTGCCGTGGAACGACGCCGCGTGACGGGGGAGCTGCCCCGGCGACGCGGAACAGGTGGTCGCGCTCCTGCTCGGTCAGCCGGAGCGCGGTGGCCAGCGCGGAGAGGAGTTGCGGCGACGGGTTCAGTGCCCGCCCCTGCTCGAGCCGTACGACGTAGTCGACGCTGACACCGGCGAGTGCCGCGAGCTCCTCGCGCCGGAGGCCCGCCGCCCGCCGCCCCGGACCGGCGGGCAGACCGACCTCGGCCGGGCTCACCCGGTCGCGCCAGGACCGCAGGACGTCGGAGAACTCGCTCATGCGTCCATCCTCGCGCGGATCGGCGATCCGACCGTGGTACTCGTAGTCCTCCTGTCGGCCAGGCAGCACGTCGAGGGGTGCCTGGGGGAGCGGATCGGCAGCGCGCAGGATGGACCCATGACCACCACACTCATCACCGGGGCGAACCGCAGCCTCGGCCTCGAGACCGCCCGCCGCCTCATCGAAGCCGGCCACACCGTGATCGCCGGCGTCCGCGACCCCGACGACGCCGACGCCGTCCGTTCCCTCGGTGCCTCCGTCGTCCAGCTCGACGTCACCGACCAGGCGAGCGTCGACGCGGCGTTCGCGTCCGTCCCTGCCCTCGACGTCCTCGTCAACAACGCCGGGATCAGCGGCACCTCGTACGGGGTCGACGACCTGACCGCCGAGGCGATGACGGCCGTCCTCGAGGCGAACGTCACCGGCATCGTCCGCGTCACCCAGGCCGCCCTGCCGCTGCTCCGCGCGTCCGAGCACCCCGTCGTCGTCAACGTCGCCTCCGGCGTCGGCTGGCCGCGGTTCCTCAGCACGCCCGGCCACGACGAGTTCCCGGTGCCGATGATCCCGTACGCGGCCTCGAAGGCGGCCGTCATCGCCCTGACCGTGCAGTACGCGAAGAACCTGCCGACCTTCCGGGTCAACGTCAGCGACCCGGGCTACACGGCGACCGACTTCAACGGTCACTCCGGCCACCAGACGGTCACCGAGGGCACCGACGCGACCGTCGCGCTGGCGCTCGTCGGCCCGGACGGCCCGACGGGGGAGTTCCACAACCGGCACGGGCGCATCGACTACTGACGTCGACGCTGGGCTGGACGGACGGGAGGCGCGTGGCGGGCTCGACCGCGCGCCTCCCGTCCGTTGTCGGTCCAGCGGGACGTGTCGGACCGGACGGCGGCCTCAGCCGCCCCAGTGGGTCGGCCGCTGGAAGCCGTCGTCGAGCCGGGTGTCAGCGTCACCTCGTGCCGCGTTCACCTGCATCTGCGTGAGGAAGACCGCCCCGCGGAGGTCCGCACCGGACAGGTCGGCGTCGCGGAGGTCGGCACCGATGCACTCGCACGAGCGGAGCTCCGCGCCGGAGAGGTCGGCCCCGATGAGCAGCGCGCCGCGGAGGCTCGCGCCCCGCAGGTCCGCCCGCCGCAGGTCGGCGCCCACCAGGTCGGCGCCGGGGCCGACCCGGAGGCGGCCGACGCGACGCTCGTCAGCCCGGGTGTCGCGGCTGTCCCCGCCGCGGACCAGGGCCCGCGCGTTCCGGCTCGCCGCGAGCAACAGCGGTCGTGCGGCGTCGTACTCCGCGTCGACGTCGATGCCGAGGATCGTGTCCGGGTCGGCGTCACTGAGCGCACGGACGCGCTCGAAGTCCCGTGTCAGCCGTTCGGCGTCCGTGTCGGCAGGGGTGATCGTGATGGCCTCGTCGAGGTACCGGAGCAGTTCGTGCAGCCGCCGCACGACCGGGAACGTCGCGAACATCGCCTGGCGGGTGGCGTCGTCGTCCCGCCAGGACCGACCCGCGAAGGTGTGCCGCGAGACCTTCTGCCCGGCGCCGGAGCAGTCGAAGACCGTGCAACCGCGGAACCCCTCGGCCCGGAGGCGCGGATGGATCGTGCAGGCGTCGGCGCCGTCGAGGTTCGTGCACGGGTCGCCGGCGGGTTTGTCGACGGGGAAGTCGACGGACCGGGTGAAGGCCAGCGCGACGCAGCAGAGGCCGAAGCAGTTCGCGCAGTCGGCACCGAGGTCCTCGCGGCGGCCGAGGGTCACCCGGGTGCGTGTCGTCATCAGGGTCGAGGCTCCACAGCGACGTGAGCGGCGCCGTCCGCGGTGGTCAGCGCCGCGTCCGGAGCGCGTTCGTCGCCCAGAGCGCGACGGCGATCAGCACGGGCTGGAAGAGGAGTCGGACGAACCGCTTCGTGTCGGTGTCCAGCCCGAAGCCGTCCCGGTGGTGCAGCCACTGCGCGACGTTGCCGGGGAAGATGGCGGTGAAGAAGACCGCGGCCACCCAGCCGACGGTCGCCTGCCGGCGGACGAGCAGCATGAGCGCGGCGCCGAGGGAGATCTCCGCGACGCCGGACGCCAGGACGGTGACGTCCGGGTCGAGCGGCACGAACTCCGGGACCTGCGCCCGGAACTCCTGGCGGGCGACGGTGAGGTGACTGATGCCCGCCCACGTCATGGCCGCACCGAGCAGGATGCGGACCATCGTGCGAGGCACGGTGGAGTGGACGGGATGGCGGCGGTCGATCTCTCGGACAGTCATGTTGTGCACAACATAACACGGAGCCCCGAACGGCAGGGGAGCCGAGGGCGGCGAATCCGTCGCGCCGCGCGCCTCGGTCGGTCTGAGCTGACATAATATGCATTATCGGCGCGCAGTCACCAGCAACGCGAGTGCGGCACAATCACCGCATGAGCACTGGAACGCCCGACCAGAAGCCCGCCGTCCTGTTCGTCTGCGTGCACAACGCCGGGCGGTCGCAGATGGCCGCGGGGTTCCTGCATGCGATCGCCGGTGACCGCATCGACGTCTTCTCCGCCGGGTCCGAGCCGGCGGACCAGGTGAACCAGGTCGCCGTCGCCGCCATGCACGAGGTCGGCATCGAGATCGTCGGTCAGACGCCGGCGATCCTGACGACCGACGCGGTCCGGAACGCCGACGTCGTCATCACCATGGGCTGCGGAGACGCGTGTCCGGTGTTCCCCGGCAAACGCTACGAGGACTGGGAGCTCAGCGACCCGGCCGGCCTGCCGATCGAGGACGTCCGACCGATCCGCGACGACGTCCGCGGACGCGTCGAACGCCTGGTGGCGACGCTCGTCTGAGCGCCGCTCCCAGGCGTCCGCGGGTGTGCTGCCCTAGTTCGACGAGTCGTCGGACGAGGTCGGCACGTCCGAGCTGTCGATCTCGAGGGCTGCGTTCTCCTCGCCCTGCTCCTCGACGGTGTGGTCCGTGTCGGGCTGCTGGGGCTCGTCGGCCTGCGTGGTCTCTTCTGCCGGGTCCGGCTGGCTGTACGTCATGTCGGTGACGCTACGCCGCGGTCGCTCGATGGTCGCAGGGACCGCTCGTTCCCGGACAGACGGGAGGCCCGTGGCGAGTTCCGCCACGGGCCTCCCGTCGTTCGATCGCAGTGGTCAGAAGCCCAGCGCGGTGTTCATGTTCGCGGCCGCGTTGAAGAACGCGATCGACGAGAAGATGCCGATGACGAGCGACAGGACGGAGATGATGACACCGGCGATCGCCAGGCCACGGCCGCGCTCCCCCGTGCGCTTGATCTGCGACAGGGCGATGAGGCTGACGACGAGGCCCGCGATGTTGATGACGAAGGCGAGCACGAAGCCGACGATCGCGAGCGTGCTGAACTTCTGGCTGCTCTGCGCCGTGCTCTGGTACGGGTTGGTGGTGTTGGTCATGATGACTCCGGTGCGAGGATGACGTCAGGTCGCTGACGATTGGTCGACTCTGAACGTACTGACACGGTGGACCGGTGTCCGGAAAGCGGCGCAGGCACCCGCGAACTGGGGACAGACCGATCGTACGAGCGGCGGCACCGAGCGTTGCGTCAGCGCAGGTACCGGCGCACCAGCTCCGGGAGCTCCGCCGGCTCGAACGGCTCGTCCGTCGCCTCGAGTTCGTCCGCCGTCCACCACCGGGCCGCCAGGATGTCGACACGTTCGTCGTCCGTCCACTCGGCGTCGGACAACGTGAAGCCCGCCGTCCGGACGACGTAGAACTCCGCGTGCCCGCGGTCGTGGTCGGCCTGGTCCCACGTGACCGCGAAGTCCCAGGACCACACCGGCTCCCCCGGGTCGGTGATGACGATGCCGGTCTCCTCGCGGAGCTCCCGGACCGCCGCGTCCCGGTGCGACTCCCCCGGGTCGACGCCGCCGCCCGGGGTGATCCACCGGTGCGCGCCGTCGGAGGACGGCGCCTTCGTGTCCATGAGGAACACGCGTCCGTCGGGGTCGAGCAGGAGGATCCGGGAGGTCCGGCGCAGGCCGTGTGCAGCAGTCACGGCACCGACGCTAGCCGCCGGGTGCGACGCACGCGCCGCGCGACGGCGAGGGCCGACGGCTCAGTCCGTGAAGGAGCTGACGTCCCCGACGAGCTTCGTGTGGTCTGCGGGGATCGGCTCCACCGCGGCGAGGGCGATCTCGGCGGCGAACTCGGACACGCTGTAGAGCTTTCCGACGGCCTCGCGGCGACCCTCGATGGCGCCGGGGTTGATGCGGTTGAGCAGGGTCGCCGTGATGGTGCCCTCGATCATGTCGCCGGAGACGGTGACGAACTCGATGCCCGCGGCCTCGAGCTGCGGCAGGAGTTCGCGCAGGGCGAGTTCGCCGGCGCGCTTGCTCTTCGCGACCGGGACGTACTCGGGCAGCGTCTCGGCGGTCTCGACGAAGTGGGCCTGGTGGCTCGTGACGAAGACGACGCGGGACCCGGCGGGCATGTGCGGCACGGCGGTCTGCAGCATGTCGACCTGCGCGTCGCGGTTGAGTCGCAGCGCGTAGTCGTCGCCCATGCCGGACTCCATGCCGCCGGAGGCGTTGAGCACGAGCAGGTCGATGCCGCCCCACTCCTGCACGACCGCGTCGACCATCGCCTGCACGGAGTCGTGGTCGGTGAGGTCGGCCCCGAGGGCGAGCGCCGCTCCCCCGGCCGCGACGATCTTCTCCGCGATCTGCTCGGCACGACGTGCCTTGTTGCGGTAGTTCACGACGACCTTGGCGCCGGCCTCTGCCAGGTACCCGACCGTGTCCGCTCCGATGCCGCGGGAGGACCCGGTGACGAGGGCGCGCGTGCCGTCGAGGGATCCGGGGGCGAGGGGGCTGCTCACAGTGGTGTCTCCTGTCGTGGGGCGGCGCCGGTCCTGGTCGTCCCGGGCGGCATCGAGCCTACCAAGGCGCGGCGCGGCCAGCCCGGTGCCCGCGCCGCCGTAGGGGCCACCAGTCGCCTCGCCGGAGGGCGCTGGTACGTTGGTCGGACAAGACCGGACGTCGCGACGCAGCGACCGCCGCGCGCGATGTACGGGGAGGGAGATCGCGTGGACGTCACGGAATGGACGCAGGTGATCGTGTGGATCGCACTGGTGCTCGTCCTGGGGGTGGTCGAGGTGTTCACCCTCGACTTCGTCTTCATCATGCTCGCTGCCGGGGCAGCCGGCGGCCTGGTCGCCGCACTGCTCCGCGCCGAGTGGTGGCTGTCGACGCTCATCGCCGCGGTGCTCGCGCTGCTGCTGCTCGCCGTCGTGCGTCCTCGGGTGCTCCGAGCGCTGAACCGCGGTGCCGACCCGCACCGGACCGGTATCGACGGCCTGGTCGGGATGAGCGGCACGGTCGCGCTCGCGTTCACGTCCTCCGGTCCCGGTCAGGTCCGCCTGGCCAACGGGGAGACCTGGAGCGCGCGCTTCGCTCCCGGCACCACCGACCGCACACCACCACTCGGCACCCGCGTGGTCGTCGAGTCCATCGAGGGCTCCACAGCCGTCGTCCGCACCGAACAGAAGGCTGGCCAATGACCCTGTCCACCGGGACGGTCGTCCTGATCGTCCTCATCGCCGTCGTCGTGGTCTTCGTGATCGTCGTCCTCACCAAGGCCATCCGGATCGTCCCCCAGGCCACCGCCGGCATCGTCGAACGGCTCGGCAAGTACCACAAGACCCTCAACCCGGGATTGAACCTGCTCGTGCCGTTCATCGACCGTCTCCGGCCGCTGCTCGACATGCGCGAGCAGGTCGTCTCGTTCCCGCCCCAGCCGGTGATCACCGAGGACAACCTCGTCGTCTCGATCGACACCGTCGTGTACTTCCAGGTCACCGACGCCCGCGCCGCCACGTACGAGATCGCGAACTACCTCGGCGCCGTCGAGCAGCTCACCACGACCACGCTCCGCAACGTCGTCGGTGGGCTCAACCTCGAAGAGGCCCTGACCAGCCGCGACAACATCAACGGGCAGCTCCGCGTCGTGCTCGACGAGGCGACCGGCAAGTGGGGCATCCGCGTCGGCCGTGTCGAGCTGAAGGCCATCGAGCCGCCCGTGTCCATCCAGGACGCGATGGAGCAGCAGCTGCGTGCCGAGCGGAGCCGTCGTGCCGCGATCCTGCAGGCCGAGGGCACGAAGCAGTCCCAGATCCTCGAGGCCGAGGGCCAGCGGCAGGCGGCGATCCTCGCGGCGGAGGGTGACGCGAAGGCCCAGGTCCTCCGCGCCGAGGGTGAGGCGCAGGCGATCGCGACGGTGTTCGACGCCATCCACACCGGCGACCCGGACGAGAAGCTGCTGTCCTACCAGTACCTCCAGATGCTGCCGAAGATCGCCGAGGGCACGTCGAACAAGCTCTGGATGATCCCGAGCGAGTTCACCGAGGCGCTCTCCGGCATCGCGAAGGGCTTCAGCGCCACGCGGACCGGCGGTGCACCCGCAGCCGGCCCGGCGGGCAGCGGCGACTTCCTCGAGAAGATCTCCAAGCTCGCGGGCGAGAGCCTCGTGACCACCACCGCCGCGACGACCGGGAGCGGCACCGCGGCCCGGAGCGCGGACGCCACCGCGGCGGACATCGTGCCGGAGTCCGCGCTGGCGGACCGCCTCGCCGAGTCGGACCGGAGCGTCGACGAGAAGCTCGCGGCCGCCGCCGACGCGACCCGCGCCCAGTTCCGGACGGACGAGCAAGCCGGCTCGACCGACGGGCAGGCGCAGGGCGAGGACCGCTCCCCCGCGGTCTGACCGACACTCGACGACGGCCCGCTCCCATCAGGGAGCGGGCCGTCGTCGTGTGTGCCGCGCGACGCCTACGCGCCGCGGCGGGCACGGAGCACCTGCAGGCGTTCCTGCAGCAGCTCCTCGAGTTCTTCCCTGGAGCGCCGTTCGAGCAGCATGTCCCAGTGGGTCCTCGGCGCCTTGACGTCCTCTGCGGCGACCTCGACGGGGGTGCCGTCGTCGCCGAGCAGTCGTCCTTCCATCCCGGTGCGCGGGTCCGACCAGACGGCCGGGACCTCTGCCTCGGCGGAGAAGACGATGTCGAAGGTCTCTCCCGAGACCGCCTGGTAGACGGCACGCTTCCGCTCGGAGAGCTCGACACCGTCCTCGCTCTGGAGGCTCTGGCTCCCGAGCCGCATGCCTCGGAGACTCCGATCAGCCATGTCCGACTCCTCTCGCTCGTTCCTCCGGTCCAACCCACACCACCCGCCTTTCGTTCCGGAGGGGTGGCATTCACAGTCGGTTCCCAGTGCACGGCGCGGCCCCGGGTGGCAAGTCAGCGGCGGCGGTGCCCCCACGGAGCGCAGGCGAGCAGGACGAGCAGACCGCCGAGCGACAGCGAAAGCGTGATGCTCCCCGACGCCACGGTCGCCGGGGTGGTCGACGTGCCGAGCGGCACGTCCGTCACCATCGAACTCGCGGTGTACGCCGGGACCCGGTCGATGGTCCGACCGCTCGGGTCGATGACCTGGGATGCCCCCACGGTGGAGATGTTCACGAGCGACCGTCCGGTCTCGACCGCCCGCATCCGGGCGATCTCGAGCTGCTGGAGGTTCTCGTCGGTCCCGTCGAAGTCGGCGTTGTTCGTCTGCGCCAGGATCACCTGCGCTCCCCCGTCCGCCAGGTCCGCCGTCAGGCCGTCGTCCACCACGTCGAAGCAGATCATCACGCCGGCCCGGATGCCGGCGACCGGCAGGACGTTCGGCTTCGTCCCCGGGGTGTAGTCGCGCTGCAGGAGCCCGATCAGCGACGGGGCGAGCTTCGAGTAGAACCACCGGTCCGGGACGTACTCCCCGAACGGCACCGGGCGCTTCTTGTCGTACGAGGCCCCCCAGCCGTCGTCGTCCCACACGAACGAGGTGTTGTGCAGGACCCCGGATGCGGTCTGCGTCACGCCGCCTGCGACGAGCGGGGCCCCGACGCTCCGCACGACGGCGTCGAGCGCGGACGCGATGACCGGCTCGCGGCGGGGGTCGTACTCCGCCGCCGCCTCCGGCCACACGACCAGGTCGACGCCGCGGGCCTCGACGTCGGTGGCCGCGACCTGCGACCGGAGGACGTCGCCCGGTTCGGCACGGTCGAAGTAGCCGGCCGGGCCGTTCCCCTGCACCGCCTCGACCCGCACCGTGCCGTCCACCGCCGTCGGCCACGCGGGCACCGCCAGGACCACCGAGACGAGCAGGCCGGCGGTCGCGACGCGGACCGACAGGCGGAGCCCGCCGACGAGTCCGAGCGAGACCACGACGGCGACGCAGTACACCACCACGAAGCTCAGTCCGAGGACGCCGACGTACGCGGCGAGGTGCGTGAACGGCCCCTGGGACTGGGACAGCCCCACCCGACCCCAGGCGAACCCGCCGTACGGCCAGCTGCCGGAGAGCCACTCACGTCCTGTCCAGAGCGCTGCGACCACCGCCGGGAGGCCCCACACGCGTCCGGCGGTCGAGGTCACGACGCGCCCCACCCACCGGGAGGCGAGGGCGATCGCCACCGTGCCGACGGCGAAGAGCGCGGCCTCGAGCAGCGCGAGCGCGAACCACGGCACCGGTCCGAGGTACCGTCCGGCCCACGAGATCACCGGCACCCAGAACGCGACGCCGGCGACGAAGCCGAGCCACGAGGCGCGACGGGCCCGCTGCCCGATCGCGGCGAGCAGGAGGCACGCGACCGCCGGGTACGCGAGGAACCACCAGCCCGGCGACGGGAACGACAGGGCGAACAGGAGTCCGCCGACGACCGACAGCGGCAGCGCCTGCGCGAGGGGCAGGGCCGCGCTCAGCGCGTCGCCCTCCGTCCCGGGCCGCCACCGCCCGGCGGACGCGCGCACCGGACGCACGGGTGTGGCGAGGACCGTCACCGGGCCTCCCGTCAGACCGTCGCGTAGGCGACGATGCCGCGGCGCACCGCGTCCGTCGCTCGACGGGCCGTGCGGGCGAGGTCCTCGTCGCCCGCGTTGCGGATCTGGTCGAGGAGGTCGATGACCTGCTTCGACCAGCGGACGAAGTCGCCCGCGGCGAGGTCGAGCGACCGCAGGACGTCGTCGAGCGGGGACCCGGAGGCCCACCGGAACATCCCGAGCGCGATCGCCGGTGTCGGCGGCTCGGAACCGGCGAGCCGGGCGTCGCGCTCGACGTCGTCCAGGCGGGCCCAGATCGTGAGCGTCTCGTCCAGGGCCGGCCGGAAGGCGCCGCGGGGCACGGCGTGCTCGGTGCCCGGCGCGTCCTCGCGGCGGGGCTGGTAGACGATGGTCGCCGCCATCCCGGCGAGCTGCGCGGGTGTGAGTTCCTTCCACACGCCGGCCTCGAGGCACTCGGCGACGAGCAGGTCGCGGTCCCCGTAGATGCGCTGCAGCCGCCGACCGCCGGCCGCCACCGTGACGTCCCCGGAGTCGTCCTGCACCAGGTACCCGAGTGCGAGCAGCACGTCGGTCACGCGGTCGAACGTCGTCGCGACCGCACCCGTGCGGGACCGGATCTGCTGCACGAGCTTGTCGTTGCTGCGCTTGAGCTTGTACCAGCGCTCCGCCCAGCGGGCGTGGGCCTCGCGGTCCGGGCAGGCGTGGCACGGGTGCCGCTGGAGCTGCCGGCGGACCTCCGTGATCGCGGACTGGCGGTCTTGGCGGGCCCCGTGCGAGGCCTCGCGGCCGCCGGGCACGTTCGATCGCTCGAGGTCCGACAGCCGCCGGCGGAGTGCCGCGTACTCCGTGAAGTCGCCGAGGTGGCACTGCATGGCGTTCTGGTAGCCGTCCAGGGACTCCTGCTGCGACCGGACCTTGCGGGCGAGGTCGACGACGGACCGGTCCGCCTGGAACTGCGCGAACGAGGTCTCGAGGACCTCGCGCGTGCGGTCGCGGCCGAACTGCTCGATGAGGTTCACGGCCATGTTGTAGGTCGGCTTGAACGACGAGTTGAGCGGGTAGGTCCGACGGCTCGCGAGCGACGCGACGGCCTGCGGCTCGAGGCCGTCCGACCACTGCACGACCGAGTGGCCCTCGACGTCGATCCCCCGACGCCCGGCACGACCCGTGAGCTGCGTGTACTCCCCCGGCGTGATCGGGACCCGGGCCTCGCCGTTGAACTTCTCGAGCTTCTCGAGGACGACGGTGCGCGCCGGCATGTTCACCCCGAGGGCCAGGGTCTCGGTGGCGAAGACGACCTTGAGGAGCTTGCGCTGGAACAGGTCCTCGACGACCTCCTTGAACGCGGGCAGCAGCCCGGCGTGGTGTGCGGCGACCCCGCGCTCGAGCCCCTCCAGCCACTCCCAGTAGCCGAGGACGGCGAGGTCCTCGTCGAGCAGGGTGCGGCAGTGGTACTCGGCCGTCTCGCGGATCTCACGCCGCTCGTCCGCGGTCGTCAGCGACAGCCCCGAGCGCACGACGTGCCGGACGCCCTGGTCGCAGCCGTTCCGGCTGAACACGAAGAAGATCGCGGGCAGGAGCATGCGCTCGTCGAGCATCTTCGCGATCTGCTCGCGGTGGGCCTTCTCCGCACGGGGACCACGGCGGTCCGGGTACACCGGGCGCCCGCGACGGCCGCGCGGACCGTTCGTGCCGTGCCGGTTGGCGCCGCCGACGAGCCGGAGGAGCTCGGGGTTGACGCGGTTCGTCGCCGCGGCACCGGACGAGTCGAAGAGGTCGACCATCTTGTTCCCGACGAGCACGTGCTGCTCGAGCGGGACCGGGCGGTCCTCGGAGACGATGACGTCGGTGTCGCCGCGCACCGTCTGCAGCCAGTCGCCGAACTCCTCGGCGTTGCTGACGGTCGCGGAGAGCGACACCAGCCGGACCTCGGTCGGGAGGTGCAGGATGACCTCTTCCCAGACCGCGCCACGGAACCGGTCGGCCAGGTAGTGCACCTCGTCGAGCACCACCCACGCCAGGTCGTCGAGCAGGTCCGAGTCGGCGTAGATCATGTTCCGCAGGACCTCGGTCGTCATCACGACGACGCGGGCCCGGGGGTTGACGTTCGTGTCGCCGGTGAGCAGCCCGACCTCGGTCTCGCCGTACGCCTGCACGAGCTCGGCGTACTTCTGGTTGCTCAGCGCCTTCATCGGCGTCGTGTAGAACACCTTCGCGGTCGGCTGTCGCATCGCCAGCCAGATCGCGAACTCGGCCACGATCGTCTTGCCGGCGCCGGTCGGTGCGGCCACGAGCACGCTGTTGCCGCGGTCGACCGCGTCACACGCCGCGAACTGGAACGGGTCGAGGTCGAAGCGGAGGTCGGTCCGGAACAACTCGAGGTTCCGCGAGCGACGGCGGACCTTCGCGGCGGCGAACCGCTCGGCGGGGCTCAGGCTGGTCTCGGTCACAGGCCGTACTCCTCGTCGAGCTTCGCCTGGCGCTTCGCCAGACGGCGGTCGTGCAGCCACGTCACCAGGCAGGCGGCGAAGTAGAGCACGACCATCGGGATGGCCAGGATGAACATGGACAGCACGTCCGCCGACGGCGTGACGAGCGCGGTGAAGACGAGGATCAGCACGATCGCGACCCGCCACGACCGGACGATCGCCGCGGCCGTCAGGACCCCGACGAAGTTGAGCAGGACGAGGAAGACCGGCAGCACGAACGCGATGCCGACCGCGACGATGAGCTTGATGACGAAGTCGTAGTACGCCTTCGCGTCGACGATCGACGTGTCCTGCGCCGAGACGAAGCTGCCGAGGATGCCGACGACGTGCGGCAGGACGTACCACCCGAAGGCGCACCCGGCGAAGAACAGCGGGATCGCCGAACCGAGGAAGCCCCACACGTACTGCTTCTCACGACGGACCAGGGCCGGGACGATGAAGGCCCAGATCTGGTACAGCCAGACCGGGCTCGCGATGACGACGCCGATCGTGACCGCGATCTGCAGGCGGAGGTCGAACGCACCCGTGATCATCGGGAAGTTCAGCTCCGCGGTGTGCCCGCCGACCCGGGCCAGCTGCGTGACCGGGGAGCGGAGCGCGTCGAGCACGAACGGTGTGAGGAACCAGCCGCCGACCGCCGCCACCAGGACCGCGACGACGGCCTTGAACAGGCGGTTGCGCAGCTCGATCAGGTGTTGACCGAGGGACATGCGGCCTTCGGGTTCCTTCGGTCGGCGCCCGTGCCGCTTCTCTCGCCCGCCCGCGGTCGTCGAAGCCATGCACCGATCCTACGGCAGCGGTCTCTCAGTGGACGTCGAGAGCGGCCGCCGCGAACGCGCGCACGGCCTCCCGGGCGGCGGGTGGGTCGATCACCACGGCGCGGCCGGGCAGCCCGGCGACGAGCCGGACGACCCCGTCGAACCCGGCCGACGCCGCGAGCCGGATGCGCACCCGCCCGTCGGCGTCCGGCGCATCCGCGGTGTCGGCGAGGAAGTCGGCGACGAGCGGCAGGGACGAGGCGTCGAGCTCGACCGTGACGATGACGTCCTGGGCGCTCTGCTGGAACAGCGTGTCGGGCAGGACGACGTCCTCGATGGTCCGTTCGGCGGGCCGGTCGTCCACGCGCACGCCGGACATCCGGTCGAGGCGGAAGGTGCGGATCGCCGCGCGGTCGAGGTCCCAGCCGCGCAGGTACCAGTCGGCGTCGATCGACTCGACGCGGAGCGGGTCGACGCGACGCGTGCCGCCCTGCGTCCGCGGTCCCGCGTACTCGAACAGGAGTCCACGTCGCTCGGACATCGCCTGACGGATGACGGTCAGGGACGCGTCGTGCAGGTCCTGGCCGACGGCCACGTTCCCCGCGGCGCCACCCGCACCGCGCGACAGTTTCGCCATCAGTGCCCGGATGGCGTCCGTGTCGGCGGCCTCGGGCAGGGCGGACAGGTACTGGAGGCCCGCGATGAGTGCCGACGCCTCGCGCGCTGACAGCCGCGGGGCGTCGTCGATCGCCACGAGGTTCGTCAGCACGATCATGTCGTTCTGGTCGAAGTCGTCCCAGGCGATGTCGAACAGGTCGCCGTGCTGGTACTGCATGGTCTCGCCCGGGACGCCGGACACCGCGATGAGCTCGACGGCACGCCGGATGCGGGACTCGGGGACCCCGAAGTGCCGGGCGGCCTCGGCGACGGAGACGCGTTCCCGGTCGATGAGGTACGGCACGAGTGCCAGCAGGAAGGCGAGCTTGTCCTGCGCTTGCAGGGGCTGGGCGTCAGCCACGGTCGGGTCCGTCCTCGGGCAGGCGGCGACCGTCCTCGGCGCCGCGGTGGTCGGCGGTCCGTTCGGGCGGCCCGGAGTGGTCGGCGACGAGCACGCGGAGGCGGTCGACCACGCGCTGCCGCAGGTCCTCCGGTTCGACGACCCACACCTCGGGGCCGAACGCGGCGAGTTCCTCGGCCAGGATCTGCGGGTCGACGTGGTGGACCACCAGTTCGCCGTCCGTCGTCGCGGTGGTGTCCCGCCGACGGGCCAGACGGCGTTCGGCGTCCGACCCCGGTACGACGTGCACGGTCGCGGTGCGCTCCGCCCAGACCCGGTCCAGGCCGGCCAGCGCCCGCTCCCCCGCGTCCGCCGGTGCCGGGTGCTGACCGACCTCGAACAGGGTCACCGGACCGACGATCCGGGACAGCAGGTAGTTCTTCTCCGACCGCGTCGCGAACTCGTGCGCGGCGAGCATCCACCGGCCGCCGTGCTGGACGAGCGCGAGCGGCGCGAGCTCGCGGACGCGGGCCTCGTGGTGGCCCGGCGTGATGTACGCGAACCGGACGGCGGCGCCCCGGTCGAGGGCCGACCGCAGGGGTTCGAACGCGGTGTCCCGGGTGCGCAGCCGCGGGGCGTAGGCACCGATCGCGGTCGCACCGTCGCCGCTCTCGTGCTCCGAGCCGTCGTCCTCGGACCCGGCGGAGCGCACCTTGAGCAGTCCGCGCCTGGAGTCGGCCGACAGGGCGCCCTCGCGCCACGCCATCGCGGCGAGCGACAGCAGGGCGGACTCGTCGGGCGTGAACCGGACGTCGAGCGGCAGGTCGTACTCGCCCTTCGGGATCCGGTAGCGCAGCGTCTGGTTGTTCCCCGCGGCACCCGGCGTCTCGATCGTCTCGAGCGGGATCCCGAGCTCGCGGACGTCGTCCTTGTCGCGCTCGAACTGCCGCTCGAGCGAGGCGTTGTCACCGCCGGGCGCGTACCGCTGCCGGTACCCCTGGACGTTCGCCAGGATCTCGGACTTCGTCAGCCCGGACTCCGTCGAGAGCAGTGCGAGCACGAGGCTGAACAGCCGTTCCTCGGCGGGCACACGGGGAGCACGGGTGGTGGGCACGTGCCGATCCTACGCAGCCGCGGGTCAGCGCGGCATCGCGCCGAGCACGTCGATGACGTACGCGTACGCGGCACCCTGCTGGTGGACGATCGCGAGGACCTGGTCCCCGACGTGCCGGCCGATCAGGGCGTTCCGGATGCCGTCGACGACCTGGCCCTCGGCCAGCGGGAGCGGCTGCGCGCCGGACCCGTCGGTCCAGCTCGAGCCCGCGACGGTGGAGTCGGTCGTGCTGCTCCCCCACGTGACGGCGGTGTACTTGACGACCGCGGTGTCCTCCGCGGTCAGCGTCGCACCGTCGCCCTTGCGGAGCAGGTGCTGCTCGTCCTTCTCCGGCGCCGGCCACGAGGGGATGGTGATGCCGGGTGCACCGTCCGGTGCGAGCACGACGGCGGGCATGCCGTCGCCCGCGAGCTGGGGCGTGCCGGTGGCGCGGGCGGCGAACGCACGCTGCACGTCGACGACGAACACGGCCGCGTCCTCGGCCTTCCCCGTCGAGCGGGAGGGGGCGGTGCCCGAGAGTGCCGACTTGGGCATCGCGACGGCGAGTCGGTCGCCGACCTGGGCGCACTCGAGGGCCTCGCCGAGCGCACCGGCGTTGGTCGAACCGGCCGTGATCGGGTTCGAGGAACCGGTGTAGCCGCTGGTCTGGGCGACCTCGCCGGTCGCGCCGTCGACGAGCGTGTACTCGAGGACGACCGGTGTGCCGTCCCCGATCGTGCGGCCGTCGCCCTGGCGGAGGACGGAGACCTGGGTGCCGGTGGCGGTGAGACCGGCGGGCACCGTGACGTCCGGCTGCGAACCGAACGCGCCCCTGGCCGAGACGGCCTCCGACGCGGCTCCGGACGGCGCGCACGTGCTCGACGATCCCGCACCGGGAGCGGCGCACGCCGTCAGCGACGCGACGAGACCGATGGTGACCACGAGTGCGGGGATGGTGCGCACGGATCCTCTTTCCGTTCGATGCAGGACGGGCACGGAGGTCAGCTTAGTGGGCGTCGTCGTCGGGTCCGGACGCCGCCGAGCCGCCGTCCGGGGCACCGTCCTCGCCCGCCTCGGCCGCCGCGACCTTGCGGGCCTGGGCGGCCGCCTGACGCGCGACCTTGCGGAGCTTCTTGTCGCTGGCGCCACGCTCGCCGACGGTGCCGGGGGTCCAGGCCTCGACGTCCTCGTCCGAGAACTCCGCCTTGCCGGCACGTCGCTTCAGGTTCGGCAGGACGACCCCGTCCGCCAGGCGACGTGCGGTGACCAGGAAGCCGGTGTGCGCCACCATCCGGTGGTCCGGACGCACGGCGAGCCCCTCCACGTGCCACGTGCGCACGAGCGTCTCGCTCGACTGCGGGTCCGTGAAGCGCCCGGTGTCACGGAGGGCCTCGGCCGTGCGCGACAGCTGCGTGACCGTCGCGACGTAGCAGACGATGAGCCCGCCGGGCACGAGGGCGTCGGCGGCCTCGTCGACGCACTCCCACGGGGCCAGCATGTCGAGCACCACGCGGTCGATGCTCTGCGGCTCGACGGCCTGCGGGAGCTCCTCGACGAGGTCCCCCACGGTCACGGACCAGTTGTCCGGGACCGCCCCGAGGAAGGTGCCGACGTTGCCGCGGGCGATCGCGGCGAACTCGTCGCGGCGCTCGAACGACTGCAGACTGCCGGTCGGGCCGATCGCCCGGAGGAGCCACAGCGAGAGTGCGCCGGAACCGACCCCGGCCTCGACGACCCGTGCGCCGGGGAAGACGTCCGCGAACGCGACGATCTGGGCCGCGTCCTTCGGGTACACGATCGCGGCACCGCGCGGCATCGACATGACGTAGTCGTTGAGCAGGGGCCGCAGCGCCAGGTACTCGTCCCCGGAGCTCGCCCGGATGACCGAGCCGTCCGCCTGCCCGATGACGTCGTCGTGCGCGAGCATGCCGCGGTGCGTGTGGTAGACCACGCCGCGCTCGAGCGACAGCGTGGTGAGCTTCCCCTTCGGGCCCGTGAGCTGGACGCGGTCGCCGGCACGGAACGGTCCGCGCGGCGGGGTGTGCGGCGCCCCCCCGACCGGGTGCGGCAGCTCCACCGCGTCCTGCGCGGTCGGCTCGCCGGGGGTGGTGGGCTCGTCGGTCGTGGCGTCGCTCATCGCGTGTCCCCTTCGGTGACGGGGGCCGACGCCGGGACGGAGGCCGGGCCTCCCTGGCGGTCGGTGGCACGGGCCGCCAGGGCCGGGCCGGTGAGTTCGAGCAGGCGGTCGACGGTCACGCCGTCCAGGGTGTCGAGGAGGACGTCGCAGGCACCCTCGGCGAGCGGGACGATGTGCTCGACGCCCACCGTCACCGCGCCGGACGCGACCGCCGAGGCGACGCCGGTCGCGGAGTCCTCGATCGCGATGCACGTGGTCGGGTCGACCCCGAGCTGCGCGGCCGCGCTCAGGTAGGCGTCCGGGTACGGCTTCGGGCGCTCGACGTCGTCACCGGCGACGACGACCCGGAAGCCGCGTGCGCCGAACGCCTCGGCGGTGACCAGGGCCATCGTGCGGCGCGACATCGTGACGAGTGCGGTCGGGACCCCGCGGTCGTGCAGTTCCTCGACGAGTTCACGGGCACCGGGACGCCACGGCAGGTCGTCCCCGTGCAGGCGCTCGACCACGAAGTCGGTCATCCACGCGACGATCTGCTCGACCTCCATGTCGACGCCCTTGGCACGGAGGATCTCGCCGGACCGCTCGAGGCCGCTGCCGACGAGCGACAGGCCGTCCTCGTGCGTCCACTCGGCGCCGAAGCGCGCGGTGAGCACGACCTGCGACTCCTGCCAGATGGGCTCGGTGTCGATGATCGTGCCGTCCATGTCCCACAGCACGGCTGCGGGCAGCACCGGGTCGGGCCGGACGGTGGTGGGGGGTTGCGCGGTCACGGGCGACGAGTCTACCGGCGGCGTCGGCGCCCCCCGGGCCGGGGACGCCCGCCCGGGGGCAGCGGGTCTATCGTGGATGCCTGATCGTGCTCCGGTCCGACGCGCGCGACTGCGGGTGCGTCGACCCGCTCCACAACCAGGAGGCCCCTGCCGTGCCACAGCACTCCCCCTTCAGCGACGGACGACTCCTCGTCGTCGCGTTCGAGGGCTGGAACGACGCCGGCGAGGCCGCGAGCGGACTCGCTCGTCGCATCGTCGACGCCCTCGAGCTCGATGAACTCCGCGAGATCGACGGGGAGCGGTACGTCGACTACCAGTTCAACCGTCCCGAGGTCGGCTTCGACGACGAGGGCGAGCGGGCCGTCACCTGGCCGCGCATCGTCCTGCACGGCCCGAGTGCCGAGGGCCGACCGGTGATCGGGGCGACCGGCGCACCGACCGAGCGGGACGTGTTCGTGCTCGTCGGCCCCGAGCCGTCGCGGACCTGGCGCGCCTTCTGCGCCGAGGTCATCGACCTGGCGGACGTGTACTCGATCGACGCCGTGGTCTTCGTCGGGGCGATGCTCGCCGATGTCCCGCACACCCGGCCCATCTCGGTCTTCGTGTCGAGCGAGAACGCCGGCGTGCGTGCGGCGTTCGACGTGGACAAGTCGACGTACGAGGGCCCGACGGGCATCCTCGGGGTCCTCGCCGACGCGATGGACAAGGCCGGGCTGACCACGCTGTCGCTCTGGGCGTCCGTGCCGCACTACGTGCACAACGCCCCGTCGCCGAAGGCCACCCTGTCGCTGCTCGACAAGATGGAGGAGCTGACGGACGTAACCGTGCCGCGCGGCACCCTGCTCGACGATGCCGCGCAGTGGGAGGAGGGCATCGACGCCCTCGCCGCGGACGACGAGGACATGGCGTCCTACATCGGCCAGCTGGAACAGGCGCGCGACACGGTCGACTCCCCCGAGGCCTCCGGCGACGCCATCGCGCAGGAGTTCGAGCAGTACCTGCGGCGCCGGGAACACAAGGACGGCAAGGACGGCGGCGGGGCGGCGGGCGAGGGCCCGTGGCGGCCGCCGCAGCCGCCGCAGTAGACGCGGGCGTGTGACGGACGGGAGATCCGGTACCAGCTGGTACCGGACCTCCCGTTCGTCTCGGGGTGGCAGCGTCCGCCGCCACGGCGGTCAGGCGATGCGGATGCCGAGCAGGGCGTCGACGAGGTCGACGAGCTCGGGGGTCGCCGCCGTCCCGCCGGCGATCGCGGTGTCGACCACCGCGACCGCGCCCGGCGTGTCGAGGTCGTCCGCGACCCGGGCCCGGAGCCGCGCCACGACGGCGTCGGCGTCCTGCTCGGAGCCGGAGCCGGAGCGCACCCACGTGTCCCAGGCAGCGAGGCGGCGGCCCGCGTCGTCGAGGTCGCCGTCGGTCCACTCCCAGTCGTCGGAGTACCGGTGCGAGAGCAGGGCCAGGCGGATGGCGCGCGGATCGGCGCCACCGTCGAGGAGCCCGCGCACCGTCACCAGGTTGCCGAGCGACTTGGAGATCTTCGCCCCCTGGTAGGCGACCATCCCGGTGTGCACGAAGGCGTTCGCCAGCGGCTGGGAGGCCAGGGCCGCGGCGTGCCCGGCGCTCATCTCGTGGTGCGGGAAGACGAGGTCGCTGCCACCGCCCTGCACGCTGATCGGCAGGCCGAGCTTGTCGCCGGCGATGACGCTGCACTCGATGTGCCAGCCCGGGCGTCCGGGGCCGATCTCGGTGTCCCAGCTCGGTTCGCCCTCGCGCTCGGCACGCCAGAGCAGCGGGTCGAGCCGGTCGCGCTTGCCGGGCCGGTCGGGGTCGCCGCCGCGCTCGGCGGAGAGGGCGAGCATCGTCTCGCGGTCGAGACGACTCTCGTCGCCGAGCGTCCAGGCGTCGCTCGGGCGGCTGACGTCGAAGTAGAGGTCCTCGCCGTCGGAGTCCGGCGTCGGCACCGTGTAGGCGTAGCCCGTCTCCTCCAGGTAGGCCACGGCCTCGGCGACGCGCTCGACCTCGTCGGTGACGGCCACGTAGTCGTCCGGCGGCAGGACGCGCAGGGCCTCCATGTCGCGGCGGAACAGGTCGATCTGCGAGGCGGCGAGCTCCCGCCAGTCCACGCCGTCACGCGTCGCCCGCTCGAGGAGCGGGTCGTCGACGTCGGTCGTGTTCTGCGCGTACCGCACCGGCAACCCGGCGTCCCGCCACGCCCGGCCGAGCGTATCGAAGGCCAGGTACGTCGCGGCGTGCCCGAGGTGCGTGGCGTCGTACGGGGTGATCCCGCAGACGTAGAGCGACGCGTCGTCGTTACCACGCGTCGGGTCGACGGGCTTGCCGGTCGCGGTGTCGTGGACGAGCGGACGGGGGCCGGCCCCCGGGACCTCGGGGACGCTCGGTGCCTGCCAGGCCCTCACGGCTCGACCACCCCGAGGGAGAGCAGCACGATGAGGACGACACCGAGGAGGATGCGGTAGACCACGAACGGCATGAAGCTCCGCTTGCTGATGTAGTTCATGAACGCGGCGATGACGACGAACCCGACGACGAAGGCCACGACGGTCGCGATCAGGGTGTCCGCCACACCGAACGGCGCTCCGGTGTCGCCGAGGCTCGTCGCGGCCTCGTACAGCCCGGACAGGAACACCGCGGGGATCGCGAGGAGGAAGGCGAACCGCGCGGCCGCCGGACGGGTGTACCCGAGGGCGAGCCCCATCGAGACCGTCGCGCCGGACCGGGAGACGCCCGGGACGAGCGCGAGGACCTGCGCGAGCCCGATGAGGATGCCGCCCTTGAAGGTCATGTGCTCGATCCGCCGGACCTTCCGTCCGACCCGGTCGAGCACGCCCAGGACGACGCCGAAGACGATGAGCACGATCGCCACGATCCAGAGCGACCGGAACGTGGTCTCGATGCTGTCCTGGAGCAGCAGGCCGACCACGCCGATCGGGATCGTGCCGAGGATGACGAGCCACCCGAGGCGGACGTCCGGGTC
Organism: Curtobacterium sp. MCPF17_046; assembly: GCF_003224295.1. Lineage (NCBI taxonomy): Bacteria > Bacillati > Actinomycetota > Actinomycetes > Micrococcales > Microbacteriaceae > Curtobacterium > Curtobacterium sp. MCPF17_046. Next base: position 258,536 of record NZ_QKLB01000002.1, on the reverse strand, counting down.
GTTCCGCGGGACCTTGCCACCGAGCGCGCCGAACCACCGCCCGATGATCCGGGTGATGTCCTTCCAGAAGTAGATGAGCACGGCGGTCTCGGTGCCGAGCTGCGTCACCGCGGTGAAGGCCGCACCGGGGTCCTCCGCATCCGGCAGGAACAGCCCGACGATGCGCAGGTGCGCGCTGGAGGAGACCGGCAGGAACTCGGTCAGACCCTGGACGAAGCCGAGGAAGATCGCCTCGAAGATGTGCACGTGTGCGGCCTTTCGCCGGTGCTGGACTCGGTCGCCGTTCCCGACGACGACCATGCACGGTATCAGTAGGTCGCGAAGAGGTCTCCGAGGACGCGGCGGCCGAACGCCAGCGACTCGAGCGGGACCCGCTCGTCGACGCCGTGGAACATCGCGGGGAAGTCCACCCCGGCGGGCAGCTGCAGTGGCACGAAGCCGTACCCGGCGATGCCGAGACGGGACAGCGCCTTGTTGTCGGTGCCGCCGGAGAGCAGGTACGGCAGGACCGGGGCGCCCGGGTCGTGCCGCTCGAGGACGTCCCGGACGGCGTCGACGAGCGGACCGCCGAAGTCCTGCTCGAGGCCGACGTCCTGGTGCGTCATGGTGACCTCGACGTCCTCGCCGGCGAGTTCCCGCACGCGGGCCAGGACGGTCTCCTCGTCACCGGGCAGGCAGCGGATGTCGACGAGCGCGGTGGCCTCGTCCGGGATCACGTTGTGCTTGTACCCGGCCTGCAGGACGGTCGGGTTCGTGGTGGTGTGCAACGCCGCGTGGATGAACCGCGCCGCGGAGCCGGTGGCCAGGGCGACCTCGTCCGGACCGGTGGCGACCGGGTCGACGCCGAGGAAGCGGGCGACCTCGGCGACCATCGCCTCGGTCGTGTCCGAGAGCCGGACCGGCCACTCCTCGCCGCCGATCCGGCCGACGGCGGCGGCGAGCTTCGTGACGGCGTTGTCGCGGATGACGTGCGAGCCGTGCGCCGCGGTCCCGTGGGCGGTCAGCTTCACCCACATGAGCGCCTTCTCACCGGTCTGGAGCAGGTAGGCGCGACGGTCGCCGAGCGTGATCGAGTAGCCGCCGACCTCGCTGATGGCAGCGGTCGCCCCGGCGAAGACCTCGGGATGCGTGTCCACGACGTGGTGGGCGCCGAGGATGCCCCCGGCCTCCTCGTCCGCGAAGTACGCGATGACGAGGTCGCGCTCGGGAGCGCCCTGGCGTTCGACCACGTCGGCCAACGCCGTGAGCATCATCGCGTCCATGTTCTTCATGTCCACGGCGCCACGACCCCAGAGCGACCCGTCGCGCACCTCGCCGCCGAACGGGTCGACGGACCAGTTCGCCGGGTCGGCCGGTACGACGTCGAGGTGCCCGTGCACGACGAGGCCCGGCTTGCTGCGGTCCCGGCCGGGGACGCGGGCGACGACGCTGACCCGGTCCGGCTCGGACTCGAACAGCTGCGGGGTCAGGCCCAGGTCCTGCAGCGCTGCCTCGACGTAGTGCGCTGCCTCGGTCTCACCCCGGGACTTCCCCTCACCCCAGTTCGTGGTGTCGATCCGGATGAGGTCCCGCGCGATCGCCGCGGTGCGTTCCAGCTCGGACGTCATGCGACAACGCTACCGGCGACACCACCGAGCACCGCGATACGGTCGCGCCGCGCCCGGGATGCGCACCCGTGTTCAGCGTGCGTTCACAGCCGTGCTAGTGTCTTCTCTCGGCAGGAAGGCCGGGGAAACCCGGTCGGTCAGCCCGGTGCGAGAGCACCACACCCAGTCCGGGTGGCGGAATTGGTAGACGCGCTAGCTTGAGGTGCTAGTGCCCGTATTAGGGCGTGGGGGTTCAAGTCCCCCCTCGGACACGGAGTACCTGGTCTCCGGACCACGTGCTCGGACACTTGTGTTGAGACAAGCGGCGAACGGCCCTCCTCCGGGAGGGCCGTTCGTTTTTCCGCGCCCAGAGCGCGGTGCGGTTCTCGGTCAGCGCCGGGCGCGCCGCACCACCCAGACGGCCACGCCGCCGATGAGCAGGTACGGCCACGTCGCGACGACGGGGTCGAGCACACCGTGTCGCCAGTCCCGTCGCGTCGACCCGAGGCGGGCGCCGACCGGGTCGTCCGCACGCTCGGCGGCGATCCCGGTTTCCTTGACGAGCCGGTCCGGCCGGCCGCGGAGCGCGTCCGTGACCCGGTGCGTGGCGACGTCGAGGCGGTCGCCGACGACCAGGAGCATCCAGTGCGCCAGGCGGCCCTCGCTGAAGCGGCGGTAGGCGTACCGCTTCACGACGCCGGCGATGCCGGACAGGGGCTGCGCGGTGCCGAACACCGGCGTGACGTGCGCGTGCTCGATCGACCGCTCGCGGCCCTCCCCACCGGGCTGCTGCTCCGGTCGGTCCCAGTGCGCGTTCGTCGCCGAGCCGGCCTCGCGGGACAGCTTCGGGACGCTCGGCCGGTCGGCGAGGTCCAGGTCGCTCCCCCATCCGGGGATCCGCGCGCGGAGTTCGTCCGCGGACGGCAGGTCGCGCGGCTTGTCCGCCACGTACGCGATGTGGTCGTCGGCGCCGTGGCCGTCCGGTGTGGTGCGCATGCTCTGGTCTCCGTTCTCGCTCACGGCACGATCACCGGCTTGATGCAGCCGTCGAGCTTCGCCGAGAACAGGTGGTACGCCTCGTCGATGTGCTCGAGCGGGATCCGGTGCGTGATGACGTCGCTCGGCTTGAGGTGCCCGGCCTGGATGTGCTCGAGCAGCCGCGGCCACTGGCGCTTCACCGGCGCCTGGTTCATGTGGATGGTGACGCCCTTGTTGAGCGCGTCGCCGAACTTGACTGCGCTCGGGATCGGGCCGTAGGCGCCCATCACCGACACGGTGCCGCCCTTGCGGACACCGTCGATCGCCCAGTTCAGCGCGATGGGCGAGCCGCCCTGCAGCTTGAGCTTCGAGCTCGTCACGTGCTGCAGGTAGTTGCCGTCGGCCTCCGCACCGACCGCGTCGATCACGCTGTCGGCGCCGAGGAAGTCGGTCTGCTTCTTCATCTCGACGACGATGTCGTCCACCTCGGCGAAGTTGATCGTCTCGGCCTGCGCGAACTCGCGGGCCTTCGCCAGGCGGTACTCGAGCTGGTCGACGACGATCACACGGCCGGCGCCCATGAACCACGCGGACTTCGCCGCGTACAGGCCGACCGGGCCGGCACCGAGCACCACGACGGTGTCGCCCTCGCGGATCGACGCGAGCTGGGCACCGAAGTACCCGGTGCCGAGTGCATCCGTCATCATCAGGGCGTCCTCGGCGTCGAGCCAGTCCGGGATGACCTGCGGGCCGACGTCGGCGAACGGGACGCGGACGCGCTCCGCCTGCCCGCCGTCGTAGCCGCCGGTGGTGTGCGAGTACCCGAAGATGCCGCCGACCGCGGTCGCGTTCGGGTTGACGTTGTGGCAGTTGGTGAACAGGCCGCGGGCGCAGAACCAGCAGGTGCCGCAGGAGATGTGGAACGGGACCATCACCCGGTCGCCGACGCTGAGCGTCTCGACGGACGACCCGACCTCCTCGACGACGCCGATGAACTCGTGACCGAAGGTGTGGCCGACGCGGGTGTCCGGCATCATGCCGTGGTACAGGTGCAGGTCCGACCCGCAGATCGCGGCACGTTCGACACGGATGACCGCGTCGTTCGGGTGCTCGATCCGGGGGTCGGGCTTGTCCTCGACGCGGACCCGGTAGGGGCCGCGGTAGGTCATGGCGCGCATGGCGCTCCTCTCGCTCGTACCGTCCACGCTGACGGACGGCGGATGGGAGGCGGCCCAGGCTCGCGTTCGACGCACAGCCGCCACGCGGACGGAGGGGAGGCCCGGTACCAGCTGGTACCGGGCCTCCCGTCTGCAGGCAGTCGCGTGCTAGCTCTTCGCGGCGTCCACGAAGTTCTGCCGCGGGTCGGTCTCCTTGATGAGGGACGTCGCGTCGCGGCCGGAGACCGCACCGGTCACCCAGCCGATGACGATGCGCGCCTTGCGGTTCAGCGTCGGCATCGCGTACACGTGGTACGAGCGGTGCGCCATCCACGCCAGCAGGTTCGTCATCTTGATGCCCTTGATGTTCGCCGCGCCCTTGGCGACACCGTACGAGGCGACCGTTCCGATGGACGGGTGGCGGTACTCCACGAGGGGCTTGCCCGTGATCGAGGCGACGATGTTGTCCGCGACGACGACGGCCTGCCGGACGGCGTTCTGGGCGTTCGGCGGGTAGTACGCCGGCTGCTTCTCGGCCGTCAGGTCCGGGACCTGGGCGACGTCGCCGAGGCCCCAGACGCCCGGGACGACCTCGTGCGTGTCCTCGGACTCGACCTGGAGCTTCGCGTTGGCGGCGAGGTGCCCCTTCGGCCCGCGCGGCAGGTCGGTGGCGTCGAGGAGCGGGTTCGGCTTGACGCCGGCCGTCCAGACGAGCAGGCCGGTGGCGAACTCGTCACCGTCGGAGAGCTTGACGATCCCGCCCTCGCAGCTCGGCATGGTGGTCTTGAGGCGGACGTCGATGCCGCGGGCACGGAGGGACTCGAGGGTCCACTTCGACAGCTCGGGGCCGACCTCGGGGGCGACCCGGTCGAGGGCGTCGATGAGCACCCAGCGCGGCTGTTCGCCGGCGAGCGACGGGTACGTGGCGATCGCGGCCTGGGAGACGTCGAACAGCTCACCGATCGCCTCGACCCCGGTGTAGCCGCCGCCGATGAAGATGCTCGTGAGCAGGCGACGACGCTCGTCCTCGTCGCGCGTGGCGGCGGCCTTCGCGATGTTGTCGAGGAGCTTGGCGCGGACGTACGCGGCCTCCTCGACCGTCTTGAAGCCGACGCCGACCTCGTCGAGGCCGGGCGTCGGGAAGGTACGGGTGACCGAGCCGAGTGCCACCACGAGGTGGTCGTACTCGAAGGACCGGTCGTCACCACCGGCCGTCGCGACGGAGACCGTCTTGTCGGCCGAGGAGATCCCGGTGACCTTGCCCTGGATGACCCGGGTCTTGCGGAGCGCACGTCGGAGTTCGACGGTGACGTCCTTCGGGGCGATGTGACCGCCGGCGACCTCGGGCAGGAACGGCAGGTACGTGTAGTACGTGTTCTGGTCCACGAGGGTGATGCGCATGGGCACCGAGGCGGCGTGCTTCTGGAGCTGCTTGACCGCGGTGTAGCCGGCCGAGCCGCCGCCGAGGACGAGGACGTGGGGGATGGAGTCTGCCATTCCTCCGGTCTACCCGATCCGGCCCCTCCCCGTCATCAGCGCCGCACCTGTGCGGCCGATCCGGTCCCGATCCGGATCGTCCACGGGTCAGCTGCGGCCGTCGCGGAGGCGCCACCACGCCGTCTCGGCGACCTCGCGGCCGGTGTACACGCCGTGCTGCGTGCGACGGGACTCGTTCAGGGAGAACCGCCGGAGCCGGTAGCCGCCCCCGAAGCGGTCGATGATCGCCTCGGGTGAGGAGTCCGCGTCGCGCTTGACGTACCAGGTGCGGTCGTCGTCGACCGGCTCGATCACGCGCGGGTCACCGTCGCCCGCCGATGCGGGAGCGGAGGATGTCGATGCGCTTCTGGATCTGCTCGATGCTCGCCTGCGCGACGGCCGGACCACCGCTGATCCGACGGAGCTCGGCGTGGATCGACCCGTGCGGTTCGTTCGCGTGCCGGGACCAGATCGAGACGAGGCGCTGCAGTTCCGACCGCTGCTCCTTGATCGTCATGTACATCGGCCGGTCCACCGGCTCGGGCGCCTTGGGCGTCCCGTCCTTCGGGACGCGGCCCTTCGACCGCTTGGCCTGGGTCGCCTGCCGGGCGCGGAGGAGGTCCCGCACCTGGTCGGGCTCGAGCAGCCCGGGGATGCCGATGAAGTCGAGTTCCTCGAGCGACCCGACCTCGCCGCCGGTGCCGAACTCGCCGCCGTCGTAGAGGACCCGGTCGAACGACGCCTGCGAGTCGAGCGCCTCGAACGGCTGCACGTCGAGCAGGCTCTCGGAGGCCCGGTCCTCCTTGTTCGCCTCCGCCACCATGGCGTCCTCGGGGTTGTACATGCCGTCCTCGGCGTCCTTCGGGCGGTCGAGGGCGTGGTCGCGCTCCAGCTCGAGGCTGGCGGCCAGCGCCATCAGCCCGGGCACGCTCGGCAGGAAGACCGACGCGGTCTCGCCGCGGCGTCGGGCGCGCACGAAGCGGCCGATGACCTGGGCGAAGAACAGCGGCGTGCTCGCGCTCGTGGCGTAGACGCCGACGCAGAGCCGCGGCACGTCGACGCCCTCGGACACCATCCGGACGGCGACCATCCACCGCGAGGTGTCCTCGGCGAAGGACTGGATCCGGCTCGACCCGGCGGCCTCGTCGGACAGGACCACGGTCGGCCGCTCCCCCGTGATGCGCTGCAGGATCCGCGCGTACGCCCGGGCGGTCGTGGTGTCGGTCGCGATCACCAGCCCGCCTGCGTCCGGCACGCCACGGCGCACCTCGGTGAGGCGCTTGTCCGCCGCCGAGAGCACGGCGGGCATCCACTCGCCCTCCGGCGACAGCGCGGTGCGCCAGGCCTGCGCGGTGATGTCCTTCGTGACGGGGTCGCCGAGCGAGGCGGCCATCTCGTCGCCCATCCGGGTCTTCCAGCGCATCTGCCCGGCGTAGGCCATGAACAGCACCGGGCGGACGACGCCGTCCTTGAGCGCCCGGCCGTAGCCGTAGTTGTAGTCCGAGATCGAGGTGCGGATCCCCTGCTCGTCCGGGGCGTACTGGACGAACGGGATCGGCGCCGTGTCCGACCGGAACGGCGTGCCGGACAGCGACAGTCGGCGCGTGGCCTTCGTGAACGCCTGCCGGATGCCGTCGCCCCACGTCAGCGCGTCGCCGCCGTGGTGCACCTCGTCGAGGATCACGAGGGTCTTGCCGCCCGCGGTGATCCGCTCGTGCACCTCGGGGTTCATGCCGACCTGCGCGTAGGTGATCGCGACGCCCTGGTAGTGCCGGCCGAACATGCCGTCGCCGTTCTTGAACATCGGGTCGAGCCGGATGTTCACGCGGTCGGCGGCGTCGGCCCACTGCCGCTTCAGGTGCTCGGTGGGCGCGACGACGACCAGGCGGTCGACGGTGCCGCGGGCGAGGAGCTCGGTCGCGAGGCGCAGCGCGAAGGTGGTCTTGCCGGCGCCGGGGGTCGCCGCGGCGAGGAAGTCGCGCGGTTCCTTCTCGAAGTACTTCGTGAGCGCTTCGACCTGCCAGGCGCGGAGCTTCGAGGCGGTGCCCCATGCGGCACGTTCGGGGAAGGCGGGCGACAGGTGCTCGGCCGCCGCGTTGCCCGCGACCTCGGCGATCGCCGCCGGTCCGGTGGGGCGGTGGTCGTCGGACAGCCCGTCGATCGGGAGTTCGGCGGGTTCCTGGTGCTCGATGTTCTCCGCTGCGCTCACTCCACCCGAGTGTACCGGCACGCGGTCGCCCGACACGTGTCAGTCCTGCCGGGCGTGCGGCGCCCGCGGCGTGCTCGGGCCGGGACCGCCGCCGGACCCGCGCACGAGTGACGCGGGACGCAGGACACCGGCACCGAAGCGCGCGGTGACCGCGTCCACGGTCGTCTCGGTCTCCCGCCACGGCGCGTCGTCGTCCCACAGCGCGTTGCTCGCGGCCGCCGGCACGAGGTTCTCGCCGCGGACGCCGATGAGCCGGATCCGGTTGCCCGGACGGTGCAGGACGTCGTACAGCTCGACGGCCTCCCGGTGGATCCGCTTGGCGACGTCGCTCGGCTCGGCGAGGGTGCGGGAGCGGGTGAGCGTCGTGAAGTCGGTGTACCGCACCTTGAGCGCGACGGTCCGGGCCTGGACCTCGGCGCGTCGGAGCCGGACCGCGACCTTCTCGGCGAGTCGGAGGAGTTCCCGCGCCACGTCGTCCCGCTCGGTGAGGTCACGGCCGAACGTGACCTCGTGCCCGATCGACTTCTCACCGACCCCGGCCTCCACCGTGCGCGGGTCCCGCCCCCACGCCAGGTCGTGCAACCGCTGTCCACCGGCCGGACCGAGCAGCGACACCAGGGACGGCAGCGGGGTCGTCGCGAGGTCCCGCACGGTGTGGATCCCCCGACGCTCGAGCGTCTCCTGCGTCTTGCCCCCGACGCCCCACAGGGCCGAGACCGGCTGCGGGTGCAGGAAGGCGATGGTGTCGGCGTGCGGGACGACGAGCAGGCCGTCCGGCTTGGCGCGGCTCGAGGCGAGCTTCGCGACGAACTTCGTCGACGCGGCACCCACCGAGCAGTGCAGGCCCGTCTCGGCGAACACGGTGCGGCGGATCTCGGCGCCGATCTGCCACGGCGTGCCGTACAGGCGGAGGGCCCCGGCGACGTCCAGGAACGCCTCGTCGATGCCGAGCCGCTCGACCCGCGGGGTGAAGCGGTCGAAGATCCGCATGACCTGCGCGGAGCGGGCGCTGTACTTCTCGAAGTGCGGCTCGACGATGACGGCGGCGGGACACCGCCGTTTCGCGACCGCCATCGGCATCGCCGAGTTGATGCCGTACCGGCGGGCCTCGTAGGTGGCGGCCGTGACGACGGAGCGGTCGGAGTCGTGCCCGACGATCACCGGCAGGCCGACGAGGTCCGGGCGGTCGAGCAGTTCGACGGAGGCGAAGAAGGCGTCCATGTCGACGTGCAGGACCGTCGCGGAGCGGTCGTCGACGGGCGTGTCGGAGACGATCCGGTTGCGTCCGTCCTGCTTGCTCACCGGGTCATGGTCGCACGGACCGCCGACACCGCAGCTGCCGGTTCACCGCGGCAGCGGACCGAGTTCGGCCGCCGCGATCGTCCGCATCGCCGAGTCCCGTGTCGACGGGTGGTACTGGCCGGCGCGGACGTCCCGGGCCAGGCGGGCGAGTTCGTCGGTCGACCGGAAGGCCGACCCGCCGACGACGCGCATCGCCTCGTCCACCACGTGCTGCGCGGTGTCCACGGCACGGGCCTTCGTCCCGACGAGCAGCGGGAACCAGCGGTCGGAGTCCACCAGGTCGTCGACGTCGCGCGCCAGTGCGTCGACCTGCAGGTGCACGGCGTCGGTCGCGCTCCGCATCGCGGCCACGGCACGACGGACGTCCGGGTCGGCGGAGCGGGCCGTCCCGTCCGCCGCGGTGCGGGCGGCCACCCGCTCGACCGCGAGCGTCACCGCACGCGAGGCGATGCCGACGTACACGGACGCGACGAGCAGCTCGAACGCGGCGAAGACACCGAAGACCAGCGGATCGGCCACGGGTCCGACGGGCAGGACGGGCACGATCCGGTCGGCGGGGACGTGCAGCCCCTCGAGCAGGGTCGTCCGGCTCTGCGTGGCCCGCATGCCGAGGGTGTCCCAGTCGTCGAGGTGCCGCACGCCACCGTCGCCGCGCAGCGCGAAGCCGTGCACGAGCCGGGGCTCCGGGCCGGACGTGTCCTTGCCGAACACGCTCAGCACGTCCCACGCGGGCGCCAGGGACGTCGAGACCTTCGTGCCGGTGAAGCGGTAGCCGCCGGCGCCGTCCGGCTCGGCCACGGTGCGCGAGTCGAACAGGACCGCGTCGTTGCCGGGCTCGCTCACGCCGAACGCGAGGAGTCGGTCCGCTGCAGCGGCGTCGGTGACGGTGTCGAGGAACGACCCGCCCCTGGCGGACACGGCGCGGGCGGCCTGCACCCACACCTGGTGCATCCCGAGCCCGAGGGCCGTCGCCGGTGCCGCCTCGGCGAGCGTCCGCTGGACCGCTGCGGTCGCCCGGAGACCCAGCCCCGAGCCTCCGTCCCGGACGGGCACGCCGATCCGCAGGTAGCCGGCCCGTCGGAGTTCGTCGAGGTCCTCGACGCAGAACGCGTTGTCCGCGTCGTACCGGGGAGCACGGTCGGCGATGCGGGCGAGGAGCTCGTCCGGCACGGACCAGGGACGCTGCTCGAGCGGGGTGGACGAGGTCATGGGACGAGAGTACGGTCGCCAGGCGTGTCAGACCGTCATCCCTGGACCAGGTTCGTCGCGATCGGTGACTCCTTCACAGAGGGCATCGGCGACCCGGACCCGTCGTCCGTCGGCGGGCACCGCGGGTGGGCCGACCGCGTGGCGGACGCGCTCGCGGACGGCACGGACGAGGACTTCGCGTACGCCAACCTCGCGGTGCGGGGGCGCCTGCTCCGGCAGATCGTCGACGAGCAGGTGGAGGCGGCGCTCGCCCTCGGACCGGACCTCGTCACGGTGTCCGCGGGCGGGAACGACGTCATCCGTCCCGGTTCCGACCCGGACGAGCTCGCCGAACGGTACGACGGGATGGTGGAGCAGCTCCGCCGGGACGGTGCGACCGTGGTGCTCTTCACCGGACCGGACGTCGGGACCACGCCGGTGCTCGGCATGGTCCGCGGGAAGACCGCGGTCTACAACGAGCACCTGCACGCCATCGCACTCAAGCACGGCGCACTCGTGACGAACCTCTGGGCGCTCCGGGTCCTCCGGGACCCGCGGATGTGGGCGCCGGACCGGCTGCACCACTCACCGCTCGGGCACGGGACCGTCGCGGCCGCCGTGCTCGGCACGCTCGGTGTCCCGCACGCACTCGGACCGTCGGTGCCGGAGCCGCTCGCCGCCCGACCGTGGCGGGAGGCGCGGGTCGAGGACCTGGGTTGGGCGAAGGAGTACCTCCTGCCCTGGGTCGTGCGACGCGTGCGGCGGACGTCCTCCGGTGACGGCGTCACGGCGAAGCGGACCACCCTGCAGCCGGTGACCCGGCGCGACTGAGCACGGCCGAGGGCGGGACCCGGAGCGAGCGCCGCTCGCTAGCCGACCAGGGCGCCCGGGTCGAGCTCCACGCCGCGGAACGGGTTCGTCCACCGCCACCAGACGCCGGGGTCCTCGATCGACCCGTCGAGCTCGAGCGGCACCGTGACCGGGTCGTGGTGCTCGACGGTGAACCGCACGCGGCCGACGCGCTCGCCCGCCGCACCGAGCGTCACCGGCTCGAGCGTCGTCTCCGCCGAGACGGTCGTGCTCCCCCACACCAGGACGGACGCCGCCCGGCTCGCGGTCGCGTCGACCTCGTCCTGCCACGGTGCCGTGTACGTGCCGAACGTCTGTCCCTCGTTCGTCAGGGTCACCACGTGGAAGTCGTCCGCGACCGAGTGCAGCAGCCGACGGACGTCGGCGTCGAGGGCGTCATGGTCGACCCCACCGAGCATGGCGCCGACGACGGTCACCGGTCGGCCGCCACGCTCGTAAGTGGCGGCGAAGAGCAGGCACGCTCCCGCTTCGTCGAGGGTGCCGGTCTTGATCCCCTCGACACCGTCCATGCCGAGCAGCTTGTTCGAGTTCTCGATCTCGCCGACACCCGGGACCGTCACCGACGCCGTGCCGACGACCTCCTTGACCACCGGCTCCGCGAGCGCGAGCTGCCCGAGGTCCACCAGGTCGGTCGCCGTCGACCGGTTGCGTGGGTCGAGGCCGGTCGGTTCGACGATCGTCGTGTCGTCCAGCCCGTGGTCGTCGAGCCACGTCGCGGCTGCGGCACGGTAGGCGTCCATCGACCCGAACGCCCAGAGGGCGAGTGACCCCGCGTAGTTGTTCGCCGACTCCATGAGCGCCACCTGCAGCACCCGGTACTCGGACATCCGCCCGTCGGCCGGCAGCGGGGCGACCTCACCGTTCAGCGCCGCGTACTCCGCGTACAACGCCTCCATCGCCGGCGTGAACCGGACCGACGGCCCCTGCTTCCCGACCGGGAGGGGCTTCTCCTCGAGCACGACGAGCGCCGTCACGATCTTCGAGATGCTCGCGATCGACCGCTGCTGCCGGTCCCCGCTGGTCGTGAGACTCTCCGGGAACCCCTCGGCCTCGACAGCGGTGGCACCGTAGTCCGGGAACCGGAGCTCCGGCGCGCGCACCCTGGGTGCCTCGTAGGTCGCGGTGCTCGCCGTGGCCGGGGCGAACGGCACGAGGGCGGCCGCGGCCAGGAACGCGGCGACCAGCAGGAGGACGGCGACCACGGCGAGCGTCACGGGCCTCCGGAGCGCGGAGCGGGGGCGGCGGACGACGTTCGGCACGAGACCGGATCGTACTGGAGGCCCGGGGCGCGTCCCTGGGACCGGCACCGTCGGCGCGTGGCGCCTCGGGCCCTCCGGTCGCCTGTCGGGTCGGCCGACGGACCGCACCGGTCAGCGCGAGCGCTGCGCGTGGGCGACCGCCCAGAGGCCGACGGCGCTCGCCGCGGCCACGTTCAACGAGTCCACCCCGTGGTGCATCGGGATCCGCACGGTGGTGTCCGCGGCGGCGACCGCCGCGGGCGTCAGGCCCTGGCCCTCCGTGCCCATCACGAGCGCGACGCGCTCGGGGACGTCCGCGACGAAGGCCTCCAGGTCGACGGAGCGGTCGGTGAGCGCCATCGCGGCCACGTGGAAGCCCTGGGCGCGGAGGTCCTCGCCCGCCGCCGGCCACTCCCCGATGCGTGTCCACGGCACCTGCAGCACGGTGCCCATGCTCACCCGGACGCTCCGCCGGTACAGGGGGTCGGCGCACCGCGGGCTGACGAGCACCGCGTCGGCACCGAGCCCGGCGACGCTGCGGAACACCGCGCCGACGTTCGTGTGGTCGACGACGTCCTCGAGGACGACCACGAGACGCGCGTCCCGGACGACCTCCGCCACGGACGGCAGCACGGGACGGTGCATCGCGGCGATCGCCCCGCGGTGCATCCGGAAGCCGGTCAGCTCCTCGAGGAGGGCGTCGGACCCGACGAACACCGGGCCGTCGTGCCCGTCCACCAGCGGCAGGACGCTCTCGAGCCACTTCTCCTGCACGAGCACGCTCCGGGGGACGTGTCCGGCCCGGACCGCGCGTTCGATGACGGTGTTCGACTCCGCGATGTACAGGCCGCCCTCGGGCTCGGTGACCCGTCGGAGCGCGACGTCGGTCAGGCGCGCGAAGTCGTCGAGGCGCGGGTCGTCGAGGGAGTCGATGCGGACGGGGTGCACGGTGCTCGTTCCGGTCGGGAGGGCGGTGGTGGTCCGGCTCGGGCCCGGCGGCGCGGGTCCCGGTCCGGGGCGGCGCCCGCACGGGGAAGGCCCGGGGACGCTCGGCGGTTGAGGGTACCGTGGACACGATGGCGACGAGCGACGGCACTGCGGACGACACCGCGGGGGACGACACCGCGACGGACGACAGCGCGACGGACGACACCGCGACGACCGGTGCGACCGCTGCCGCGTTCGAGCAGGCGGTCGCTGTCCTGCAGGGCAGGCGCATCGCCGTGCTCACCGGCGCGGGTGTCAGCACCGACTCCGGGATCCCGGACTACCGCGGAGCAGGCCGGGTGGTCCGCAAGCCGATGACCTTCCAGGAGTTCCTCGCCGATCCCGCCAAGCGGCAGCGCTACTGGGCCGGGTCGCACCTCGGCTGGCGGACCTTCGCCGCGGCACGCCCGAACGACGGGCACCGCGCGCTCGCGGAGCTCGAACAGGCCGGCGTGGTGAGCGGCATCGTCACCCAGAACGTCGACGGGCTGCACCTGCGCGCCGGATCGCGTCGGGTGGTCGAGGTGCACGGCTCGATGGACCGGGCGGTGTGCCTGACGTGCGGGCAGGTCTTCTCCCGCGCCGACCTCGCCGCGGTGCTCGACCGTGACAACCCCTGGATCGACGAGCCCGGGACGGTGCAGCTGCAGCCGGACGGGGACGTCGAGATCACCGACGTCGAGCGGTTCCGCGTGCCGGACTGCACGGTGTGCGGCGGCGTGCTCAAGCCCGACGTGGTGTTCTTCGGCGAGTTCGTGCCCGCCGAGAAGTTCCGTGAGGCCGTGTCCATCGTCGCCGAGGCGGACGCGCTCCTCGTCGTCGGGTCGTCGCTCACCGTGAACTCCGGCGTCCGGCTCCTCGACCACGCGACGCGGCGCAGGCGACCGGTCGTCATCGTCAACCGGGGCGCCACGCGGAGCGACCGTCGTGCCGCGGTGAAGCTCGACGCCGGGACGACCGAGACCCTCGTCGAGCTCGCGGCCCGGCTCACCGCGTCTGCGATGATCGACGGGTGACGACCCTCCTCTGCCTGGTCCGACACGGCGAGACCGACTGGAACCGGCAACGGCGCATCCAGGGGTCGACGGACGTGCCCCTCAACGACACCGGGCGACGGCAGGCGGCCGAGACCGCCGCGCTCCTGGCACGCCGGTCGTTCGACGCCGTCGTCTCGTCGCCCCTGTCCCGGGCCCTCGAGACCGGGACGATCATCGCCGACCACCTCGGGTTGGCCGCCCCGGCGGCGTACGACGGTCTCCGGGAACGCTCCTACGGCGAGGCGGAGGGTCTGACCCACGTCGAGATCGCGGAGCGCTGGCCGCACGACGCCGTCCCCGGGCGCGAGTCCCGCGCGGCGCTCCTCGACCGGGTGACCGAGACGCTCGCCGAGATCGCCGTGCGCTACGACGGCGGCGCGGTCGTCGTCGCGACCCACGGCGCGGTGATCCGGACCGTCGTCGACGCCGCCGCACCCGGGACGGTCGAGCGGTCGACGGTCCCGATCCGCAACGGGTCGGTGCACACCTTCCGGTGGGACCCCGAGCGCTTCCGTGCCGAACTGGTCCGCTCCGACGACCCCATCGACGACCTGTCGGACGCCCCGGGCCGGTACGCGTTCGAGTACCAGAACCCGCTCGAGCGCCGAGGCTGACGCCGCCCATCCGGGGAGCGTGCCGGGCAGCGTCGGACTAGCCTCCGGTGCACGGCGGCCCGACGACCGGGACGCCGCTGCGAGGTGAGGCAGTGAACGCAGGTGGACGGCATGCCGGCGACCGCTCCCGGGAGGGCGACGCCCTCCGTCGCGATCCGTGGGGCGACGACGACGACCTCGATGCCACGTTCGGGCCGGACACGGCCTCCGTCCGGACCCGCACGGGCGGCGAACGGCTCCGGGCCGGGACCCTGGTCGTCGTCGGCGTGGTCGTGGTGGCCGCGGTCCTCGTCCTGGTGCTCGGGGTCATCCTCGGCCAGGTCCAGCGTGGGGTCGGCGGCGTGTTCCCGCAGCCCGACGCGGACGGGCGCCGCTTCGTGACCGCTGCCGCCGCGCTGCCGGGCGTCGCCGCCGTGGACGCGCCCCGGACGGAGAAGACCTCGTTCGCGGGCTACGACGTCACCGCGGTGGTGCATGCCGAGCCCGACCTCCCCGCCACTGACAGACGGGCGCTCGTGACCGCCCTGAGCACCGCGTCCGCCGACTCCTCCGGCTCGGGCGTCCGCATCTGGGCGACGCTCGACCTCGGTGCCGTGCGGGTCGGGGTCTCGGACTCCCCCGAGACGAGCCAACGGCGACTCGAGCTCGCCGACGGCCTCGCGGCGATCGGCGGCGTGCTCACGGTGACCTGCGTCTTCGCCGACGCGACCGACGGTCGGTCGGACGCCCCCGCCGCACAGGACGTGGTCGTCACCACGCACGGCCAGGGCGTGGGCTTCGCCGCGGTCGCCGCCGCTGCCGAGGCGGTCGGGGACGACGTGTTCCCGGGCGTCCAGGTCCGCACCCGTCATCCCTGACGGGTCGGACCGTCCGGTCTCCTCCGCCGTCCCGTCCGCTCCGCCGTGCCGTCCGGCGTGCCGCCGGCGGACGGTCCGCGCCCTCAGCTCCGCCGACGCCGCGACCGGTCGGCCACGGCCCGCTCGACCGCCTGCGTGACGCGCTCGGCGGAGTCTTGCCACCGGAACCGGGCCACCTGCGCGACGGAGGCCGACGACGCTGCGTCCCAGCGGGCCTCCAGGCGGCGGACGGCGGCCGCGACGGCGGACGGTGACGACGGGTCGAAGTACTCCGCCGCGTCGCCGCCGATCTCGCGGAAGATCGGGACGTCGCTGACGACGACCGGTGTGCCGACGCCCATCGCCTCGACGAGCGGGATGCCGAACCCCTCGTCGAACGAGGCGGTCGCGAGCGCCGTGGCGGAGCGGAGAACGGCGAGGTACTCGTCGTCGGTCGCTCCGTCGTGGAACACGAGCGCGCCGGCGGGCGCGAGCCGCTGCAATCGCGTGCGGTCGGCGGCGGTGACACGGGACATGCAGTGCAGCGTCCAGTCCGGACCGAGCAGGGGCAGCGCCGCGGCGAGCGTCTCGACGTTCTTGTACGGCATGAACGAGCCCATGTACACGAGCGACTTCGTCCGTCCACCGTCGGCGGCCCGTGGCTCGGCCGGGTCGGCCGCGTTGTACGCGACGGTGACCGGGCGGGTCGTGAGACGGTGCTCGGCGATGAGGCCCGCCGTCGTCCCGGAGACGGTCACGACACCGTCGGCCCCGTTCAGCAGGAGGCGCTGCGGCCACCACGCCAGGTGGAACGCCCGCCAGCCGAGACGCAGCGGCCACGCGAACTCCCGCGGTGGCGTCCGGTTCCGGTAGTAGATGAGGTCGTGCAGGGTCAGCACGAGCGCGTACCGGCGCCCGCGTGAGCCCATCGTCTGCATGGGCGAGAAGACCGCGTCGAGGCCGAGCCGGTTGACGTGCCGCGCGACGAGGGGCTCGCCGGGGTCGGTCGGCGCCGGGATGCGTTCCCACGGCACTCCCCCGGGCAGCGAGGCCAGCTGGCGTTCGTCGGACACGAGCAGGACGTGGTCGTGTCGGTCGGGCAGGTGCGCGGCGATCCCCGCGGTGAAGCGGCTGATCCCGTCGTGTCGACCGATCCGGACGTACCGGCAGTCGATGCCGATGCGCAGGCGCGTCACGAGGGGTCGCCTCCCGTCCGGCGAGTGCGGTCCGCAGCGCCACCGGTCGG
Source organism: Curtobacterium sp. MCPF17_046 (assembly GCF_003224295.1). Classification (NCBI taxonomy): domain Bacteria; kingdom Bacillati; phylum Actinomycetota; class Actinomycetes; order Micrococcales; family Microbacteriaceae; genus Curtobacterium; species Curtobacterium sp. MCPF17_046. The sequence goes on along the minus strand of NZ_QKLB01000002.1, from coordinate 241,812 downwards.
TCCCTCGGGAGCGTTCGGTCCCTCCGGCGCGGTCGGTCGGCGCGTGGCGCTCGCCCGGCGTGGGGTGCTCGCCCGCTTCCGTCGGCCGGGAGCGCCCGGGGCGGGGTCCGCCATCCGGCGCAGGACCGCCGCGGCCGCCGCGGCCGGCGTCTCGTAGTGCACGAGGTGACCGACCTCCGGCACGACGACGAGCTCGGCGTCGCGGAGTCGCGACGCGAGGGCACGCTGCTCCGGCACGGCCGTGATGTCGTCACGCTCGGCGGCGACCATGAGCACCGGCACCGCGATCCGGTCGGCGAACTGCGAGACGTCGGAGGTGACCGAGGTCCGGAACGCCTCGAGGACGCTGGTCCGGTTCGCGAACGCCGAGAAGTACCGGTCGTGCTGGTCGTGCACCCAGCGGCGGACCGTCGGGTCGGCGGACTTCAGCATCGCGATGCTCATCGCGCGGACGATCCCGCGGTTGCGCAGCAGCCCGAGGCCGAGCGCGCGGGGCAGCCGGGCGCCGAGCCGGTAGTACGCGATCGCGACGGCCGTACCGATCGCCCGTGGACCCTGCAGGGCCGGGGCGGCGATGGGGTTGACGAGGACGAGCAGGCGCGTGTCGAGCCCGGCGGCCACCGACGCGGCGACGACGATCGAGCCGAACGAGTGCCCGAGGACGACGGTGTCGCGGTCGAGTCCGAGCGCGGAGTGGAAGCCGTCGAGCCAGGCGACGTACGCGTCGAGGTCCGCGGTCGGGAGCGGGTCCGACGTGCCGAAGCCGGGCAGGTCGGGCACGATGACGCGCACGCCCGACGGATGCCCGGCCACGAGGTGCGCCGCGACGGACTCGAGCCCGTGGTGGTCCCCACGGAAGCCGTGCACCGCGAGCACGGTCGCCGGAGGTGCGCTGCGGGCACGGCCCTCGGCGCCGACCGCCGGCCCGTACTCCCAGTAGTGCGTGGTCCGGCCGTCGACCTGGACCGCGCGGTGCACGACGGGGGTCGCCGCCAGGAGCGACTGGTACGGGGACAGCACGGGCGGTTGCATCCGCGCCAGTCTAGGGAAGCCCTCCGGCGTGCGCCGTGACCCGTCCTGCGGGTCCCGCCGTGTCGGTGCGGTTGGCTAGCCTGGCCGCGTGACCTCCCCCGCTGCCGCCGTCGACCCGTCGACCCGGCCCCCGCAGGACCTGACGACCCGACCGTGGTGGCACGCGCTGGGCGTCTTCGACCTCGAGACCACCGGCATCGACGTCGAGACCGCCCGCATCGTCACCGCCCACGTCGGGCTGATCGACATGACCGGGCGCTCCATCGTCGAGGGTGCGTGGCTCGCCGACCCCGGTGTCGCGATCCCGGAGCAGGCGTCCGCGGTGCACGGGATCACGACCGAACGTGCACGGGCGGAGGGTCGGCCGGCCGGCGAGGTCGTCGCCGAGATCGTCGCCGCGGTCGAGGCCGTGTTCGCCCGCGGGATCCCCCTGGTCATCTACAACGCCCCGTACGACCTCACCGTCCTCGACCGGGAGGCGAAACGGCACGGCATCGCCTCCCCCGTGATCGGCAACGTCGTCGACCCGCTCGTCATGGACAAGGCGCTCGACACCTACCGCAAGGGCAAGCGCACGCTCGAGGCCGCGTCGGCGTGCTACGGGGTCCGGCTCGACGACGCGCACGACGCCGGCGCGGACGCCATCGCCGCCGGACGGGTCGCGCAGGCCATCGCCGCGAAGTACCCCGACGACCTCGCGATCAGCGCCGAGGAGCTCCACCGCAAGCAGGTCGCCTGGTGCTCGGAGCAGGCGACCTCGTTCCAGGAGTACATGCGGGCGAAGCGTGACCCGACGTTCACCGCGGACGGCCGGTGGCCCCGTCGCCACTCGGCCCTGGGCATGTAGCATTCCGAACGGGGCGTGCTCGACCGTGCCGTCCCCCTGACGACGCACCACACACCACGGGGAGATCCGCGCACGTGTTCCTGAAGACCTTCGGGTGGTCCCTGGCCATCACCGTGATCGCCCTGGCCGTGGCGCTCGTGTACGGCGGGTGGAGCGCGGTCATCATCACCGCCATCCTCGGCGTGCTCGAGATCAGCCTCAGCTTCGACAACGCGGTCGTCAACGCCCGCATCCTCGAGCGGATGAACCCGTTCTGGCAGAAGATGTTCCTCACCGTGGGCATCGTCATCGCCGTCTTCGGCATGCGCGTGCTCTTCCCGCTGCTCATCGTCGGGGTCACGGCGTCGCTCAACCCCGTCGAGGCCGTCCAGCTCGCGCTCGAGAAGGGCCCGATCGACGAGCCCGGCACGTACGCGTACCTGCTGCACGAGGCACACCCGCAGATCGCCGCCTTCGGTGGCATGTTCCTGCTCATGATCTTCCTCGACTTCATGTTCGAGGAGCGCGAGATCCTGTGGCTGAAGTGGCTCGAGGCGCCGCTGCTCTTCATCGGCAAGCTCCCGATGGTCAACGTCGTCGTGGCCCTCGTGGTCCTCGCGATCGCGGGCACCACCGCCGGCGACCACCAGTCGATCGTCCTCGTCTCCGGGATCGCCGGACTCGTCACCTACTTCCTCGTGACCGGTCTCGGCGGGCTGTTCGACGTCGACGACCCGAAGGACGACGGCAACTCGTTCGAGAACACCGGCGAGATGGTGGCCGAGGCGAACCGGATCAGCGGCAAGCGCAAGGTCGGCACAGTCGCCGGCAAGGCCGCGTTCCTGCTGTTCCTCTACCTCGAGGTCATCGACGCGTCGTTCTCGTTCGACGGCGTCATCGGCGCCTTCGCGATCACCGCCGACCCGATCATCATCGCGCTCGGCCTCGGCCTCATCGGTGCCCTGTTCGTCCGGTCTCTCACCGTCTTCCTGGTCCGACAGGGCACGCTGGACGAGTTCGAGTACCTCGACCACGGTGCGCACTGGGCGATCGGTGCCCTCGCGGCGATCCTGCTCATCACGATCACCACCGAGGTGAACGAGGTCGTCACCGGCCTGATCGGCGTCGTGTTCATCATCGCCGCGTTCATCTCCTCGGTGGTCCGCAACAAGCACAAGACCGGCGAGCACCAGCCCGCCGACCAGCACGTCACCGTCGCCTCCTGACACCAGGGGCGACCGCTCCACCGCAACCACGACGAAGGGTTCACCGCCATGGGTCTCAGCCTCCAGAAGGGCCAAGCGCTCTCGCTCACGAAGAACGACGGGAGCGCACTGACCCGCGTCCGGCTCGGTCTCGGGTGGGACGCCGTCACGACCAAGCGCGGCCTGTTCGGTCGCAAGGCAGCCGACGTCGACCTCGACGCCTCTGCGATCTTCTTCGGTGCCGACGGCCAGCCGGTGGACTACGTGTGGTTCAACCAGCTCCGGAGCAAGGACGGCTCCGCGCAGCACACCGGCGACAACCTGACCGGCGACGGTGACGGCGACGACGAGGTCATCCGGATCGACCTCAGCGCGGTGCACGGTGCCGTCCAGCAGATCGTGTTCGTCATCAGCAGCTACAGCCGGCAGACGTTCGACAACGTGCAGAACGCGTTCTGCCGGGTGGTCGACGACTCGACGGCCGGCGCTCCTGAGGTCGCCCGCTACCAGCTCACCGACTCCGGGCAGCACACCGCGATGGTCATGGCGAAGGTGTCCCGCACGGGAGCAGGATGGACCTTCACCGCGATCGGTGAGCGGGCCGACGGCCGGACCGTGCAGGACCTCGTCGGTCCGGCGGCAGCCGCACTCTGACCCGCCCGGACACCGCAGCACCGCACCGACGGAAGGACGATCGATGGCGACCCTCTCGCTCTCGAAGGGCAACAACCTCTCGCTGACCAAGACCGACCCGGGCCTGCGCCGGGCGATGATCGGGCTCGGCTGGGACCCGCGCACGACCGCGGGCGAGCAGTTCGACCTCGACGCTTCCGCCCTGCTCGTCGGCGCGAACGGCAAGGTCCGCTCGAACGACGACTTCATCTTCTACAACCAGCTGCAGTCGGTCGACGGCTCCGTGGTGCACCAGGGCGACAACCGCACCGGTGAGGGCGACGGGGACGACGAGCAGATCCTCATCGACCTCGACCTCGTGGCCGCGGACGTCGCGCGCGTCGTCATCGTCGTCACCATCGACCAGGCCGACGCCCGGCACCAGAACTTCGGGCAGGTCCGTGGTGCGTTCTGCCGCGTGGTGAACGACGAGACCGGCAACGAGGTCGTCCGCTTCGACCTCACCGAGGACGCGGCCTCGGAGACCGGCATGATCTTCGCCGAGATCTACCGGTACGACGGCGAGTGGAAGTTCCGCGCCGTCGGCCAGGGCTACGCCACCGGACTCCGCGGCGTCGCGACCGACTACGGCGTCGTGCTCGACTGACGCTCCCCTCCAACCCGAAAGGACCGATCATGGCCGGACTCTCCCTCAGCAAGGGCGGCAACCTCTCCCTCACGAAGACGAGCCCGGGACTCACCGTCGCCACCGTCGGCCTCGGCTGGGACCCGCGCACCACCGCCGGCGAGGCCTTCGACCTCGACGCCTCGGCACTGCTCGTCGGCGCCGATGGCAAGGTGCGCTCGGACGCCGACTTCATCTTCTACAACCAGCCCCGCAGCGCGGACGGTTCCGTCGAGCACAAGGGCGACAACCGCACCGGCCAGGGCGACGGTGACGACGAACAGATCGTCATCGACCTGCAGAGCCTGCCGGCCGACGTCGACCGCGTGGTCGTCGTGGTGTCCATCGACCAGGGTGAGGCCCGCCGCCAGAACTTCGGACAGGTGCGCAGCGCCTACTCACGGGTGCTCGACCAGGACGGCACGGAGATCGTGCGCTTCGACCTGTCCGAGGACGCCGCTCCGGAGACCGCGATGATCTTCTCGGAGATCTACCGCAACGGCGCCGAGTGGAAGTTCCGTGCGGTCGGCCAGGGCTACCAGTCCGGGCTCGCCGGCGTCGCGACCGACTTCGGCGTCAACCTCAGCTGACCCGCCGGGCCACCACCCTGGCCCGCTCCGCACCACCCCGTCCTCCCACCACGTCACAGGAGACCACCGATGCCCGGACCGCTCGCTCCGCCGGAGCCCACCGACCCGTCCCAGGACGCACTCGTCCTCCGCGCTGCCGACGCCGCCGAGGTCGTCACGCCGGACGACGCCCCGGGGATGGTGCCGGTGGACGCCGGTCGTCAGGCGCAGATCGCGGCCCAGGCCCGTGAGTTCGTGGACGAGGTCGCGGGCCTCGACCCGCGGTCGCCGGCGTTCACCGAGAAGGTCGACGGCATCAACGCCATCGCGAGCTCGGAGATCGCCCGGTCGGGCGGCTTCTCGTCCCGCATGCTGGAGCGCTCGCAGTCCTCGGTGGCGGGCGCCAAGCGCACCGGCGACGGCGCCCAGGTGAAGGTCGCGACGACCCTCGGTGACCTGCGCTCCACCGTCGAGGACCTCACGCCGAACCAGGCCGACCTCAGCACGGGCCGGAAGATCCTCGGCATGATCCCCGGCGGCAACAAGCTGGCGAAGTACTTCCAGCGCTACGAGTCGGCGCAGACCCAGCTCGACAAGATCATCAAGTCGCTCATGGCGGGGCAGGACGAACTCCGCAAGGACAACGCGACCCTCGCTGACGAGAAGGTCCAGCTGTGGGAGACCATGCAGCAGCTGAGCGAGTACGCCGTGTTCGCGAAGGCCCTCGACGCGGCCACCGTGTCGAAGATCGAGAGCCTGCGGAACGGCGGTCGGGTCGACGAGGCGCAGAAGCTCGAGTCCGACGTGCTCTTCCCCGTGCGCCAGCGGCACCAGGACATCCTGACGCAGCTCGCCGTGTCCGTACAGGGCTACCTGGCGATGGACCTCGTGCGGAAGAACAACACGGAACTCATCAAGGGCGTCGAGCGCGCCCGCACCACGACCATCGCGGCGCTCCGCACGGCCGTCGTCGTGGCGCAGGCCCTCGCGAACCAGAAGATGGTGCTCGACCAGATCGACGCGGTGAACAACACCACGAACGCGATGATCCTGCAGACCAGCGAGATGCTCCGTGACCAGACCACGCGGATCCACGAGCAGGCGACGAACTCCGGTGTGAGCGTCGAGACGCTGCAGAAGGCGTTCGACAACGTGTTCCAGACCATGGACGCGATCGACTCGTTCCGCTCGCAGGCCGCGCAGAACATGTCGTCGACGGTCTCGGCGCTCGAGTCGGGCATCCAGCGCGCGAAGCCGTACCTGGAGCGGGCCCGCCAGGGCGACGACGACCAGCGATCGGTCACGCGATGACGACCGCGGTCGACTCCCGTGCGTGACCGTCTCCGCGCACTGTTCGGCCGCGACGACGACGACCCGGACCGCCGTGTCGCCGACCCCGATGCCGAGACACCCGCGTCGGCGGCGGCCGCTGCTGCCGCACGCATCGACGTCCGCGGGTCGGGTGGGGCCGCCGACGACGCGACCGCGGCTGCCGGCCTCGACGACCTCCGTGCCTTCGTGCGCGCCGCCGGGGCCGACCTCCCGACCGTCGTGTCCTCGCGGGTGCGCCACGTGGAGGACCTGCTGCGTGACGCCGCCGGGACCGTGATCGCCCGGGGCGCGTCGACGGAGCAGCGGTACCTGTTCCAGGCCGTCGTCGACGACTACCTGCCCACGCCCGTCCGCACGTACCGGTCCCTGCCCCCGTCGGACCGCACCCCGGACAGCACCGCCACGGCGACCCTCGCCGGCCAACTCGACGTCGTCGCGGAGACGGTGGAGGACATGCACGAACAGATCAGGAGCGGCGCGATCGCCGAACTCTCCTCGCACGGCCGGTTCCTCCGGGACCGCCTCGGCGACGGTGACGAGGGTCTGCGTCTGCGTGGAGCGGACTCGTGAGCGGGCGGCTCGTCCCGGGAGCGAACGCCGCCGTCACGGCTGAGAACCCCGGGCTCACGGCCGTGGTCGTCGGCATCTCGTGGGACCAGATCGCGAGCCGCGGCCCGTCCGCGGAACTCGTCCCGGTCGCGATCGTGTGCGGGCCCGACGGACGGGTGCTGTCGGACGACGACCTGGTGTTCTTCAACCAGCTCGAGAACGCGGACGCCTCGGTGCGGTACCTCGACGAGTCCGACCAGGAGGAGATCGACGTCGACCTCGCCTCGGTCCCGGACACGGTCGACAAGATCGTCTTCGCGGTCTACCTCGACCCGGACCCGCGGTCACCGAAGGACCTCGGCTCGGTGCGCTCGATGTCCGTCCGGGTGAGCACACCGGACGGTCGGGAACTCCTCGTCTTCCCGCTGCCGTCCGAACGCAACCACATGATCGACGCGGTCATCCTCGGCGAGCTGTACCGCCACCGGTCGGAGTGGAAGTTCCGCGCCGTCGGCCAGGGGTACACGACGGGGCTGACGGGGCTGCGCGCCGACCACGGCATCGGCCGCTCCCGATGACGGCAGGGCACCCGTTCCTCCGCCGGCGCGTCCGTCCCACCCCGCCCGGTCAGGAGGCCCGTCCCGGCGCCGCAACGCCTGGTGCGTCGCATGCGTCGCCCGCTCTCGGCACCGCGGGCACCGGCTCTCCCGTCGGACGGCCGCCGGCCCCGCCGCCACACGTGTCCCCGGCGTCGAGCGGGCAGTCGCAGGCGAGCGGTTCCGGTTCCGGGCTCAGCCTGTCCTTCGGCCGACCGGCACCGACGTCCGGTGGGGGGCACGCGGCTTCCGCCCCGCCGACGACCGGCCACTCGGTCCCCGGTTCGCCGACGACGGCCGCCCCGTCGACGCGGTCCACGCACGCCTCCACCCCGGTGTCCGGTACGACCCGCTCGGACCGCGTCGCCCGTCGCCTGGCCGAGCGCGCCTCCCGGATCCGTCCCTTCCCGGCACCGGACCCCCGTGACGTCCGCATCCTCGGACCGGACGAGCCCGTCGCCCGCATCGACCGTCGCCGGTCGGCCGTGGGGGCGCTGCGCATCACCGGGTCCACGAGCGTCGCCTGGGAGTCCGTCGACCGCGTCGTCGGCGCCACCACGGTGGACGGCGCCACCGCCGGACGGGCTGTGCAGACGTCCGGCAACCGACCGCTCGTCGGGTACGACGGGCGCGACGTCCTCGTCTCCCTCCGGCACGTCCGCGATCTCCGGCGCGCCCTCGTGATGTGCCGGGGGCAGGAGCGTCTCGTCGTGGCCCTGCACGACGGCACGACCCTGGCCGTCGACCCCGGCGACGCGGACACCACGGTGATCCTGGCGCTCTCCGTCATCGACGGTGAACTCGAGCTCCGCGCCGAGCCGTTCCCCCGGGCGTCCCACGACGGGGACGTCTTCGCCGCGTTCGGGTTCGTCCTGTCCGCCCCGACAGTCGGAGTCTGATCCGTGCGCCACTTCGCCGCCGTTCCCGACCAGGAACAGCTGTTCCTCCGCCCGCCCGAGGACGTCACCCGGGACAGCGACCAGGACCTCCGCGCGGTGGCCCTCGGTGCGACGCTGTACACGCCGGGGATCCGCCCCGACCTCGTCCGCGACGTCCGCCGGCAGACCGAGCTCGGTGCCGGGTCGATCGTGCTCTGCCTCGAGGACTCCGTCGGCGACGACGACCTGCCGCGCGCCGAGGCGAACGTGGAGGCAGCACTCCGGACCCTGACCGAGGACGCCGACCCGGCCACGCTGCCGCAGCTGTTCCTGCGCGTCCGGACACCCGAACACCTCACCCGGCTCGTGGACCGGCTCGGCGACCGTGCGCTCGACGTGCTCAGCGGCATCGTCCTGCCGAAGTTCGAGAACAGCGACGGTGTCGGAGCCCGGTGGTTCGAGGTGCTCGACGCGGCGAACGCCGGGCGCGGGTCCGACCGTCGGTTGCTCGTCATGCCGATCCTGGAGTCGCCGGCGATCATGCACCGCGAGTCCCGGACGGACGCCCTCGCCGACGTGCACGACCTCCTGCTCGCCCGCCGCCGGGACGTGCTCGCCGTGCGCATCGGCGCCACCGACCTGTCGAGCGTGTACGGCCTCCGGCGCCCCTCGCACCTGACCGTGTACGACGTGCAGGTGCTCGCGTCCGTGATCGGCGACGTGGTGAACGTCCTCGGCCGCGCGCGGGACGGCTTCGTCGTCGCCGGGCCGGTGTGGGAGCACTACCCGGACTCCGACCGCGTGTTCCGCACGCAGCTCCGGGCGTCGCCCTTCCAGGAGGCCGGCGACCTGGCGCTCCGCCGGCAGCTGCTCCTCGAGGGGTTCGACGGGCTCCTCCGCGAGGTCACCCTCGACCAGGCGAACGGTCTCACCGGCAAGACCGTCATCCACCCGAGGCACGTGCCGCTCGTGCACGCCATGTCGGTGGTCAGCGACGAGGAGTTCTCCGACGCGTCGGACGTGCTCGCGAACGCCTCGGGCGGGGTCGCCGCGTCGCGGTACGGCAACAAGATGAACGAGATGAAGCCGCACCACGCCTGGGCGGAACGCACCATGCTGCGGGCCCGGGCGTTCGGTGTGACCACCCCGGACGTGACCTACGTCGACCTGCTCGAGCGGAGCCTCCCGTGACCACGACCACGCTGCCGACCCCCGCCGACCTCGGTGTCGAGCTCGTCGACGACCGGACGGCCCTGGGCGACACGACCGTCCCGCTGTCGTCGCTCGTGCGGCTCGCGCTCCGCCGCAACCCGAAGCGGGCGCACCTGCTCGTCTCGACGGTGCTCGCGAAGCACGTCCCGACGGTGCCGGCGGTCGCGCTCCTGGCCGGCGAGGCGCTCGGCGCACGCGTGGCCGACGTGCTCGACGGCGGCGCGCGCTTCGACGCCGGCGCCGCGGGCCGCTTCCGCGCGGTGCTCGACGCGCAGGCCTCGGCGGGCGACGCCGCAGCACACGACGCGCTCCACCGGACCGCGACGACGCTGCGGACGGACCTCGCGGCCTCCCGTCCGGCCCACCCCGAGGCCCTGGTCCTCGGCTTCGCGGAGACCGCGACCGCGCTCGGCGCCATGGTCGCCGAGTCGCTCGGGGCCGCGACCCTGCACTCCACCCGGCACGAGCTCCCCGGCGTGTCCGCGGCAGCGGGCTTCGACGAGGCGCACTCGCACGCCACCGCACACCGGCTGCTCCCGGCGCACGACGACTGGTTGCCGACCGACGGCACGGTCGTCCTCGTCGACGACGAGCTCAGCACGGGGGCGACGGCGCGCGCCACCATCCGCGCCCTGCACGCCCTCGCACCGCAGCGGCAGTGGGTGGTGGCCGCACTCGTCGACCTCCGCTCCGACGCCGACGTCGCCGCGACCGAGGCCCTCGCCGTCGAACTCGGGGCCCCCGTGGCCGTGGTCGCGCTCGGTCGCGGCCACGTGACGCTCCCCGCGGACCTCCCCGCGACGGCCGCGGAGGTCGTCGCGGCCCTCGCCACCCCGCTCGACGCACCCGGTCCGCTCGACGCCGGCAGCCCGGAGGGCCACGACGTCGCGCCGGACGGCGGCGGGACCGCGGACGGGAGGCCCGTCCCGGACCCGGCACGCGCCTCCCGTCCCGACGCGGTCACCGTGGTGACCGCCGCGCCCACCGCGGTCGACCGGACCGGCACGCCCGCGTCCCGCGTCCGCACCCCGCGCACCGACGTCGAGGGCACCGCCGCCGACCTCGCGACCGTCCTCGGCGAGGCGCCGGGCCGGGTCCTCGTGCTCGGCACCGAGGAGCACATGGCGACCCCGCTCGCGGTGGCCGATGCCCTCCGCCGTCGGACGGGTGCCGACATCCTGTCCTCCACGAGCACCCGCTCCCCCGTCGCCGTCCTCGACGACCCCGCGTGGCCCATCCGGTCCGGGATCCGCCACCGCTCGCACGACGACACCGTCGACGGTCCCGGTGAGCGCTGTGCGTACAACGTGCGCGGGTTCGACGCGGTCGTCGTGGTGCCGGAGCCGGGCACCGACCCGGCCCGGTTGGAGGGTCCGGACGGGCTGCTCCCGGCCCTCGCCGCCGTGACCCCCCGCGTCGTGCTCGTGACGAGCGCGCTCGCGGACGCCGACGACCGAGCGCAGCGCGACGGTGGGACACCTCCCCGCCCGCTCACCGGGCCGTCCTTCGGCTCCTACGAGCCCGACGACGTCACCTGGCTGCTGCAGGACCTGGCGGACGCCGCCCTCGAGGCGGACACCGCCGACCGGGAGCGTGCGATCCAGCTCGAGGGCGCGAACTACGCCGAGTCGTTGCCGGTCGAGTACGTGCCGACCGAGGCGTACGAGGAGCTGTACCGCGACGCCCTCGACCGCTCGGCCGACCGCATCGCGGAAGCGGTCGGCATCGTCACCGACCTCGTGCTCCGCGACCGGCCGCACGCCGTGCTCGTGTCCCTCGCGCGTGCCGGCACCCCGGTCGGGATCCTCATGCGCCGGTGGGCCGCAGAACAGCGCGGTGTCCGGCTCCAGCACTACACGGCGAGCATCGTCCGCGGGGTCGGCATCGACGAGACCGCGCTCCGCTGGCTCGCGGCGCACCACGACCCGGCGCAGGTCGTCTTCGTCGACGGGTGGACCGGGAAGGGCGCCATCACGCGCGAACTCACGGACGCGCTCGACCGGTTCGCGGCGACCGACGGCGTGCGGTTCGGCGACGAGCTGGCCGTCCTCGCCGACCCGGCCGGGTGCACCCCGCTGCACGGGACCCGTGACGACTACCTCGTGCCCTCCGCGTGTCTCAACTCGACGGTCTCCGGACTGGTGTCCCGGACCGTGTTCAACCGGTCCTGGACGCCCGAGGGAACGCTGCACGGTGCGAAGCAGTACCGCGAGCTCGCCGGCCGTGACCGTTCCCGGTCCTTCGTCACCACGATCGCCGCCCGGTTCGCGGCGGTCCGCTCCCGGGTGGACGCGGCCGTGGCCGCGGACGGCGGACCGACGACCCGTGCCGTCGACTGGCGCGGCATGCGGACGGTCGAGGCGATCGGCGCCGAGTACGGCATCGAGGACCTGCACCTCGTCAAGCCCGGCGTCGGTGAAACCACCCGCGTCCTGCTCCGGCGGGTGCCGTGGCAGGTGCTCGTGCGCGATCCCGACGACGTCGACATCGCGCACGTCGTCGCCCTCGCCCGGGAGCGCGGCGTCCCGGTCGTGACCCGGCCCGACCTCTCCTACAGCTGCGTCGGGCTCATCCACCCGCTCGGCAGCCGCGTGACCGGGTCCGCCGCCACGACCACTGGAGCCGACGCATGACCGCCCTCGTCGGGTTCGACCTCGACCGCACCGTGGTCTACTCGTCCGCCGCGCTGACGCTCGACGGTCCGGACGAGGCTGCGCCCTCCCTCGTCGTCACCGAGGTGTACCAGGGCCTGCCGCTGTCCTTCATGACCCGCGCGGCGGAGCGTGCCCTGTCGGACCTCGCGGCAGCCGCCGTCGTCGTGCCGGTGACCACCCGGACGGTCGCACAGTACCGGCGGATCCGCCTGCCGCTGCCGCCCACGGGCTGGGCGGTGACCACGAACGGTGCGGTCGTCCTGCACGACGGCGAGCCGGACCCGGCGTGGACCGAGACGCTCCGCGAGGAGATGGCAGCGACGTCGGCGCCGCTGCCGGAGGTCGAGCAGCGCCTCGCGACCGATCTGCCGACCGGGGCGGTCCTCCGCACCCGTCGCGCCGAGGACGTGTTCGTGTACGCCATCGTCGAGCGCTCGGAGCTGCCGGACGCGGCGGTCGAGTCGTTCGCCGCCGACCTCGCCGGGCTGGGCTGGCGGGTGTCCGTGCAGGGCCGGAAGCTCTACGCGGTCCCGGCGCCGATCCGGAAGGAACGAGCCCTGGCCGCCGTCGCCGAGCGGATCGGTGCGACCCGGACCGTCGCCGCCGGGGACTCGCTGCTCGACCGGGAGATGCTCGCCTGGGCGGACGTCGCGATCCGCCCCGCACACGGCGAACTGCACGCCGTCGGTTGGTCGGCGCCGAACCTCGTCGTCACCGCGGCGCAGGGGGTGCTCGCGGGCGAGGAGCTCATCGGGCTCGCGGCTGCGGCGGTGGCGGACGTGCCGGCGTCCGTCTGAGGCCGCGTCCGTCCGCGTCCGCCTCTGCTGCGTCAGCCCCTGCTGTGTCCGCCTCTGCTGCGTCAGCCCCCGGACGACGAACGGGCGGCCCTCCCTGAGGAGGACCGCCCGTCCGGCGCTGGGAGGCTGCTTACTTGCTGAAGCCCTTGAAGCGCTGGTTGAACTTCTCGACGCGGCCGGCCGAGTCGAGGATGCGCTGCTTGCCCGTGTAGAACGGGTGCGAAGCGGACGAGATCTCGACGTCGATGACCGGGTAGGTCGCACCGTCGAGCTCGATGGTCTTGTCGCTGTTCGCGGTCGAACGCGTCAGGAACGTCTCACCGGAAGCCAGGTCACGGAAGACGATGGCGCGGTACTCGGGGTGGGTGTCGGTCTTCATGGGGATTCCTCGGTGGATCGCGATGACGGAAGATGGGAAGTCGTTGGCGGACGCCAGCCGTCCACGTTACCAGAACGCGGGACGGATCGGGAGCGCCGCCGTCGGGTGTGTCAGACCGCGCGGGCGGTCCAGCGCCCGGCGTCCTTCGAGACGGTGAGCTCGACGCCGAACGCGGTGGTCAGCGTCTCGGCGGTCAGGACCTCGTCGATCGGGCCGGCGGCCTGCACGTGACCGTCCGACAGGACCAGGGCGTGCGTGAAGCCCGCCGGGATCTCCTCGACGTGGTGGGTGACGATGACGATCGCCGGCGAGTCCTCGCTCTGCGCGTAGCCGCCGAGGGTGCGCACGAGGCTCTCGCGGGCCCCGAGGTCGAGCGAGGCGGCCGGCTCGTCGAGGAACAGCACCTCGGGATCGGTCATCACGGCGCGGGCGATCTGCACCCGCTTCTGCTCGCCGTCGCTCAGCTCGCCGAAGGTCCGGTCGGTGAAGGCGCCGAGGCCCCACTCCTCGAGCACGCGCTGTGCACGACGGACGTCGAGCTCCTCGTACTCCTCGTTCCAGCGGCCCGTGACCGAGTACGCGGCGGTGAGCACGACGTCGATGACCTTCTCCGTCACCGGGATGCGGCGCGCCAGGGCGGTCGACGCGAAGCCGATCCGCGGGCGGAGGTCGAACAGGTCGGCGCCGCCGAGCTCGGTGCCGAGGACCTCGACATCACCCGACGTCGGGAAGGTCTGCGCGCCGGCGACCTGCAGCAGCGTGGTCTTGCCGGCACCGTTCGCACCGAGCACCACCCAGCGCTCGTCGTCCCGCACCTCCCACGAGATCCCGTCGAGGATGGTGGCCCCGTTGCGGACCACGGAGACGTCTGACAAGCGCACGACCGAGGGCATGCACCCAGCCTACGCGAGCGGGCTCCGCTCCCCCGTCAGCGCCGCGCTCGACGGGCAGGAGCCGCGACGGACGGGAGGCCCGGTGCCGGTCACGGGGACCGGCACCGGGCCTCCAGGCCGGCGCGTCAGCGACCGGCGAGGACCTGGTCGTAGACCGCGCGCGTCTTCGTGGCGATGGCGCCCCAGGTGAACTCGCTCTCGACCCGCAGGCGACCGGCGCGGCCCATGAGCTTCGCGAGCCCGAGGTCGCCGAGCACCTCGTTGAGGGTCGCGGCGAGGTCGGCGACGTACCGATCCGGGTCGGTCGGGGTGCCGGTGCCGTCGGTCGCCTGGTCGATCGGCACGATCCGACCGGTCAGCCCGTCGGCGACGACCTCGGGGATCCCGCCGGTCTTCGTGCCGACGACGGGGATGCCGCATGCCATGGCCTCGAGGTTGACGATCCCGAGCGGTTCGTAGATCGACGGGCAGACGAACACCGTCGCGCTCGACAGCACGTGCACGATCTCGCGGTGCTCGAGCATCCGGTCGATCCAGACGACGCCGCTGCGACGGGTCCGGAGGTCCTCGACGAGTCCGGTGACCTCGGCGAGGATCTCGGGTGTGTCGGGCGCGCCGGCACAGAGCACGACCTGGACGTCCTCGGGCAGCGAGGCCACCGCGCGGAGCAGGTACGGCAGGCCCTTCTGCCGGGTGATGCGGCCGACGAAGACGACGCTCGGGCGGTCCGGGTCGATGCCGAGCGCGCGGACGGCGTCGTCGTCGCGTTCGGGCTTCCAGTCGTCGATGTCGATGCCGTTGTAGACGACCTTGACGCGGTCCGGGTCGATCGACGGGTACGAGCGGAGGATGTCCGCGCGCATCGCCTTCGACACCGCGACGACGCCGTCGGCGTTCGTGAACGCCTCGCGCTCCATCCAACTCGACAGGCGGTACCCGCCGCCGAGCTGCTCGGCCTTCCACGGGCGGAGCGGCTCCAGGCTGTGCGCGGTCACGACGTGCGGGATGCCGTGCGTCAACTGCGCCAACCGGCCCGCGGAGTTCGCGTACCAGGTGTGGGAGTGCACGAGGTCGGCACCCTCGACGTCCGCCGCGATCTGCACGTCGGTGCCGAGCGCCTGGAGCGCGCCGTTCGCCTGTTCGAGCCCTGCAGGGGTGCGGTACGCCCACACGCCCTCCTCGTCGCGGAACCCGCCGAACGCCCGGACACGGACGTCGGTGTCCGTCCCGGACCGCAGCGCCGCGGTCAGCTGGGCAACGTGGACACCGGCTCCGCCGTACACCTCTGGCGGATACTCCCTGGTCAGTAGATCGACTCGCACGCGTTCACGGTAACGGTTTCCCAGTGCTGACGCCTACTGTGAACGACATGGCAACGAAGAAGGTATTCGGCATCGTCCTCGCCGGCGGCGAGGGCAAACGACTCATGCCGCTCACCGCGGACCGTGCGAAGCCGGCCGTGCCGTTCGGTGGGAACTTCCGCCTCGTGGACTTCGCGCTGTCGAACCTGGTCAACTCCGGGCTCCAGCGCATCGTCGTCCTGACGCAGTACAAGTCGCACTCACTGGACCGGCACGTCTCGCAGACCTGGCGCATGGAGGGGCTGCTCGGCTCCTACGTGGCCTCGGTCCCCGCGCAGCAGCGGCTCGGCAAGCGCTGGTTCGCCGGCTCGGCCGACGCGATCCTGCAGTCCCTCAACCTGATGCGCGACGAGCGGCCCGACATCGTCGTCGTGGTCGGCGCCGACCACGTGTACCGGATGGACTTCTCGCAGATGGTGGAGGCCCACATCGCCTCCGGTCGCAGCGCCACCGTCGCCGCGATCCGGCAGCCGATCGAGCTCGCCGACCAGTTCGGCGTCATCAAGGTCGACGACGCGGACCCGACCCGCATCGAGGCCTTCCTCGAGAAGCCGAAGGACGCCACCGGCCTGCCGGACTCCCCGGGCGAGGTGCTCGCGTCGATGGGCAACTACGTCTTCGACGCCGACGCCCTCGTCGACGCGGTCCTGCGGGACGGCCAGATCGAGACGTCGAACCACGACATGGGTGGCGACATCATCCCGGACTTCGTCGCGCGCGGCGACGCCGGCGTCTACGACCTGCAGCGCAACGAGGTGCCCGGGTCGAACGACCGCGACAAGTACTACTGGCGGGACGTGGGCACCATCGACTCGTTCTTCGACGCGCACATGGACCTCATCGCACCCGTGCCCGTCTTCAACCTGTACAACCAGGACTGGCCGATCTTCAACCAGCAGACGAACCTGCCCCCGGCCAAGTTCGTGCGCGACGCGAACGGCAACACCGGCGCGACCGTCGACTCGATCGTCTCCCTCGGGTGCCTGCTCTCCGGCGCGCAGGTCGAACGCAGCGTCATCGGCCCGTGGGCGACCATCGACTCGCAGGCGCGGGTCCTCGACTCGATCGTCTTCGAACGGGCGACCATCGGGGCGGGTGCCGTGGTGAACCGCGCGATCCTCGACAAGGACGTCGTCCTCGCCCCCGGTGCCTCGGTCGGTCTCGACCGCGAGGCCGACGAGGCCCGCGGGTTCACCGTGACCGACTCCGGGATCACCGTCGTCGGCAAGGGCGTCCGCGTCGAGGCCTGAGCCACCGTCCGACCCGACGAGGACCCCGTCGCCCGCTCCGGGTGGCGGGGTCCTCGTCGTCGGTCGTGTGACGCCGGCCACCGTCACACGACCGGGCGTCCCGGTAGCGTGGTCGGGTGCCGCGCTTCCTCGTCGTCCTCGATGCCGACTCCACCCTGCTCGAGGACGAGGTCATCGAACTCCTCGCCGACGCCGCCGGGACCCGGCCACGTGTCCAGGCTGTCACGGAGCGGGCCATGCGCGGCGAGATCGACTTCGCGGCGAGCCTCCGGGAGCGGGTCGCGACGCTGGCGGGCCTCCCGGTCGGGGTGGTCGCCGAGGCGCAGCAGGCCGTCCGGGTCACGGACGGTGCGCGCGAGCTCGTCGAGGGCGTCCACGCCGCCGGTGGGACGGTCGGCGTCGTGTCGGGCGGGTTCCACGAGGTCCTCGACCCGTTCGCCGACGCACTCGGGCTGGACCACTGCCGGGCGAACCGCCTCGAGGTGCGCGACGGCGTGCTGACCGGCCAGGTGCTCGGGGCCGTCGTCGACGCACGGGCGAAGGCGGACTCGCTGCTCGCCTGGGGCGCGGCGGACGGGGTCGACCCGGCACGCACGGTGGCGGTGGGCGACGGCGCGAACGACCTCGGGATGATGGCCGTCGCGGGGCTCGCCGTCGCGTTCGACGCGAAGCCCCGGGTCCGCGCCGAGGCCGACGTGGCCGTGGTCGACCGCGACCTGTCAGTCGTCCTCGCGGCGCTCGGCCTGCGCGGCTGAGGCCAGCCACCGGGGCGTCGCCGCGCGGCGCGCTGCCTGCGCCGACCACCGGTCAGCCGGACGGGCGGCCACAGGCGCTGCCCGGGACGGACCCGGAGCCGCAGCCAGGGACGGCCCCGGAGGCGCAGCCCGTCAGTGGCCCATGCCGAGGCCGCCGTCGACCGGGATGACCGCGCCCGAGATGTAGCCGGCACCGTCGCCGGCCAGGAACAGCGTCGCGTCCGCGACGTCGTCCACGCTGCCGTAGCGCGCGGCCGGGATCGCCTTCTTGAACTCGGCCTGCAGCTCCTCCGAGAGGGCAGCGGTCATGTCCGTCTGGATGAACCCGGGAGCCACGACGTTCGCGGTGATGCCGCGTGACCCGAGCTCGCGCGTGATGGAGCGGGCCATGCCGACC
Organism: Curtobacterium sp. MCPF17_046; assembly: GCF_003224295.1. Lineage (NCBI taxonomy): Bacteria > Bacillati > Actinomycetota > Actinomycetes > Micrococcales > Microbacteriaceae > Curtobacterium > Curtobacterium sp. MCPF17_046. The sequence continues at coordinate 223,830 of NZ_QKLB01000002.1, read as the reverse complement.
AGGGCGGCCTTCGACGACGCGTAGTTGACCTGCCCGATCTGACCGTAGGCGCCGACGACGCTCGACATGAGGACGATCCGGCCGAACTTCGCCTTCATCATCCCCTTCGTCGCGCGCTTGACCACGCGGAAGGTCCCGGTGAGGTTCGTGTCGACCACGCTCGTGAAGTCCTCCTCCGACATGCGGAGCAGGAGCTGGTCGTTCGTGATGCCGGCGTTCGCGACGAGCACCTCGACCGGGCCGAGCGCGGCTTCGACCTCGGTGAAGGCCCGGTCGACCGATGCGGTGTCGGTGATGTCCGCCTGCACGGTGAGCGCACCCTCGGGGCCGCCCTGGCCGTTCCGCGACGTGACCGCGACGCGGTGCCCCGCGGCGACGAACCGGACCGCGAGCGCGTGGCCGATGCCGCGGTTGCCGCCGGTGATGAGGACGGTACGGGGGGTGGTCATGGGCGCTCCGTTCGCTGGTGGTCGATGGCGGTCGCGGACGCCGGGCCCGGACACGCCCGCACGAGCCTAGCGGTGCGCTCCGGGCGAACGGCCGGTCCCCGCACGGGCCCGCCGTTGTCGTACCCCGGGCGTAAACTGGAGGCCGGCAGACGGAGACCCCACCGCATGAACCGCAAGACGCAGAGCACGCAGCGCATCCAGCTCCAGCGCACGACCCCGGAGCACGTCACCGCGCGCCCGACGGCCGCGCAGAACGTCACGACCCTCCCCGACAACCCGGAGATCGACCGCGCCCACCGGCTCTCCCGCTACGTCTGGCAGATGGCGTTCCGCGTCGTCTGCTTCGTGGCGGCGGTGCTCATCTGGAGCGCCTGGCACAGCTGGATCGCGGTCGTGCCCATCGTCGCGGCAGCGATCGTGCCCTGGGTGGCCGTCGTCCTCGCGAACGCGGGCAACCGGACCGGCGGCGACGTCGTCCGCCCCGGCGGAGCGGTCGAGCTGTACGCCGCTGACACCCGCCTCCGCGACGAGCAGGAAGAAGCCCGCGCCCAGGCGTACCGTTCCGAGCAGGAGCGGCTCCGCGACGCCGCGCAGCGCGCGCAGGAGGACTGGCAGCGCAACGGCGACCGGTCGCGGGTGTGGCCGACGCGCAACGGCGGCCGCCGCTGATGGGAGCGACGTTCGACCTGTTCACCGAGCCCGGGGCGACGCCGGTCTGCTCGCGGGCCGGGTGCTCGTCGACGGCGGCCTGGCGTGTGAACTGGCGCAACCCGCGCATCCACGCTGCCGACCGGGTGAAGATCTGGGCGGCGTGTGACGAACACCGCGGCTTCCTCGCGGACTACCTCCGGTCCCGGTCCTTCCCCGTGCGGGTGACCGGCATCGACGAGGACGTGGACGACCTCGACGACACCGCGGCCCGCGCCGCGGGTGACGGGCGATGACGGACGGCTTCGACCCCGGATCCCGGTACGGTCGCCGCCATGCAGAGCGGCTCCGCCGGGCCGCCGCGCGTCCCGCCGCGGACACGGACGACCACAGCGACGGCACCGGGAGACCGGGCGAGCCGTTCGTCGGGTGGCGCTTCGTCCGGAGCCGCCGGTGGCTCGGGTACTTCGCGATCGCCGTCGCCTTCGGGGTCGTGTGCGCCCTGTTCGGCATGTGGCAGTGGGACCGTCGGAACGAGGCGGTCCGACAGAACGCCCAGATCGCCGCGAACTACGACCACGCTCCGGTCCCCCTCGACGACGTCCTCCCCCGCGCCGACACGTGGCGCGAGGACCTCACCTGGCTCCGGGTCAGCGTCACCGGCCGGTACGACACCGACCACCAGATGCTCGTCCGGAACCGGGTGCACAACGGTCAGCCCGGGTTCGAGGTGCTCACCCCGCTCGTCACCGCCGACGGCCGGGCGTTCGTCGTGGACCGCGGCTGGGTGCCGACGGGGAACCGCCAGGACAGCCCGGACGACGTTCCCGCTCCGCCGAGCGGGACCGTGAGCGTCGTCGTGCGGTTGCAGGAGTCCGAGCCACGCATCCCCGGCCGCAGCGACCCGGCTGGCTCCGACCAGGTGCAGTCGGTCACGCTCGCCGACGTCGCGGACAAGGCGGGACACCCCATCTGGACCGGTGCCTACGGGCAGCTCGACAGCGAGTCCCCGGCGCCGGCCGAGGCCCGACCGCTCGGGTGGGAACGCCCGAGCGCCGACACCGGCCTGCACTTCAGCTACTTCATCCAGTGGTTCCTGTTCGCGGTCGGCGGGTTCGGCTTCCTCGGCTACGTCATGCTGCAGGAGTACCGGAACCTCAACCAGGACGACCCCGAGGAGCGGGAACGCGCGCTCGACCGGCAGCGTCGCAAGGAGACGAAGCCGAAGTCGGACGCCGAGATCGAGGACGAGCTCCTCGAGTCGCGGCGCTGAGCCGGCCGGTCACCGCGCTCGGCCGCGCATCCGCCGCGCCACTACGCGAGCTCGATGAGCTCCGCGTACTCCTTGTTCCAGTGGTCCTCGGTGCCGTCCGGGAGCAGCAGGACACGCTCCGGGTTGAGCGCCTCCACCGCGCCGGCGTCGTGCGACACGAGGACGACGGCGCCCTCGAAGCCGGCCAGGGCACCCAGGATCTCCTCGCGCGACGCCGGGTCGAGGTTGTTCGTCGGCTCGTCGAGCAGCAGCACGTTCGCGCCCGAGACCACGATCATCGCGAGCGACAGGCGGGTCTTCTCGCCGCCGGAGAGCACGCCGGCCTTCTTGTAGCCGTCGTCACCGGTGAACAGGAACGAGCCGAGCACCCGACGGGCCTCGGTCTCGTTCAGGTCGGTCGACGCGGAGACCATGTTCTCGATCACCGTGCGGTTGACGTCGATGTTCTCGTGCTCCTGGGCGTAGTAGCCGATGCGCAGGCCGTGGCCGGGCTGGATCTGCCCCGTGTCCGGCTGGTCCGCGCCGGCCAGGATGCGCAGGAGGGTGGTCTTGCCGGCGCCGTTGAAGCCCAGGATGACCACGCGCGAGCCGCGGTCGATCGCCAGGTCGACACCCGCGAAGATCTCCAGCGACCCGTAGGACTTCGACAGCCCCTCGGCCATCAGCGGCGTCCGGCCGCACGGAGCCGGCGTGGGGAACCGGATCTTGGCCACCCGGTCTGCGACGCGCTCGTCCTCGAGCCCGGCGAGGAGCTTCTCGGCACGGGCGACCATCTGGTGCGCTGCCGCCGCCTTCGACGCCTTCGCGCCGAAGCGGGCGGCCTGGTCCTTGAGCGTCGCCGCCTTCTTCTCGGCACCGGCGCGCTCCTTGCGGCGACGCTCCTCGTCGGCGACACGCTGCCGCTGGTACAGCTTCCAGCCCATGTTGTAGATGTCGATGGTCTGGCGGTTGGCGTCCAGGTAGAACACGCGGTTGACGACCTCTTCGACGAGCTCGACGTCGTGCGAGATGACGATGACGCCGCCGGGGTAGGTCTTGAGGTGCTCACGCAGCCAGACGACCGAGTCCGCGTCGAGGTGGTTGGTCGGCTCGTCGAGGATCATCGTGTCCGCGTCGGAGAACAGGATGCGCGCGAGCTCGATGCGGCGGCGCTGCCCACCGGACAGCGTCTTCAGCTGCTGGTCGAGGATGCGGTCCGGCAGCTTCAGGTTCGAGGCGATCGACGCCGCTTCCGCCTCGGCTGCGTACCCGCCCAGGGCGTTGAACTCGTCGTCGAGTCGCGAGTAGCGCTTCATCGCCTTCTCGGCGACCGCCGCGTCCTCACTGGCCATGTCGATCGTCGCCTTGCGGATCCCGTCGACGAGCTCGCCGAGACCGCGGGCATCGAGGATGCGCTTCCGCGCCGTGTCCTCCGGGTTGCCGGACCGAGGGTCCTGCGGCAGGTAGCCGATCTCGCCGGAGCGGTCGATCTTGCCGTCGGTCGGGGCGGTCTCCCCCGCCAGCGCCTTGGTCATCGTGGTCTTGCCGGCGCCGTTGCGGCCGACGAGGCCGATCTTGTCCCCCCGCTCGACGCGGAAGGACACGTTCTCCATCAGGAGGCGAGCCCCGACGCGGATCTCGAGGTCGTGCACGGCAAGCACAGAGGTCGTCCAATCAGTTGGTGGATGTGCACAACGGTGTGTGCGGGAGGTGCACCGCTACGCTGACGGGACCGATGGTCCGAAACGGACCAGCAGTCCATTCTAGGAGAATCCATGACGAACGCCACCGGGTTCGCTCCCCGCGCAGTCCTCGCCGACCGTCTGCGCACGCACGGCCTCGCCACCGACGCCGCGCTCGTCGCGGGCGGCGCGCTGTTCACCGCCGCGCTCGCGCAGGTCGAGGTGCCGATGTGGCCGGTCCCCGTCACGGGGCAGACCCTGGCCGTCGTCCTCGTCGGCGCGACCCTCGGAGCCCGCCGCGGTGTGCTCTCGATGCTCGTCTACGCGATCGCCGGGCTCGCCGGTGCGCCGTTCTTCGCCGACGCCCAGGGCGGCCTGCAGGCCCTCACCCTGCCGAGCTTCGGGTACGTCATCGGCTTCATCCCCGCGGCCGGCCTCATCGGGTGGCTCGCGCGCCGCAACTGGGACCGCGGGGTCGGTCGCGCCGCGGCGGCCATGCTGCTCGCGAGTGCGGTCCCCTTCGTCACCGGCCTGCCCTACCTCGCGGTGGCCCTCGGCGCCCTCGGTGCTCCGAACGACCTGCAGTCCGTCCTCGCGGCGGGTCTCTACCCCTTCATCGTCGGCGGCATCGCGAAGGCGCTCATCGCCGCTGGCCTGCTGCCCCTCGCCTGGAAGGCGCTCGGCCGCCGCTGATCGCGCTCCGGACCACGTCCGGACAGGAGGCCCGGTACCAGTCGGTACCGGGCCTCCTGTCGTGCGTGCTGGTCGGCTAGATCGAGAAGCCGAGCGCGCGCATCATCTCGCGACCGTCGTCGGTGATCCGCTCCGGACCCCACGGCGGCATCCAGACCCAGTTGATCCGGAAGGCGTCGACGATGCCGTCGAGGGCGTTGGCCGTGTCGTTCTCGATGACGTCGGTCAACGGGCACCCCGCACTCGTCAGCGTCATGCTGATGATGAGGGCGCTCGCTTCGTCGTCCCAGGCGAGGTCGTAGATGAGCCCGAGGTCGACGATGTTCACGCCGAGCTCCGGGTCCTGGACCTCCTTCAGGCCCTCGACGACCTCGTCGAACTTCTCGGGGGCGAGTGTCGTGATCATCGTCACTCCGCCGTGGCCGCAGCGGCCTGCACGTAGCGGTCGTAGCCCTCGTTCTCGAGACGCTCGGCCAGCTCCGGACCGCCCTGCTCCGCGACCTTGCCCGCGACGAACACGTGCACGAAGTCCGGCGTGATGTAGCGGAGGATGCGCGTGTAGTGGGTGATGAGCAGCACGCCGAGCCCGGTCGCGGCCTTGGCGCGGTTGACGCCCTCCGACACGATCTTCAGGGCATCGACGTCGAGGCCGGAGTCGGTCTCGTCGAGCACGGCGAACTTCGGCTTGAGGAGTTCGAGCTGCATGATCTCGTGACGCTTCTTCTCACCACCGGAGAAGCCCTCGTTGACGTTGCGCTCCGCGAAGGACGGGTCCATCTTGAGGTCGGCCATCGACGAGCGGAGGTCCTTGACCCAACCGCGGAGCGCGGGCGCCTCGCCGTCGATCGCCGTCTTCGCCGTGCGGAGGAAGTTCGACACCGTGACGCCGGGAATCTCCACCGGGTACTGCATGGCGAGGAACATGCCCGCTCGCGCGCGCTCGTCGACGCTCATCGCGAGGACGTCCTGCCCGTCGAGGGTGATCGATCCACCGGTCACGTGGTAGCGCGGGTGCCCGGCGATCGTGTAGGCGAGGGTCGACTTGCCGGAACCGTTCGGGCCCATGATCGCGTGGATCTCGCCCTCGTTGATCGTCAGGTCGACGCCCTTGAGGATCTCCTTGGTGCCCTGGTCGGTGTCGATCGAGACCTGCAGGTCGCGGATTTCGAGAGTGGACATTGCGTTCCTTCGGTCGTGGCTGTGGTGCGGCGTCAGCCGCGGAAGAAGTGGACGGGTCAGTCGACCGGAACCGGGTCGTGGACGTCGACGTAGACGTCGCCGTCCCGGACCTCGACCCGGAAGACCGGGACCGGCTCGTATGCCGGGAAGTTCTTCGGCTTGCCGGTCGTCAGGGAGAACTGCGAGCCGTGCGCCCAGCACTCGAGCGAGTCGTCCTCGACGAAGCCCTCGGACAGCGAGATCTCCCCGTGGGTGCAGGTGTCGCCGATGGCGTGCACGGTCCCAGCGGAGTCCTTGACGATCGCGACCGCCGTGCCGTCGACGACGACCCGCATGGGGCTGTCGACGGCGATGTCGCCCTCGGCGCAGACCTTCTCGGCCATCAGGCGTCGGCCCCGGTCGTCCCGGCACCGGTCGACTCGGCGCCGACCAGGTCCGCGGCGGGCCCGGCGAGGACCGTCCGGCCCTCGGCGAGCTCCTGCTCGACCGCGGCGACCAGACGTTCCTCGAGCGCGGGCGCGCCGATCTTCTGGATGACCTCGACGAGGAAGCCGAGGACGACGAGACGCCGTGCCTCCTCCTCGGGGATGCCGCGGGCCTGCAGGTAGAAGAGCTGCTCGTCGTCGAAACGGCCGGTGGCGCTGGCGTGCCCGGCACCCTCGATGTCCCCGGTCTCGATCTCGAGGTTCGGGATGCTGTCCGCGCGGGTGCCGTCGGTGAGCACGAGGTTCCGGTTCTGCTCGTACGAGTCGGTGCCCGGAGCGGTCCGCCCGATCAGGACGTCCCCGATCCACACCGTGTGCGCGCCGGCGCCCTGCAACGCGCCCTTGTAGTTCACGCGGCTGCGGGTGTTCGGTGCGTCGTGGTCGACGTACACCTGCTGCTCGATGTACTGCCCGGCGTCCGCGAAGTACACCCCGTACATCTCCGCGTCGGCGCCCTGCGCGCCGAGGTGCGTCGACGGGTTGACACGGACGACGTCGCCGCCGAGCGAGACCACCACGTGCTTGAGGAAGGCATCGCGGCCGACCTCGGCGAAGTGGGTCGACACGTGCACGGCGTCGTCGTCCCAGTCCTGCACGGTGACGACGGTCAGTCGTGCGCCGTCCCGGACCACGATCTCGAGGTTCTCGCTGAGGAGCGCGGACCCACGGTTGTCGATCACGACGATGCCCTCGGCGTGCTGCTCGGCCGTGATCACGGTGTGCGCGGCACGCGGGTGCGTCCCGAAGTCCGACCGCGTCACGGTCATGGACTCGTGCTCGCCGGTCGCCTTCACGGTGATCGCGAGGACGGCGTCACGGGCGCTCCAGGCAGCGGCAGCCGCCCGGTCCTCCGGCAGTCCGGCACCACCGACGCGCGGGTCGTCGCTGCGACCCCACTCGACGTCGGCGCCGGCGGACTGCGTCGCGAGGAAGGGGTACGCCGAGCCGTCCAGCGTGCTCTCGAGGAGCGGCCGGATCTTGTCGAGCGGCGCGAACTTCCAGTTGACCTCTCGGCCGGTCACGGCGGGGAAGGCACCGACGTCGCCCGAGCGGAACCGCTCGGAACGCGTCTGCACGGGCACCTTGGTGTCCCAGCCGCCGTCGGAGTGCGCCCGGGCGCCGTGCTGGTCCGTACCGCCCGACGTGAGCGTGCTCGCGGGCTCCGTCGGCTGGTCGATGTGGGGAGGAGGGGTGGAGCTGGACATCTAGCCGACGGATCCTTCCATGCTCATCTCGATGAGCTTGTTGAGTTCGAGTGCGTACTCCATCGGGAGCTCGCGAGCGATCGGCTCGATGAACCCGCGCACGATCATCGCCATGGCCTCGTCCTCGGGCATGCCACGCGACATGAGGTAGAACAGCTGCTCCTCGCTGACGCGGGAGACCGTTGCCTCGTGTCCGAGCTGCACGTCGTCCACGCGGATGTCGATCGCCGGGTACGTGTCGCTGCGCGAGACCGTGTCCACGAGCAGCGCGTCACAGCGGACGGTGTTCGCCGAGTGGTGTGCCGCAGGGTCCACGCGGACCTCGCCGCGGTACCCGGCACGACCGCCACCACGGGCGATCGACTTCGAGACGATCGACGACGTCGTGTACGGCGCCATGTGGATCATCTTCGCGCCGGCGTCCTGGTGCTGACCCGGGCCCGCGAAGGCGACCGAGAGGGTCTCACCCTTGGCGTGCTCGCCGGCCAGGTAGATCGACGGGTACTTCATCGTCACCTTCGAGCCGATGTTGCCGTCGATCCACTCCATGGTGGCGCCCTCGTGCGCGATCGCACGCTTCGTCACGAGGTTGTAGACGTTGTTCGACCAGTTCTGGATCGTCGTGTAGCGCACGCGTGCGTTCTTCTTCACGATGATCTCGACGACGGCGGAGTGCAGGGAGTCCGACTTGTAGATCGGGGCGGTGCAGCCCTCGATGTAGTGGATGTAGGAGTCCTCGTCGGCGATGATCAGCGTCCGCTCGAACTGGCCCATGTTCTCCGTGTTGATGCGGAAGTACGCCTGCAGCGGGATCTCGACGTGGACGCCCTTCGGGACGTAGACGAACGAGCCACCCGACCAGACGGCCGTGTTCAGCGCGGCGAACTTGTTGTCACCGGACGGGATCACGGTGCCGAAGTACTCCTGGAACAGCTCCGGGTGCTCACGCAGCGCCGTGTCGGTGTCCATGAAGATGACACCCTGCTGCTCCAGGTCCTCGCGGATCTGGTGGTAGACGACCTCGGACTCGTACTGCGCGGCGACGCCGGCGACGAGACGCTGACGCTCGGCCTCCGGGATGCCCAGACGCTCGTAGGTCGTCCGGATGTCCTCGGGGAGGTCCTCCCACGACTCGGCCTGGTTCTCCGTCGACTTCACGAAGTACTTGATGTTGTCGAAGTCGATGTCCGACAGGTCCGCACCCCAGGAGGGCATCGGCTTGCGGTCGAAGATCTTCAGCGCCTTGAGGCGGTTCGCCCGCATCCACTCCGGTTCGCCCTTGCGCTCGGAGATGTCGGTGACGACCTCGTCCGAGAGCCCGCGGCGGGCGGAGGCGCCGGCCGCGTCGGAGTCGGCCCAGCCGAATTCGTACTGGCCGAGCCCTTCGAGTTCTGGACGGTCGATGAGCACGTCGGACATGGTCTCCTCGTTTCCTTCTCGCAACAGCGTCTCCGGTACAACCCGGTGGTGTCGGACACCATTCCACCGCGGACCGCCGACACGACGGACCGGGTGTTGCTGCCTCGCAACGTCGATGCTTCCACGCAGTCCTGGCATCGAGCGGCGATCTCGGCCCTTTCGGAGCCGGCGCCTGCCTAGACTTGACTGCTGCTGAACCCTCGAATCCTACAGGTCCAGGGCCCGGAACAACAGGAAGGCACCACCCTCGTGACTCGCGTCGCACCGTCCGTCGAGCAGGACACCCCGACCTCGACCCGCTGGTGGTCGCTCCCCCGGGCCGTGGACCGCCGCGTCGTCGTCCTCGCCTGGGCCTCGTTCGTCGTCGAGGTCGTCCTCATCGGCACGGGCGGACTCGTCCGGCTGACGGCGTCCGGTCTCGGGTGCCCCACCTGGCCGAAGTGCACGACGGACTCCCTCGTCTCGACGCCGGAGATGGGCATCCACGGGGTCATCGAGTTCGGCAACCGTCTGCTGACCTTCGTGCTCGTCATCGTCGCGATCGCGATGTTCCTGGCCGTCGTCCGCATGCGCAAGACCCGGCCGGAACTGTTCTGGCTGGCGTTCGCCCAGGGCGCAGCGATCCCGGTCCAGGCCGTGATCGGCGGCGTGTCGGTCATCACGAACCTCAACCCGTACGTGGTCGGGCTGCACTTCGTCGTCTCCGCGGTGCTCACGAGCGTCACCGCCGCACTGGTCTACCGATCGGTCAACGGCCCGCGGGTGCGCGACCGGATCGTCCCCTCGTGGTACTCCGGCGTCGTCCGAGGTGCAGTGGTCGCCGTCGCCGTGACGGTCCTCGTCGGGATCCTCACGACCGGCAGCGGACCGCACGCCGGGGCGAGCGAGCGCGTCGACGGCGGCGCACTGCACCGGACCGGCTTCGACACCGAGCTCCTACAGCACCTCCACGCGATCCCCGCCTACGTCACGTTCGCGCTCACCCTCGTCCTGGTCATCGGTGCGGTGCGGCTGCGGATGTCGAGCCGGACTCCGCTCCTGCTCCTCGTCGTCGAGTTCGTCCAGATCACCGTCGGGCTCACCCAGGCGAAGACCGGGCTCCCGGTCGGGCTGGTCGGCGCCCACATGGTGCTCGCCGGGCTGCTCGTGGCGGCGATGACCGCCGTGGTGCTCTCGACGCGGTCGAGTGCCGGACGGCAGGCCGTCCGCGCCTGACGGTCGGCGCCGGGCAGGACGTCCTCCGCGGGACGATCCCGGCGCCCCGAGCCGGACGGGAGGCCCGTACCGGTCCCAGCGACGGCTCCCGTCTCGAGTCAGGTGGCGGCGTCGGCGCGCAGCGCCCGTCCCGAGCCGGACCGACGGCACCCTCGAACCCATCCGCGCCTGCCGTCCTGAGCCGGACCGCTGACACGCTCCGGGCCGACCCGTGCGTCCCGCCCTGAGCCGGACGGGTGGCGTGCTCCTGCCTGGCCCGTGCCTCCCGTCCTGAGCCGGACGGTCGTGATCCCGGCCGTCGCGTGCCTCCTGTCCTCACCCTGACGGAAGCCGGACGCGGGCCGACCCGCGGGTCCGGACCGAGCCTGGCCGGGCCGGACCGAGCCGGGATGGACGGACTGCGTGCGAACCGGCCGCACCCCCTGGCCCCGCAGACCCGGACCGCGCCACCGTCTCCCTCGTGGAGAGCAGCACGGACCTGCGTGCAGCTCGCGGGTCCTTCCCCCGCCCCGCCGGCGCCGGTCCACGACGACGGCCCCGGTCTCCGAGGAGACCGGGGCCGTCGTGACGCGCCTCAGATCGTGAAGGTGAAGACCTGCGGCAGCAGCGGGTCGATGCCCACGGCGATGAAGAGCAAGGTCAGGTAGGTGATCGAGCTGCGGAACACGCGCATCGGCTGCACCTGCTCCATGTGCTGGATCGCCCGGTTGTACAGCAGGTGCGACTCGACGACGAACCAGATACCGGCCGCGAGGGCGACCACGGTGTACAGCGGCCCCATGGCCGCCACGGGGACGAGCAGCAGCGAGCAGACCAGCGTCGCCCACGCGTACAGCACGACCTGGAGCCCGACGACCGTGCGGCCGCGGACGACGGCGAGCATCGGGACGTCGGCGGCGTCGTAGTCGTCGCGGTACTTCATCGAGAGCGGCCAGTAGTGCGGCGGCGTCCAGAGGAAGATGACCATGAACAGGATGACCGGTGCCCACGTCAGCGACCCGGTGACGGCGGCCCAGCCGATGAGCACGGGCATGCACCCGGCGGAACCGCCCCAGACGATGTTCTGCGGGGTGCGGCGCTTGAGCCAGAGCGTGTAGACGAAGACGTAGATGAGGATCGCGGCGATGCTGAGGGCGGCGGCGAGCCAGTTCACGAAGACGACGAGGACCACCGTCGAGGCGATGCCGAGTGCCCACGAGAAGACCAGTGCCTCGCGGTCGGAGAGCTCGCCGGTCACCAGCGGGCGGGTGCTCGTCCGCTTCATCAGCCGGTCGATGTCGCGGTCGATGTAGCAGTTGAAGGCCGAGGCCGAGCCCGCCGACATCGCGCCGCCGAGCATCGTCCAGAAGACGAGCCACAGGTCGGGCACACCCCGTTCCGCGAGGAACATCGTGGGTGCGGTCGTGACGAGCAGCAACTCCATGACGCGCGGCTTGGTGAGCGAGACGTACGCCCGGACCTTGCGGGACAGCATCGACCGACGAACGGTGTCTGGCCTGGTCACGGTGGCAGTCGGCAAGGGAACCTCAGTCTGTTTCGCTGCAGTCCGCACGCTCGGGTGGACGGCACCGTCGGCGTCCGGGCATGCGTGTCCGCGGAATGGTCGCGGCTCACCGACAGTTTACGCGATCGACGGCGCCACGACGATGTCCCGCCGCCGCCCGTCCCGATCCCGCCGTCCCGCCATCCCGCCATCCCGTACGTCGACGGCCGGACACGCCCGGTCGTCGGTCCGCCGCCCGATGACCATCCAGCCTCGCCGGTCACCTGGACACCTTCTGAGTGCCGGTTCACTATGCTGGAGAGGCCCTCCCGCAGCGTGCCCCGATGACGTCGGCCGCGTTCGAGCCGGTCGGCTGCCGGCAACGGCACCGCGACGGAGCCCCGGGTCGGCAACATGTCCGTGCGATGGCACGAGCCCTCGCACATGTCGCATCAATGAAGGGTCAACATCCAAGTGGCTGAATTCACCTGGGACGCCATCGACCGGAAGGCCGTCGACACGGCCCGCGTCCTCGCCGCCGACTCTGTCGAGGCGGCCGGCAACGGTCACCCCGGCACCGCGATGAGCCTCGCGCCGCTGGCTCACCTCCTGTTCCAGAAGGTGATGCGCCGCGACCCGAGCGACTCCACGTGGATCGGCCGCGACCGCTTCATCCTCTCGGCAGGCCACGCCTCGATCCTCCAGTACGTGCAGTTCTACCTGCACGGCTACGGCCTCGAGCTCGACGACCTGCAGCACCTGCGCAAGTGGGGCTCGAAGACCCCGGGCCACCCTGAGTACGGCCACACCGACGGCGTCGAGATCACGACCGGCCCGCTCGGCCAGGGCCTCGCCTCCTCCGTGGGCTTCGCCTACGCGCAGCGCTTCGAGCGCGGCCTGTTCGACCCGGAGACCCCGGCCGGCCAGTCGCCGTTCGACCACTACACCTACGTGATCGCCGGAGACGGTGACATGCAGGAGGGCGTCACGAACGAGGCCGCCAGCCTCGCGGGCCGCCAGCAGCTCGGCAACCTCATCGCCTTCTACGACTCGAACCAGATCTCGATCGAGGACGACACCGACATCGCGTTCTCCGAGGACGTCCACGCCCGCTACGAGGCGCTCGGCTGGCACGTCCAGGTCGTCGACTGGAAGAAGACCGGCGAGTACAGCGAGGACGCCGAAGCGCTCCACGCCGCCGTCGAGGCCGCGAAGCAGGTCCACGACAAGCCGTCGCTCATCGTCCTCAAGACGATCATCGGTTGGCCGTCGCCGACCAAGCAGAACTCCGGCAAGATCCACGGCTCGGCACTCGGCGCCGACGAGCTCAAGGGCCTCAAGGAGGTCCTGGGCTTCGACCCCGAGAAGACCTTCGACGTCGACCCCGAGGTCCTCGACTACACCCGTGGTGCGATCGCCAAGGGCCAGGCCGAGCACGCCGAGTGGCAGAAGTCCTTCGACGCGTGGGCCGCGGCCAACGCCGACAAGAAGGCGCTCTTCGACCGCGTCCAGGCGAAGGAGCTCCCGGAGGGCCTCGAGGCCGCACTGCCGGTCTTCAGCTCCGAGAAGGCCGTCTCGACCCGTGCCGCCTCGGGCAAGGTCATCAACGCCATCGCGCCGCTCATGCCCGAGTTCTGGGGCGGTTCGGCCGACCTGGCCGAGTCGAACCTCACCACGATCGAGGACGGCAAGTCCTTCGGTCCGGCCGAGGCCACGACGAAGACCTGGACCACCGACCCGTTCGGCCGCGTCCTGCACTTCGGCATCCGCGAGCACGCCATGGGCTCGATCCTCAACGGCATCGTCCTGCACGGGAACACCCGTCCCTTCGGCGGCACGTTCCTCATCTTCAGCGACTACATGCGTCCGGCGGTCCGTCTCGCCGCGCTCATGAAGGCGCCGGCGATCTACGTCTGGACGCACGACTCCATCGCCCTCGGCGAGGACGGCCCGACGCACCAGCCGATCGAGCAGATCAGCGCCCTCCGTGCGATCCCGGGTCTCGACGTCGTCCGCCCCGCTGACGCCAACGAGGTCGCGTACGCCTGGCTCGAGATGCTCAAGCACCAGGACCGCCCGGCCGGCATCGCGCTGAGCCGTCAGAACCTCCCGGTCTTCGAGCGTGGTGAGGGCGACGCCTCCGGCGAGACGCTCGCCTCCGCGAAGAACGTCGCCAAGGGCGCCTACGTCCTGGCCGAGGCCCCGAACGGCACGCCGGACGTCATCCTCATCGGCACCGGTTCCGAGGTGCAGATCGCGCTCGACGCGCGTGAGCAGCTCAAGGGCGAGGGCATCAACGCCCGCGTCGTCTCGGCTCCGTCGCTCGAGTGGTTCCACGAGCAGGACGAGGCGTACCGCGAGTCGGTCCTGCCGAAGGCCGTCAAGGCCCGCGTCTCGGTCGAGGCCGGGATCGCGATGAGCTGGCGCGACATCGTCGGTGACGCCGGTCGCAGCGTGTCGATCGAGCACTTCGGTGCCTCGGCCGACTACCAGAAGCTGTTCGAGGAGTTCGGCTTCACCACCGAGCACGTCGTCTCGGCGGCCAAGGAATCGATCGCAGCAGCCTCCTGACCCCCTGGGCCGGGCCCGGACTCCGGGCCCGGCCCTTCCGTACGGGAGGCCCGCGGCGACTCCGCCACGGACCTCCCGTCCCGGGGGCACGTCCCCCGCACAGACCCCGGCTCGAGCAGCCGACGAACGAAACGAAGAAGAGAAGAAGCGAATGACTGACACCACTCCCACCGAAGCCCTCTCCGCCGTCGGCGTGAGCATCTGGCTCGACGACCTGTCCCGCGAGCTCCTCGAGACCGGCCGTCTCGAGAACCTCATCGCGGACCGCAACGTCGTCGGCGTCACCACCAACCCGACGATCTTCGCCTCGGCCCTCGCCAAGGGCGAGCGCTACGACGCGCAGGTCAAGGAGCTGGCCGCGGCCGGTACCGACGTGACCAACGCGATCTTCGAGATCACGACGCGTGACGTCGCCGACGCGTCGGACATCTTCGCCCCGATCTACGCCTCCTCGAACGGCTTCGACGGCCGCGTCTCGATCGAGGTCGAGCCGGGTCTCGCGCACGACACGGCGAAGACCATCGAGCAGGCGAAGTTCCTGTTCGACAAGGTCGGCAAGGAGAACGTCCTCATCAAGATCCCGGCGACGGTCGACGGCCTCGAGGCCATCACCGAGGTCATCGGTGCGGGCATCTCGGTCAACGTCACCCTGATCTTCTCGCTCGAGCGCTACCGCGCCGTCATCGACGCCTACCTCGGCGGGCTCGAGAAGGCCAAGGCCGCCGGCCACGACCTGTCGAAGATCCACTCGGTCGCGTCGTTCTTCGTGTCGCGCGTCGACTCCGAGATCGACAAGCGTCTCGACGCCATCGGCTCCGACGAGGCCACCGCGCTCAAGTCCAAGGCGGGCATCGCCAACGCCCAGCTCGCCTACCAGGTCTGGACCCAGGCCTTCGCGACCGAGCGTGCCCTCGGCCTGCTCGAGTCCGGCGCGAACACGCAGCGCCCGCTGTGGGCCTCGACCGGCGTCAAGGACCCGTCGCTGCCCGACACGCTCTACGTGACCGAGCTCGCCGCCCCGAACACCGTCAACACGATGCCGGGCAAGACCCTCGAGGCGACGTTCGACCACGGCGAGGTCCACGGCGACGCGATCGCCGGCACCTTCGACGACGCGAACCAGGTCATGGACCAGCTCGCTGCCGTCGGTGTCGACTACGACGACGTCGTCGCGCTGCTCGAGAAGGAAGCCGTCGAGAAGTTCAACGTCTCGTGGGGCGAGCTCGTCGACACGGTCCAGACCGCGCTCGAGAACGCCAAGTAGGAGTGACCGTCTCCATCGCCGCCAGCGGTGACGCGGCGCGGGCCATCGACACGGTGGTCCCGCGCCTCGTCACCGACCTGGTGGCGTCCGGGATCACGGCGCAGGACGCCGCCCTGTGGGGCCCCGCCGCGGAAGCCGAGGCGTCGAAGCGCCTCGGCTGGGTGGAGGCGGTCTCCGTCTCCCGTCCGCTCGTCGCCGAGGTCGCCGCGCTGCGCGAGCAGTTGCTCGCCCAGGGGGTGGACCGGGTGGTGCTCGCCGGCATGGGCGGCTCGTCGCTCGCGCCAGAGGTCATCACCCGCACGGCCGGGGTCCCGCTCGTCGTCCTCGACTCCACCGATCCCGCGCAGGTCCGCGCCGCGCTGACCGACCTCGAGCGCACGGTGCTCGTCGTGTCGTCGAAGTCCGGTTCGACGGTGGAGACGGACTCGCAGCGCCGGGTGTTCGAGCAGGCGTTCCAGGACGCCGGGATCAACCCCGCCGAACGGATCGTCGTCGTCACCGACCCGGGCTCCGCGCTCGAGGCGACGGCACTCGAGGCCGGTCACCGGGTCTTCACCGCCGACCCCACGGTCGGCGGTCGGTACTCCGCGCTCACCGCGTTCGGGCTCGTCCCCGCCGGTCTGGCCGGAGCCGACATCGCCGAACTACTCGACGAGGCCGACGCCATCTCGGTGCTCCTCGCGGTCGACACCGACGAGAACCCCGGGCTCGTGCTCGGAGCAGTTCTCGGCGGGACGGCTCCCCTCCGGGACAAGATCGGGATCGTCGCGGACGGGACGCACATCCTCGGCTTCGGCGACTGGGTCGAACAGCTCATCGCCGAGTCGACCGGCAAGGACGGCCGCGGGCTGCTGCCGGTCGTCCTCGACGTCGACTCCCCCGAGGTGACCGCGGGTCTGCCCGACCTGCAGGTCGTCCGGCTGGTGGGCTCCCGGGAGGACGAACGACACGTCGCCGCCGGCGAGGTCGAGATCACGGGCACGCTCGGCGGGCAGTTCCTCGTCTGGGAGTACGCGGTCGCGGTCGCCGGGCGCCTGCTCGGGATCAACCCGTTCGACCAGCCCGACGTCGAGGCCGCCAAGGTCGCGGCCCGGGCGCTGCTCGACGCGCCCGCCGCCGAGACGACGGCCCCCGCGTTCGAGGACGACGGCGTCGCGGTCTCCGCGACCGGCGGACTCGAGACCGGCGCGACGCTCACCCAGGCCGTGTCGAGCCTCCTGGCTGCTGTCAGCGAGGACGGCTACCTGGCCGTGCAGGCGTACGTCGACCGTTCGGCCGGCCACGGCCTGGAGGCCCTCCGCGACCTCCTCGCCGAGCGCACGGGCCGGCCCGTCACCTTCGGGTACGGGCCCCGGTTCCTGCACTCCACCGGCCAGTACCACAAGGGCGGTCCCGCGAACGGCGTCTTCCTGCAGATCGTCTCCGACGAGCAGGACGACCTGGCCGTCCCCGGCCGCCCCTTCACCTTCGGTCGGCTCATCCGAGCCCAGGCCGCCGGCGACGCGAGTGTCCTCGCCGAACACGGCCGCCCGGTGCTGACCCTGTCGACGCGGGACCTCCCCGCAGCGACGGCGGTCATCACGGCTGCAGTCACCACCTGATCAAAGGAGTTCACCGACATGTCACCGGTGGCGATCACCCCGGAGCACAACCCGCTCCGGCTGCCCACGGACCGTCGACTGAACCGGATCGCGGGTCCCAGCACCCTCATCATCTTCGGAGTCACGGGAGACCTCTCCCGCAAGAAGCTGATGCCCGCGGTCTACGACCTCGCCAACCGGGGGCTCCTGCCGCCCGGCTTCGCGCTGGTCGGGTTCGCTCGGCGTGACTGGGAGGACCAGGACTTCTCCCAGCTCGTCCACGACGCCGTCAAGGAGCACTCGCGGACCCCGTTCGACGAGGACGTCTGGCGTCAGCTCGAACAGGGCATCCGCTTCGTCCAGGGGTCCTTCGACGACCCCGAGGCGTTCACGCTCCTCAAGGAGACGGTCGACACCCTGGACGCCGAACGCGGGACCCTCGGGAACCACGCGTTCTACCTGTCCATCCCGCCGAAGATGTTCCCGGTCGTGACCGAGCAGCTCAAGCTGTCCGGGCTGACCGAGAAGCGCGACGGGTCGTGGAGCCGGGTCGTGGTCGAGAAGCCCTTCGGTTCGGACCTCCGCACGGCCCGCGAACTGAACGCGATCGTCGAGAGCGTCTTCGCGCCCGACGACGTGTTCCGCATCGACCACTACCTCGGCAAGGAGACCGTCCAGAACCTCCTGACGCTCCGGTTCGCGAACCAGATGTACGAACCCATCTGGAACTCGAACTACGTCGACCACGTGCAGATCACGATGGCCGAGGACATCGGCGTGGCCGGACGTGCCGCCTACTACGACGGCATCGGTGCGGCGCGGGACGTCATCCAGAACCACCTGCTGCAGCTCCTCGCCCTCACGGCGATGGAGGAGCCCGTCTCGTTCAAGGCCGGACACCTCCGTGCCGAGAAGGAGAAGGTGCTCTCCGCGGTCCGCCTGCCCGAGGACCTGTCCTCGGCGACCAGCCGCGGGCAGTACGCCGGCGGGTGGCAGGGCGGCGAGAAGGTGCTCGGGTTCCTCGAGGAAGCGGGCATGAACCCCGAGTCCACGACCGAGACCTTCGCGGCCATCCGTCTCGACATCGCGACCCGCCGCTGGCAGGGGGTTCCGTTCTACCTGCGTGCCGGCAAGCGACTCGGCCGCCGCGTCACCGAGATCGCGATCGTGTTCAAGCGCGTGCCGGAGGACGTGTTCGGCATCGAGCAGTCGCCCCTCGGCCAGAACGCGCTCGTCATCCGCGTGCAGCCGGACGAGGGCGTCACGCTCCGCTTCGGCTCGAAGGTCCCCGGCGTCGGGACGCAGGTCCGCGACGTCACGATGGACTTCGGCTACGGCCACGCGTTCACCGAGGCCTCCCCCGAGGCCTACGAACGGCTCATCCTCGACGTGCTCCTCGGTGACCCGCCGCTGTTCCCGCGGCACCAGGAGGTCGAGCTGTCCTGGAAGATCCTCGACCCGATCGAGGAGTTCTGGCGGACACAGGGCCAGCCCGAACAGTACCGTCCCGGCACGTGGGGCCCGGCTTCGGCCGACGAGCTCCTCGCACGCGACGGTCGGACCTGGAGGCGTCCATGAAGATCGACCTGCCGAACACCACGGTCTCGAAGATCCAGAAGACCCTGGTGCACATCCGCGAGGAGGGCGGCGCCGTCGCACTCGGTCGCGTGCTCACCCTCGTCGTCTCGACCGCTCTCGGCCGCGAGGAAGAGGCGATCGAGGCCGCGAACCAGGCGTCCCGCGAGCACCCGATGCGCGTCGTCATCGTGTCGAAGAACGAGGGCGACATCGCGTCCCCCGGCCGTCTCGACGCGCAGATCCGCGTCGGCAGTGACGCGGGTGCCAGCGAGGTCATCGTCCTCCGCGCCTACGGCGAGACCGCTGCGGACGAGGAGAGCCTGGTCACCGGGCTCCTCCTGCCCGACGCGCCCGTCGTGGCCTGGTGGCCGGAAGCCGCGCCGGAGAAGCCGTCGGTCTCGCCGCTCGGCCGGATCGCCCAGCGCCGGATCACCGACGCCGCGGCGCAGAAGGACCCGAACGGCGCGATCATGGCGCTCGCGGACTCCTACGCGCCCGGCGACACGGACTTCGCCTGGACCCGCCTCACGCTGTGGCGGAACCAGCTGGCCGCAGCACTCGACCAGCCGCCGTTCGAGCCGATCACCGCGGTGGAGGTCTCCGGCGCGTTCGACAGCCCGTCGACGGTGCTCCTCGCCGCCTGGCTCGGGCTGCAGCTCAAGGTGCCGGTCGACGTCACGACCTCGCCGCGGGCCACGGGTTCGAGCGGCATCCACGGCGTGAAGCTCGTGCGCGACTCCGGCACCATCGAACTCGAGCGCTCGCTGGTCGACGTGGCGACGCTCTCGATGCCCGGCCAGCCGACGCACGACCTGTCCCTGCCGCGCCGCAACCTGCGCGACTGCCTGGCCGAGGAACTCCGTAGACTCGACCCGGACGTCCTCTTCGGAGACGTCGTCAAGCACGGGGTGGCCAAGCTCCGCGAACGCATCGCGGGCTGACCACCGCCACGGTCCGACCGTCCGTCCTCCCCCGCCCTGCCCGTCAGGTCGGCAGGTCGGACGGCCGGCCGGACCGACCGCGGTCACACCGGTGACCGCACCACGAACACGGGAGTCACGTGACCAACGAACGGCGGGTGCTGGTGCACCCCGACAAGCAGGCCCTCGGCGCCTCCGTCGCCGCACGCTTCATCACGAAGATCATCGACGTGCTCGACGAGCAGGGACGGGCCGACATCGCGATCAGCGGTGGTTCGGTCTCCACGCTCGTCCTCGCGGCGATCGGGCAGTCGCAGGCGCAGGAGAGCGTCGACTGGTCGAAGGTCCACGTCTGGTGGGTCGACGAGCGCTGGGTGCCCGCGGGCGACGCGGACCGGAACGACGCCGGCACGCAGACGGACTTCCTCGACCACGTGAGCATCCCGGCCGAGAACATCCACCCGATGGCGACGTCGGACGCCGGCCTCACCATCGACGAGGCCGCGACGCAGTACGAGCGCGAGCTGCACGACGCCGCTCCCGACTCCGCCGACGCGCCCCGCTTCGACATCACGCTGCTCGGGGTCGGTCCGGACGGGCACACCGCGTCGCTGTTCCCGGAGTTCCCGCAGCTCCGCGTGACCGACCGCATGGTCGTGCCCGTCGACGACTCGCCCAAGCCCCCGGCACAGCGCCTGACCCTCACCTACCCGGTGATCAACGCGTCGCAGCGCGTCTGGGTGATCCTGTCCGGCGCCGAGAAGGCATCCGTGCTCGGCCTCGCCCTCGCCGGTGCCGCCGTGGACGAGGTCCCTGTCGGCGGCGTGCAGGGCCGCAAGCGCACCGTCTTCTTCGTCGACCAGGACGCCGCACGCGACGTCCCGGAGAACCTCATCGCGTCGACCTACTGACGCACCGCACGACGGACTGGAGGCCCGGTACCAGCTGGTACCGGGCCTCCCGTCCGTCGTGGGGTCGCCACCGGCGGACGGCGCGCGGCATGTCATGCGACCTCGACGGGGCCCGAACCGACGGCGACGACCGCGGCGACCTCCCCCGACGACAAGGGCCCCCGCTCCTGACGGAGCGGGGGCCTTCGGACGTCTGCTGCTACTTGGCGGCGGTGCCGCGGCGCTGACGCAGCTGCTGCAGCGCGTCCTCGAGGAGCTGTGCCGCTTCCTCCTCGGTGCGACGCTCCTTCACGTACGCGAGGTGCGTCTTGTACGGCTCGGTCTTCGCGACCTGCGGCGGGTTCTCCTTGTCGCGACCGGCCGGGAGACCGGTGGAAGGCGAGTCGACCGTCTCCGGGATCTCCTCGTCGGGGAGGTTCGCGGCGAAGTACCGCACGACCTCGTTGCCCATCGCGTCCCAGTACGAGATCGCGACGCGCTCGGCCTGGACGCCGCGGTCCTGCTCGCCCATCGGGCCGGCGCCGACGCGCGACCCACGGATGGCGCTTCCTCCGGATGCCATGTCAGCTCCCTGCCGTGAACTTGTTGATGAGACCGAGCACGATGATGCTCGAGATCCAGAGGAGCCCGAGGATCACGGTGATGCGGTTCAGGTTGCGCTCGGCGACGCCGGATGCCCCGAGGTTGCTCGTCACACCACCGCCGAACATGTCGGAGAGGCCGCCACCGCGACCCTTGTGCAGGAGGATGAGGAGCGTGAGCAGGAGGCTCGTGATCGCGAGCAGGACCTGCAGCACGACGGAGAGTATCGCCACGACGTACCTTTCGTGTCAGTCAGCCATCCGAGTATACCGGTCACGCGGGCTGCGCTCCGGACCCGGACGGGGTGTGTGCACAGCACGAGGCGCGACGGGCGGACCCGTCGCGCCTCGTGCGGTCGTTCTAGAGACCCACGTGCTGCTGGAAGCGCGCGATCGCCGCGAACTCCTGCACGTCGAGCGATGCGCCACCGACGAGTGCGCCGTCGATGTCGGGCTCACGGAGGAAGCCGGCGATGTTGCCCGACTTCACCGAGCCGCCGTAGAGGACGCGGGTGTCGGCTGCGGCCCGGTCGCCCCACGCCGCTGCGATCCCACGGCGCAGTGCGGCGCACTCGTCCTGGGCCTGCTCGGCCGTGGCCGCCTGGCCGGAGCCGATCGCCCAGACCGGTTCGTACGCCACGACGATCTCGGCGGGCTGCACCGCACCGAGGACGACCCCGAGCTGCTCGACCGGCACGACACCGGCGCCGCGCTGTTCGCGCTGCTCACCGGTCTCGCCGACGCACACCACCGGGACGAGGCCGTGCTTGACCGCCGCCGCCGTCTTCGCCGCGACGACCTCGTCCGTCTCACCGTGCATGGTGCGACGTTCGGAGTGCCCGACGATGACGTACTGCGCATCGAGCGCGGCGAGGAACGCGCCGGACACGTCGCCGGTGTACGCGCCGGAGTCGTACTGTGACAGGTCCTGCGCGCCGAAGGCGATCGGCAGCTTGTCGGCCGAGATGAGCGTCTGCACGCTCCGCAGGTCCGTGAACGGTGGGAAGACCGCCACCTCGACGTCGGCGTGGTCGTGCCGAGCGTCCTTCAGCGTCCACGCGAGCTTCTGCACCGTGGCGATGGCCTGGAGGTGGTCCAGGTTCATCTTCCAGTTGCCGGCGATGAACGGCGTGCGGGTCATGCCGTCCACCCCAGTGCTTCGAGGCCGGGGAGCGACTTGCCCTCGAGGAACTCGAGACTCGCCCCGCCGCCGGTGGAGATGTGCCCGAACTGGTCGTCGCGGAACCCGAGCGAGCGGACGGCAGCTGCCGAGTCGCCGCCACCGACGACGCCGAGGCCGTCGACCTCGGTCAGCGCCTGCGCGACGGTCTTCGTACCCGCTGCGAAGGCGGGGAACTCGAACACGCCCATCGGGCCGTTCCAGAACACCGTCTTCGACGAGGAGACCGCTGCGGCGAACCGTTCCGCGGTCTCGGGGCCGATGTCGAGGCCGATGCCGTCGGTACCGAAGGACGAGGACTCGATCGCGTCGGCCGCGACCGTCTCGTGCTCGGCGTCCGCGGCGAACCCGGAGGCCACCACGACGTCCGTCGGCAGGTCGATCGTCACGCCGAGCTCGGTCGCGCGCGAGAGGTACTCGCGCACGGTGTCGAGCTGGTCCTGCTCGAGCAGCGACTTCGCGACCCCGTGGCCCTGCGCCGCGAGGAAGGTGAAGAGCATGCCGCCACCGATGCAGATGGTGTCGACGCGGGGCAGCAGGTGGTCGATGACGCCGAGCTTGTCGCTGACCTTCGACCCGCCGAGCACGACCGTGTACGGGCGCTCCGGGTCCTTCGTCAGACGCTCGAGCACGGTGAGCTCCTGCTCGATGAGCTGTCCTGCCGCGCTCGGGAGCGCAGCGGCCAGCTCGTACACCGAGGCCTGCTTGCGGTGCACGACGCCGAAGCCGTCGGAGACGAACGCATCACCGAGTGCGGCGATGCGGTCGGCGAAGGCGGCGCGTTCGGCGGCGTCCTTCGAGGTCTCCTCCGGGTTGAACCGGAGGTTCTCGAGCAGCAGGACGTCACCGTCCTCGAGGGCCTCGGCGGCCGCGGTCGCCTCGTCGCCGACGGTCTCGCCGACGAAGGCGACCGGCTTCGCCAGCAGTTCGGACAGCCGCTGGGCGACCGGCGCGAGCGAGTACTCGGGGGCCGGAGTGCCGTCGGGTCGACCGAGGTGCGACACGACGATCACACGCGCACCGGCGGTGATCAGCGTGTTCAGCGTGGTGAGCGACGCCCGCGCGCGGCCGTCGTCCGTGATCGTGCCGTCCTTGAGCGGGACGTTCAGGTCACAGCGGACGACGACGCGCTTGCCGGCGAGCTCGCCGAGGTCCTCGAGGGTGCGGAGAGCCATCAGGTCAGAGCTTCTCGCCCACGAACTCGGTCAGGTCGACCAGGCGGTTCGAGTAGCCCCACTCGTTGTCGTACCACGAGGTGATCTTGACCAGGTTGCCCATGACCTTGGTCAGGCCCGAGTCGTAGATCGAGGAGTGCGGGTCCGTCGTGATGTCGGTGGACACCAGCGGGTCCTCGCTGTAGAGCAGGATGCCCTTCAGCGGGCCCTCGGCGGCTGCCTTGTAGACGGCGTTGATCTCGTCGACCGTGACGTCCGACTTGGTCTCGAGCGTCAGGTCCGTGATCGAACCGGTCGGCACCGGCACGCGGAGCGCGAAGCCGTCGAGCTTGCCGGCGAGCTCCGGGAGGACCAGGCCGATGGCCTTCGCCGCACCCGTGGAGGTCGGGACGATGTTCAGGGCGGCGGCACGGGCGCGACGCGGGTCCTTGTGCGGTCCGTCCTGCAGGTTCTGGTCGGCGGTGTAGGCGTGGACCGTGGTCATGAGACCGCGCTCGATGCCGAACGCGTCGTGGAACACCTTGGCGAGCGGCGCGAGGCTGTTCGTGGTGCACGAGGCGTTGGAGATGATGTGGTGGTTCGCCGCGTCGTAGGTGTCCTCGTTCACGCCGAGGACGATGGTGACGTCGTCACCGGTCGCCGGGGCGGAGATGATGACCTTCTTGGCACCGGCGTCGATGTGCTTCTGCGCGTCGGCGGCCTTGGTGAAGAACCCGGTCGACTCGATGACGATGTCGACACCGAGCTCGCCCCAGGGGAGGTTGGCGGGGTCGCGCTCGGCGAGCACCTTGATGGCCTTGCCGTCGACGACGATGTTGTCGCCGTCGAGCTCGACGGAGACGCCGAGCTTGCCGGTGATCGAGTCGTACTTGAGCAGGTTCGCGAGCGCGGCGTTGTCGGTGAGGTCGTTCACCGCCACGATCTCGAGGTCGCTGCCCTTGGCCAGAGCGGCCCGGAAGAAGTTACGGCCGATCCGGCCGAAGCCGTTGATACCGATCTTGACGGTCAATGGAGCTCCTGTTGGGTGTGGAGCGCCTCGGGAGGCGCTGCTTTTCGGAGTGTGGAGGCGTCGTCTGGGACGACGGCCGGCCCACGTGTGGTGGACGATACGCCCCGTAACGTCGCCGGAACGACCCTAGCAGTCGGACCCCCTCGGACCACCTGCATGACGTCGACCCGTGCGGGTCGGCGTCCGGTGGCCGAGGGGGTCCGGAGGACGACCGGGCTCAGGCGCCTTCGAGCTCCTCGGGCACGCTCGCCTCGGTGCCGGGCACGCCGAGGTCGGACGCGCGCTTGTCGGCCATCGCGAGCAGTCGGCGGATCCGGCCGGCGATGGCGTCCTTGGTCATGGGCGGGTCCGCGTGCTGGCCGAGCTCGTCGAGCGAGGCGTCACGGTGCTCGAGCCGGAGGGTCCCGGCGTACTGCAGGTGGTCGGGCACGTCGTCGCCGAGGATCTCGAGGGCACGCTCGACGCGGGCGCAGGCGGCGACGGCGGCCTGCGCCGAGCGGCGGAGGTTCGCGTCGTCGAAGTTCACGAGCCGGTTCGCGGTGGCACGGACCTCGCGGCGCTGGCGCATCTCCTCCCAGTCGGCGGTCGTCCGGGCGGCGCCCATCGCGGTGAGCATCTGGCCGATGGCCTCGCCGTCGCGGATGACGACCCGGTGCACGCCCCGGACCTCCCGGCCCTTCGCGGCGATCCCGAGGCGGGAGGCGGCACCGACGAGCGCCATCGCGGCCTCGTTGCCCGGGCAGGTGACCTCGAGCGCGGCGGCCCGGCCCGGGTCGGTGAGGGTGCCGGATGCGAGGAAGGCGCCGCGCCAGATGGCGGCGAGGTCCTCGCGGGTGCCGGTGGTCAGGCGGTTCGGCAGGCCGCGGACCGGGCGACGGCGGGCGTCCATGAGTCCGGTCTGGCGGGCGAGCGTCTCGCCGGCCTCGAGGACGCGGACGAGGTAGCGGGTGCCGCGCCGGGACGAGGCGGTCGACCCGACGGAGGCCTCGCTGCGCACGCCGTACAGCTCGGCGAGGTCCTTCCGGACACGGTGCACGATGATCCGGGTGTCGAGTTCGACCTCGACCGCGATCCGGCCGGAGATGACGTGCAGCCCTCCCGCGAACCGGAGGACGGTCGCGAGCTCGGCGGCGCGGACCGTGTTCCGGTTGACGACGACCCTGGCCAGCTCGTCCTTCACCTCGGCAGTCAACGGCACGGCATCATTCCTTACGTTCTTCGGGGTGGGGTTCCGCGGCCCCGGGGCGCACGCGTGTGGAGACAGCCGGTGGGACGGTCACTCCCGGCCGAGATCTCGGTTCTTCACACGCACGGCGACGTTGGGCATCCCGCGGAGGAGGCTCGCCAGCTCGGCGACGATGGCGACCGAACGGTGCTTGCCGCCGGTACAGCCGATGGCGATCGTAGCGTGTCTTTTGTTCTCCCGCTGGTACCCCTCGAACACCGGCTCGAGCACGGAGGCGTAGCGCTCGACAAACGAGCGGGCTCCCGGCTGCTCGAGGACGTAGTCGGAGACGGGCGCGTCGAGGCCCGTGTGCGGCCGGAGTTCCGGGACCCAGTACGGGTTCGGGATGAAGCGCACGTCGGCCACCATGTCGGCGTCCGCGGGCAGACCGTACTTGAAACCGAAGCTCATCAGGGTGACCTGGACACCGACGAACCGGTCCTCGGCGAACCGCTCCGTGACCGCGTTCGCGAGCTGGTGGATGTTCAGGTCGGAGGTGTCGATGACCATGTCCGACGCTTCCCGCAGCCCGAGCAGCCGCGCGCGTTCCCGGGCGATGCCGTCGAGCAGGGTGTCCTCGCCCTGCAGCGGGTGCGGGCGGCGGACCTGCTCGAACCGTCGGACCAGGACCTCGTCGGTGGCCTCGAGGAACAGCACGCGGACCCGCGCACTGGTGCTCTCGCGGACCTGCTGGACGGCGTGCTCCGGTTCGGTGAAGAAGCGGCCGCCACGCACGTCGACCACGGTCGCGATCTTCGGGATCGACTCCCCCGCGCGGTCGGCGAGGTCCGTGAGCGGTCCGAGCATCTGGGTGGGCAGGTTGTCGACCACGTACCAGCCGAGGTCCTCGAGCGCCTTCCCCACGGTGGACCGACCGGCACCGGACATGCCGGTGACGATGAGCACGTCGTGCTGCTGCTGGGAGGTGGTGTCGGTCATCTGCGAAGGAGCTCCGTCGTGGTCGGGCCGGGCGGGTCGCCCGGCCGGTGCGAGCGCCGGCCCAGGTCGGAGACCAGGCTACCGTCCGGCCGGGAGGCCCGTGCGGACGTCATGCGGGCCGCTGCGGCCCGTCGGGGCCCGCGTCGGGGACGCGCACCGGGCCTCCCGACCGGGCGCCGACCGGGTCGGCACCCGTGTCCGGTGCGCTGGGCGGGGTGGGAGCACTGGGCGGGGTGGGAGCACTGGTCGGGGTGGGAGCACTGGTCGGGGTGGGAGCACTGGCCGACTCCGGGGCGCTCACCGGGACGGTGGTGAGCTTGCGCACCACGGCGGCCGCGGTCGCGGGCCCGACACCGGGCACCTCGCCGACCTCCTCTGCGGTGGCCTGCCGCAACCGGGTGACCGAGCCGAAGTGCTTCAGCAGCGCCGCGACACGGCTCGGCCCGAGCCCGGGGATCTCCGACAGCTGCGACTTGACGTCCCGCTTGCGCCGCGTGCGCTGGTGCGTGATCGCGGAGCGGTGGGCCTCGTCACGCAGGCGCTGGATGAGGAAGAGCGCCTCGGAGTTGCGGGGCAGGATCACCGGGAAGTCGTCGTCGGGCAGCCAGAGCTCCTCGAGCCGCTTCGCGATCCCGACGAGCGCGATGTCGGTCACCCCGGCCTCGTCCAGCGCGCGCTTCGCCGCCGCGACCTGCGGCTGCCCACCGTCCACCACGAGGAGCTGCGGCCGGTACGCGAAGCGCTTCGTCGGCTTCGTGCCCTCGACCACGTCGTCCACGGTCGCATCGGGGACGTCGGGCAGGGCAGCGTCCTCGTCGAGACGGGCGAGCCGCCGTGTGAGGACCTGGTACATGCTGTCCGTGTCGTCGGTCGTCTCGGCGATCGTGTACCGGCGGTACTGGTCCTTGCGGGGCAGCCCGTCCTCGAAGACGACCATCGAGGCGACGACGTTGGTGCCCTGCAGGTGCGAGATGTCGTAGCACTCCATCCGCAGCGGCGCCTCGGCCATGCCGAGGGCCTCCTGGATGTCGGCGAGGGCCGCAGCACGGGTCGTGTAGTCGGCCGAGCGCTTGGTCTTGTAGAGCATGAGCGCCTGCTGGGCGTTCTGCGAGGCGGTCCGGGCCAGACCGGCACGGTCCCCGCGCTGGGCGGTGCTGAGCTTCGTGCCACGACCACCCCGGCGGTCGCTGAGCCACTGCTGCAGGGCGTCGGCGTCGTCGGGCAGGGCCGGCACCACGACCTCGCGCGGCGGTTCCTCGCCACCGGCACCGGCAGGCAGGTCCGTCCCGGCGTACACGCCCTGGACGATCTGCTCGACGAGGTCCCCGGTGCTGATGTCGAGTTCCTTGTCGACCACCCAGCCGCGCACACCGCGGATCCGGCCGCCCCGCACCGAGAACAGCTGCACGGCGGCGGCGAGCTCGTCCTCGGCGATGCCGAACAGGTCGAGGTCCACCGAGTCCTTGAGCACCACGGCGGACTTCTCGAGCACGGCTTCGAGGGCCTCGACCTGGTCCCGGTAGCGCGCCGCCTGCTCGTACTGCATGGCGTCGGCCGAGGCGGCCATGCGCTGCCGCAGCTGCGTGATCACACGCCGGTCGTAGCTGCCCATGAAGCGGACGAACTCCTCGACCAGCGCCCGGTGCTCCTCGATCGTGACCCGCTGCGAGCACGGCCCGCCGCACTTGCCGATCTGCCCCGGGAAGCACGGCTTGCCGGTCTGCATCGCGCGCTTGTACGAGGACTCCGAGCAGGTGCGGATCGGGAACACCTTGATCATGAGGTCGATCGTGTCGTGCACCGCCCAGATCTTCGGGTAGGGCCCGAAGTACTTCGCGCCCTTGATCTTGCGGTTGCGCGTGACCATCACCCGCGGCGCCTCGTCCGCCATGGTGATCGCCATGTACGGGTAGGACTTGTCGTCGCGGAACTTGACGTTGAAGGGCGGGTCGAACTCCTTGATCCAGGTGTACTCGAGTTGGAGCGCCTCGATCTCGGAACCGACCGTGGTCCACTCGACGCTGCGCGCCGTCAGCACCATGCGCCGGGTGCGCTCGTGCAGCGTCGGCAACGGCGCGAAGTAGTTGCTCAGCCGCGCGCGGAGGTTCTTCGCCTTGCCGACGTAGAGCACCCGACCGGCCTCGTCGCGCCACCGGTACACGCCCGGGTCGGTCGGGATCTCACCGGCCTTCGGACGCCATGCGACGGTGTCCGCCACCTACCGAGCACCCGCCTTCGCCGCCGCGGCGCCGCGCACCTCGCCCTGACGGCCCTGCACGGACCGCTGCTTGCCGACGCGGGCGTCCTGGGCGTCGAGGATCTCCCGCAGGAAGACCCCGGTGTGGCTCTCGGGGACGTCGGCGACGTGCTCCGGCGTGCCGGTCGCGAGCACCGTACCGCCGCCGGACCCGCCCTCGGGCCCCATGTCGATGAGCCAGTCGGCGGACTTGATGACGTCGAGGTTGTGTTCGATCGTGATCACCGTGTTGCCCTTGTCGACCAGGCTCTGCAGCACGAGGAGCAGCTTGCGGACGTCCTCGAAGTGCAGACCCGTGGTCGGCTCGTCGAGCACGTACACCGTGCGGCCGTTCGAACGGCGCTGGAGCTCGGTGGCGAGCTTCACGCGCTGGGCCTCGCCGCCGGAGAGCGTCGTGGCACTCTGTCCGAGCCGGACGTACCCGAGGCCCACGTCGACGAGGGTCGCCATGTAGCGGTGGATCGCGGAGATCGGCTCGAAGAACTCGGCCGCTTCGCTGATCGGCATGTCGAGCACCTCGGAGATGTTCTTGCCCTTGTAGTGCACCTGCAGCGTCTCGCGGTTGTACCGGGCACCGCCGCAGACCTCGCACGCGACGTAGACGTCGGGCAGGAAGTTCATCTCGATCTTGATCGTGCCGTCGCCGGAGCAGTTCTCGCAGCGACCGCCCTTGACGTTGAAGCTGAAGCGCCCGGGCTGGTACCCGCGGGTCTTCGCCTCCTGCGTCTCGGCGAACAGCTGCCGGATGCGGTCGAACACGCCCGTGTAGGTCGCCGGGTTGGACCGCGGCGTCCGGCCGATCGGCGCCTGGTCGACGTGCACGACCTTGTCGAGCTGGTCGAGGCCCTTCACGCGGGTGTGCTTGCCGGCGATGTGCCGGGCACCGTTGAGCTGGTTGGCGAGCACCTTGTAGAGGATGTCGTTGACCAGCGTCGACTTGCCCGAGCCGCTCACGCCGGTGACCGCCGTGAACACGCCGAGCGGGAAGTCGACGTCCACGTCCTTGAGGTTGTTCGCCCGCGCACCCTGCACGCTGATGACGCGCTTGCGGTTCACCTTGCGGCGCTCGGACGGCATCTCGATCGCCCGACGTCCGGCCAGGTAGTCACCCGTGATCGACTCGCGGTTCTCGATCATGTCCGCGTAGGAGCCCGAGTGCACGACGTTGCCGCCGTTGACGCCCGCGCCCGGACCGATGTCGACGACCCAGTCCGCGGTGCGGATCGTGTCCTCGTCGTGCTCGACGACGATGAGGGTGTTGCCGAGGTCCTTGAGCTTGACCAGGGTGTCGATGAGCCGGCGGTTGTCGCGCTGGTGCAGCCCGATGCTCGGCTCGTCGAGGACGTACAGCACGCCCGTCAGACCGGACCCGATCTGGGTCGCGAGCCGGATGCGCTGTGCTTCGCCGCCGGAGAGACCGCCGGCTCCCCGCGCCAGGGTCAGGTAGTTGAGGCCGACCTCGAGCAGGAACTCGAGCCGCGCCCGGATCTCGCGCAGCACGGCGGCGGCGATGTGCGCCTCCCGGGCGGTGAGCGTGATGTCGGCCATGAAGCCGTAGGCCTCGTCGAGGGCCATGTCCGTGACGTCGGCGATGCTGCGGCCGTCCACCGTCACCGCGAGGACCTCCGGCTTGAGGCGGGTGCCGTCGCACACGGGGCACGGCACCTCGCGCAGGTAGCCCTGGAACCGCTGTCGCTGCGAGTCGGTCTCGGCCTCGGCGAACTTGCGCTCGATGTAGGGCATGACGCCCTCGAACCCGCTCGTGTACCGCATCTCGCGGCCGAAGCGGTTCTTCCAGGACACCGAGACCTCGAAGTCCTTGCCGGTGAGGATGGCGGCCTGCACCGACGCGGGCAGCTGGTTCCACGGCGTGTCCAGGCGGAAGCCGAGCTCCTTGCCGAGACCGGCGAGCAGCTTCTCGAAGTAGGAGTACAGCCCGCTCGTCCCGGTCCAGGGCAGCAGGACGCCGTCGGCCAGGGAGGCCTCCGGGTCGCCGAGGACGAGGTCCGGGTCGACCGACATCCGCGTGCCGAGGCCGGAGCACTCGGGGCAGGCGCCGAACGGCGCGTTGAAGGAGAACGTCCGCGGCTCGATCTCGGTGAGCGCGAGCGGGTGGTTGTTCGGGCACGAGAGGTTCTCGGAGTAGGTCCGGACCGCACCGGGGCCCTCGTGGTCGACGAGGTCGATCGCGACGGTGCCGTTCGTGAGCCGCAGCGCCGTCTCGAGGGAGTCGGTCAGACGGCCGAGGATGTCGTCGCTCGCCACCAGCCGGTCGATGATGACCGAGATGTCGTGCTTGACCTGCTTCTTGAGCGTCGGCGGGTTGCTCAGCTGGATGCGCTCCCCGTCGACGATCGCGCGCGCGTAGCCGGACGCGGCGAGCTCCTGGAAGAGGTCGACGAACTCGCCCTTCTTCTTCGACACGATCGGCGCGAGCACCTGGAACCGGGTGCCGGTCTCCTGCGTCATGAGCTGGTCGGCGATCTGCTGCACGCTCTGCTTGCTGATCACCTCACCGCAGACGGGGCAGTGCGGGATGCCGATGCGCGCCCAGAGCAGACGCATGTAGTCGTAGACCTCGGTGATGGTGCCCACCGTCGACCGCGGGTTGCGGTTCGTGGACTTCTGGTCGATCGACACCGCGGGCGACAGGCCCTCGATGAAGTCGACGTCCGGCCGGTCGACCTGGCCGAGGAACTGGCGCGCGTACGCGGACAGCGACTCCACGTACCGCCGCTGCCCCTCGGCGAAGATCGTGTCGAACGCCAGCGAGGACTTGCCGGAGCCGGACAGTCCGGTGAAGACGACGAGCGAGTCGCGCGGGATCTCGAGGTCGACGTCGCGGAGGTTGTGCACGCGTGCGCCACGGACGCTCAGCGTCGACGTGTCGTGCGGAGCCGTCCCACCGGGCAGGTGCAGGTCCGACGGCTCGTCGAAGTCGTCCGGGTCGGACATGGCGGTTCCGCGGTCAGAGGTGATGGTCATCGCAGACGATTCTACGAAGCCGCTCCGACAATCGTCCGCCGGGGCGGATCAGCCGAGTGCGTCGAGAGCGAACGCGACCCCGGAGGCGTCTTCGCTCGCGGCCCACAGCCGGGCCGCTTCGCCGCGGTCGTGAGCGCGCGGCTCGGCGGGGACGACGGCCGCAGGCCCGCGGAGCTGGAACCAGCCGGCCGGACCCCAGTACTGGCCGGACCGGACGTCGGTGCCGACGGCGGCGTGGACGAGCGGCACCGCACCGGCGTCCTTGCCCTGCGCGATCCAGCGTTGGCCCGGCCCGATCCAGGCGGGCTCGGCGCCCGAGGACGCAGAACCCGGTGTCCCGACGCCGTGGGCACCCGGACGGCTCGTCGCCGTGCGCCGTCCGGTCAGCGAGTCGAGCGCGAGGCCGGGGTGCGCCACGACGCTCGTCACCGGCGACCCGGCGTCGGCGAGCCGCTGCGCGAGTTCGAACCCGAAGAGCATCACGGCGAGCTTGCTCCGCGCGTACTGCCGGTAGCCGTTGTAGTGCCCGGCTCCGAGCGGGTCGTGGCGGTCGAGTGTCACCCAGCGGTGCGAGATGGACCCGAGGTGGACGACCCGACCACCCGTGGCGGTGAGCAGCGGGAGCACGAGACCGGTCCACGCGAAGTGGCCGAGGTGGTTCGTGCCGATCTGCAGCTCGTGGCCCTCGGCGGTGGAGCGTCGCTCGCGCGAGCCGACCACCCCGGCGTTGTTGAGGACCGCGTGCACGGGTCCGAGCGCCGCGAGCGAGTCGGCCGCGGACCGTACGGAGCCGAGGTCGGCGAGGTCGAGGTGCACGTGCTCGAGCGTTGCGTCGGGCACCACCGCCCGGATGCCCCGCTCCGCCGCGGTCGCCTTCTCGGGGTTCCGGGTCGCGAGGACGACCCGGTGTCCGGCGGCGGCCAGCTGCTCGGCGGCCTGGTACCCCAGGCCCGCGCTGGCGCCCGTCACCACCACCGTGCGACGGGCGTCGTCCGACGCCGACGGCTCCCCCGGCTCAGACGACATGGCCTGCGGACTCCATCTGCCGCAGCGCCTTCTTGAGGTCCTGCACCTCGTCGCGGAGCCGGGCCGCGAGCTCGAACTTCAGTTCGGCCGCGGCCTGCAGCATCTGGTCGTTCAGGTCGGCGATCGTCGCCTCGAGCTGGGTCGCGCCCTCGCCCGCGATGCCCTCGCGACGGAGGGACGGCGTGGGGGCACGTCGACCGTCCCGCACGCCGCCACCGCGACGCTCGAGGAGCTCGCGGGTGTCGTCGTTCTCGCGGTTCAGGACCTCGGTGATGTCCGCGATCTTCTTGCGGAGCGGCTGCGGGTCGATGCCGTGCTCGAGGTTGTAGGCGACCTGCTTCTCACGCCGCCGGTCGGTCTCCTCGATGGCCTGCTTCATCGAGTCGGTCATCTTGTCGGCGTACATGAGCACCTGACCCGACACGTTGCGGGCCGCGCGACCGATCGTCTGGATGAGCGACGTCGACGACCGCAGGAACCCCTCCTTGTCGGCGTCGAGGATCGCGACGAGGGAGACCTCGGGCAGGTCGAGACCCTCGCGGAGCAGGTTGATGCCGATGAGGACGTCGTACACGCCCTGGCGCAGCTCGGTCAGGAGCTCCACACGCTTCAGGGTGTCCACGTCCGAGTGCAGGTACCGCACACGCACGCCGGCGTTCCCGAGGAAGTCCGTCAGTTCCTCCGCCATCCGCTTGGTGAGGGTGGTGACGAGGACGCGTTCGTCCTTCTCGGTCCGCTGCTTGATCTCCTCGAGCAGGTCGTCGATCTGGCCGTCGCTCGGCTTGATGACGATCTCGGGGTCGACCAGGCCGGTCGGACGGATGATCTGCTCGACGACGCTGTCCGTGATGCCGAGCTCGTACTTGCCCGGGGTGGCGGACAGGAAGACCTTCTGCCCAACGCGGTCGAGGAACTCCTCCCACTTCAGCGGGCGGTTGTCCATCGCGCTCGGCAGCCGGAACCCGTGCTCGACGAGGGTGCGCTTGCGGGAGGCGTCGCCCTCGTACATCGCACCGATCTGCGGCACGGTGACGTGCGACTCGTCGATGACGAGGAGGAAGTCGTCCGGGAAGTAGTCGATGAGACAGTGCGGCGCTTCCCCGGGGCCGCGGCCCTCCATGTGCCGGGAGTAGTTCTCGATGCCCGAGCAGAAGCCGATCTGCTCCATCATCTCGATGTCGAACGTCGTGCGCATCCGGAGCCGCTGGGCCTCGAGCAGCTTCCCCTGGCCCTCGAGCTCGGCGAGTCGTTCGGCGAGTTCCTCCTTGATGGAGCTGATCGCCCGGTGCATGACGTCGGTGTCCGCGACGTAGTGCGACGCCGGGAAGATCGACACGGCCGGCAGGTCGTCGATGACGTTGCCCGTCAGCGGGTGGAGCGAGGACAGCGCCTCGATCTCGTCCCCGAACATCTCGATGCGGATCGCGTGCTCTTCGTACATCGGGATGATCTCGAGCGTGTCGCCGCGGACCCGGAAGGTGCCACGGGCGAAGTCGACGTCGTTGCGCTGGTACTGCATGCTGACGAACTTCCGCACGAGCTGGTCGCGCGAGATGGTCTGGCCGATGTGCAGCGCCACCGAGGCGTTCATGTACTGCTCCGGCGTGCCGAGGCCGTAGATGCACGAGACGGTGGACACCACGACGGAGTCCCGTCGGCTGAGGAGCGAGTTCGTCGTCGAGTGCCGGAGCCGCTCGACCTCGGCGTTGACGGAGGAGTCCTTCTCGATGAAGGTGTCGGTCTGCGGGACGTACGCCTCGGGCTGGTAGTAGTCGTAGTACGACACGAAGTACTCGACGGCGTTGTTCGGCATGAGCCCACGGAACTCGTTCGCGAGCTGCGCGGCCAGCGTCTTGTTGTGCGCGAGCACGAGTGTCGGCCGCTGCACCTGCTCGATCAGCCACGCCGTCGTCGCCGACTTGCCGGTACCCGTGGCGCCGAGCAGCACCACGTCCGTCTCACCGGCGTTGATGCGGCCCGCGAGCTCGGCGATCGCCGCGGGCTGGTCACCGCTCGGCGAGTACTCACTGACGACCTCGAACGGACGGATGGCACGCGTGGGCTTGACGGCGACTCCCATGCTGTCCACAGTAGGCGCGGCTGCCGACATCGGACGGTTCTGCTCGCCCACGGCGTACTGTCACCTGATAGCGGACTCCGAGGGTCCTGATCGGCGACGGTCGTAGCCTCCGGTCCGTTCAGCAACCCGACCGAAGAGGCCCCATGACCACGGCCCCCGCTGCGGCGCCAGCACCGATCCCGACGAAGGGCACCCCGTTCCGCGGACGCATCCGCGGCCGGGTGCTCGTCCTGCTCTGCTTCATGTACGCGATCTCGTACATCGACCGGACGAACATCTCCACGGCCCTGCCGCACATCACCGAGGAGTTCGGGCTCACCGAGTCCGCCGCCGGGTACGTCGTGGCCGCCTTCTCACTCCCCTACGCGCTGCTCCAGGTGTTCGGCGGGACGATCAGCGAGAAGGCGGGTCCGCGCCGCGCGCTCTTCGTCATCACCGTGGTGTGGGGCGTCGCGACGCTCTGGACCGGTCTCGCGGTCGGGTTCTGGACGCTGCTCGCCGCACGGCTCCTCCTCGGCCTCAGCGAAGCGGCCGCCTTCCCGTCCGCGACCCAGGCGATGAGCCGGTGGATCCCGCGCGACCGGAACGGCTTCGCGCAGGGCGTCGTGCACTCGGCCGCCCGCCTCGGCAACGCCCTCGCGCCCCTCCTCGTGGCGTACTTCATCGCGATCAGCGGATGGCGACTCGCCTTCTTCGCCACGGCCCTCCTGTCCGTCGCCTGGGGCATCGTCTGGTTCGTCGCCTTCCGGGACCGCCCCGAGGACGCCCGCGGGATCACCGCGACCGAGTTGGCGGAGCTCCCGCCCGTGGAGACCCGGGCGACCCGGCCGCCGGTCCCGTGGCGGGCCCTCGCGAAGCAGATCCTGCCGGTCTCCTTCGTCGACTTCGGCTACGGCTGGACGCTCTGGGTCTTCCTGACCTGGATCCCGACCTTCCTCAGCGACGAGTACGACCTCGAGATCACCGCCTTCGCGTGGTTCACCACCGCGGTGCTGCTCGCCGGCGTCGTCGGCGACACCGTCGGCGGCATGCTGAGCGACCGGATCATCCACCGCGGCGGGGACAGCCGCCACGCGCGCCGGGTGGTCCTGGTCGTCGGGCTCGGCGGATCACTCGTGTGCCTGCTGCCCCTGCTCGTCGCCGGACAGAGCCTCACCGTGGCCACGGTGTCGCTCGCGCTGTCGTTCTTCTTCCTCGAGCTCTGCAACGCGAACCTGTGGGCGATCCCGATGGACGTCGCGCCGCAGTGGTCGGGCACGGCTTCCGGCTTCATGAACACCGGCTTCGGCGTGGCGGGCGTCGTCTCGCCCATCGTCTTCGGCACGCTCATCGAGGCCTCCGGCTGGCAGATCCCGTTCGGGATCTCCTGTGCCCTCCTCGCGGCCGCCGCCGTCGTGGCGTGGGTGATGAAGCCTCAGCGGCTCACCATGACGGACGGGGTGCTCGAGACCGGTGTCCCGGCAGCGGAGCGCGGCGGGACCCACTGACCGCACGGCCGGGAGGCCCACAGCACCCCTGACCGGTAGGGCTGCTCAGGCGGCGGTGCGCGCGACGCGCCGTCGTGCGCGCGACGGGCGACCGGTGAGCGGCACGCTGAGCGGCGTCCACCGGAACACCTCGGTCACCGCGACCGACAGCACGAGGACGAGCACGACGGTCACGAGCGTCAGCCACGGCTTCGGCACCACGGCTTCGAGCCAGCTGTCCCCGTACAGCAGGATCCAGATCACGAACGGGTGGCTGAGGAAGATCCCGAACGACCGGTCCGAGGCGTAGTCGACGACCCGGGCCAGTGCGCCGTCGGCGCGGCGGCGGTCCGCCCACGCGGCGCCGATCGTCAGGAACCCGACGAAGACCGCGGTGCTCCACAGCACCTGGACGGGCTGCAGCGGAGTGCCGGCGGCGTAGAGGGACTGCCCGAGGCCGACCTGCACCCACCAGACCCCGAGCGTGACGGCACCGGCCCCGGCGAACGCCCACAGGACGGCCCGTCGGTGCTCGCGGATGAAGCGCAGGAACGCATCGGCGTGGTCCGCGGCGACGGCACCCGCCACGATGAAGAACACGTACGAGAAGAAGAACTGCTTCTGGTAGCCGTGCAACCAGTCGATCGAGTGCGGCTCGTACTTGTAGGCGGCGAAGACGGCCAGCTGGACGACGAACGAGACCACCAGGAGCGTGACGTGGTGCCGCCGGGTGACCCTGACCAACCAGACGATCGCCGGCAGGAGCAGGTACACCTGCATCGTCACGAGCAGGAAGTACAGGTGGTACCAGGCCGTCCCGGTGACGATCCCCTCGGCTGCGGTCGTCACGAGTGCCGGGACGTCCCCACGGGTCGTCCCGTCGATGAGCCAGGCCGCCACGACGTACACGAACGACCAGGCCAGGTACGGCACGCCGACGAGCAGGAAGCGGCGGGGCCAGAACTGCGCGAGCGGCCGTGGGCGGAGGGACCAGCTGTACACCAGGACGAACGCGGTCAGCGAGAAGAAGACCAGCCGGGTGAAGTGCAGCAGGCCGAGCACGGCGTAGAGCCCGACGTCGTCGGAGGCGACCGTGTGGCTCGTCGTGTGGACGCCGATGACGCAGGCGAAGGTGAGGATGCGCAGCACGTCGACCTCGTACAGGTGGCGCGGGCGCCCGGACGCCGTCCGCGTCGGCGTCTGCACACCCGTCGTCGTGCCCGTGGTGTCGGCCGCAGTGGCGCCGGCCGCAGTGCTGTCGGCCGCAGTGGTGCCGGCCGCATCGGTGGCGGTCGCACTCGTGCCGGTCGTTGCGCTCGCGGCGTCGTGCCCGGTCGGTGTGGGACGCGCGCTCACCGTGACTCGGCCATCGCTCGGACGCGGGCCCGCTGGACCTTGCCGGTGGGGGCGCGCGGGAGGTCGGGCACCAGGGAGATCTCGGCCGGCCGACGGAACCGGGTCAGGGCGGACTCCGCCAGCGCCGCGAGGTCCTCGAGCAGGCCCGCGGTGTCGACGTCCTCCTGCGCGATGACGTAGGCCACGGGGACGGCACCGAGCACGTCGTCCGGCCGCCCGACCACGACGGCCTCGAGCACGCGAGGGTCACGCAGCAGGACGTCCTCCACCTCCGACGGGTAGACCTTCTCGCCGCCGCGGTTGATGACGTCGTCGGAGCGGCCCGCGAGGGACACCCAGCCGTCCGGTGCGATCGACCCGAGGTCCCCGGTCGACAGCCACCCGTCGGCGTCGAACCGGTCGGCCGCGCGTCCACCCAGGTACGACCGGACGATGCCCGGTCCCCGTACCCAGAGCGCACCGATCTCGCCGGCCGGCAGCACCGCGCCGTCCTCGCCGCGGACCTGCACCTCGGAACCGACGGGCAGTCCGACGGAACCAGGCCGCGCCGGTGCGCCGAGCGGCGTCGCGGTGATCTGGCTGGCTCCCTCGGTCATGCCCCAACTCACGACGAGCGGGACGTTCCCGAGGGCGGCGCGCACCGTGTCGGGCAGCGGGGCCGACGCGCTCCGGACGAAGCGGAGCGTCCCCGGGAACGCCAACGGACCGGTCTTGGCGAGGACCGCGAGGACCGCGGGCACCGCGTTGAGCCAGGTGATCCGGCGCTCCTCGAGCAGTTCCCAGAAGCCGGTCCGTCGGAACCGGCGGTCGAGCACGAGCGTCGCGCCGGCGACGAGGGTGGCGAGGAGGCCCACGACCTCGGCGTTGACGTGGAACAGCGGCAGCGAGTTGAACCCGCGGTCGTGCTCGGTCAGCCGGTTGTGCTCCGCCACGGCGTGGGCGACGGCGAGCAGCTGTGACTCCGGCAGCTCGACGCCCTTCGGCGTCCCGGTCGACCCGGAGGTGAACAGGACGACCGAGCCCTGTCCGGGAGCGTCCGGCACACCCTCCGCCACGTCGCCGTCACGCACCCCGGTCGGGAGGTACGTGGCCGCGTCCACACCGGCGGCCGGCGCCCCGGGGACGGTCGCGTCCTCCGGACGGTCGGAGACGACCATGACCGCACCCCCGAGGAGGGCTGCGAGCCGAGCGGGTTCGGTGGCCGGCTGGCCGGTGTCGACCGGGACCGACCGGCGCCCGGAGGCGACCGCGGCGAGGTGGACGACGGCGAAGGCGAGCGGGTCGCTGACGTCGACGAGGACACCGCCGGAGGCCGGCATCCCGATCGCGTCGAAGGTGCGCGACCAGGCGGTCACGGCGTCGTGCAGCGCACGGTACGTGAGGACGCGGTCCGAGCGGGCGTCCTCGAGGTACGAGCGGTCGCCGTCCTGCTCGGCTCGGCGGCGGACGAGGTCGGCGAGCCCGGGCAGCGTCGGCGGTCCACCGACCGCGGTCGCCGGGTCGGCCCCGCTGTCGGGGACGCCCGGGGAGGTGGGAGAGGAGGGACCGCCGTCGTGCTGCACCGTCCCATCGTATTTCCGTCGCCTATGACCGCGCGGAGGGAACGTCGGGCGTGGGGAACCGGTGTAGCAACCACTGCCACAACGCGAGCATGTGCGGGTCGCCGTGCTCGTCGAGCGGGGTCGTGTCCTTGACCACCCGGGAGTGCGCGTGGCGGGCATCACCGCCGGGCAGCCTGGTCAGGATCGCGTGCGGGTCGGCCCCGGGACGTGGCGGAGCCGTCCGGGTCCGCCAGGGCTCGCCCGTGCCACCGGCGCCGCCCCGTCCCGCGAGCCCGAGCGCCGTCCACGAACCGGCGATCCGCGGTCGGTAGGAGTCGCGGACGTCGTCGAGCGCGTACATGCGGGTCGCCGGGGTCCGGCCGGGGCGGTCCATCCAGGCCGCGTGGACGGGACCGACGGACTCCACCGGCGCAGCGAACATCAGGGCACCGAGGACGGGCCGGATGTGGGCGATGTACGCGGCCTCGCCTCCGCCCTGTGAGTGGCCGGCGACGACGATGTCCCCCCAGGTGATGTCCTCGTCGGCCTGCACGAACCGCCCCCAGCCGCCGTCGGGGTCCACCTCGTCCAGGTGCGCCACCGCGTCCCGGAACCGCGACACGATCGAGCCCGCCGGGGTGACGCTGCTGTACTCCGAACTCCGGGTGCCGTCGAACCGGTTCCGCTGGACCTGTCCGTAGCAGCGCGCATCGGCCTCGCACGTCGCGGACAGTGTCTTGCCGAGGTTCCAGTAGTCGAGGCCGAGCACGTGGTACCCGTCGCCCAGCGCCGTCGTCAGGAAGCGCTGGTACTCGGCCGGCTTCGACCGCGTGGCCGGCAGGAACAGCAGCAGCGGACCGTCCGGTGTGGTCCGGGCGGCGAAGTCGTTCCGGTTCGGCGACAACCGCTCGCCGTCGATGGAGCCGAGACGGAAGCGGTGGAAGACGTCGTGCGGCGTCTCCTCGGGGCCGAGCGTGCGGTGCGGCAACCCCGGCCGCCCGCCCTCGGCGACCCGCTGCCCGCCGAGCACGTTCGCGCCGACGAGCGAGGCCAGACCGATCGCGACCAGGACGAGGACCGCGACGACGAGCAGGCGGTGATGAGCCCTCATCGGACGAGTCGGGCCCAGACCTCGTCCGCCGAGCGGATCGTGTCCTCGACCGAGCGGGTCGCGTCGACGACGTGGTCGGCGAGGGCGAGACGGACCGCGTCCGACGCCTGGGCGGCGACCCGCCGCTCGGCGTCCGCACGCGCCATGCCACGGTGCTCGACGAGCCGCTCGACCCGGACCGCGGCCGGGGCGTCGACGACCACGACGGCGTCGAAGCGCAGGGGGCGTGCGCCGGCCGCCTCGGCCAGGAGCGGCACGTCGTAGACGACGACCGCGTCGGGGTCCGCGGCCCCGGCGGCGTCGAACCGCTCCTGCGCGAGACGCCACACCTCCGGGTGGGTGATGCCCTCCAGGTCCTTCCGGGCGGCGGCGTCCGCGAACACGATCGCGCCGAGCGCCGGACGGTCGAGCTCGCCCTCCTCCGTCACGACCGCGGGGCCGAACCGCTCCCGCACCGCGGCGAGGCCAGCACTGCCCGGAGCGACGGCGTCCCGTGCGAGCTGGTCGGCGTCCACCACCACCGCGCCGTGTTCGGCGAACCGCCTGGAGACCGTCGACTTGCCCGCGGCGATGCCGCCCGTGAGTCCGATGATGCGCACGACGACAGCGTGGCACGGACGGCTCCACGAACGCCGGAAGCCCGGCCCGACCGCCCCGTGCGGGACGATCAGGACCGGGCTCCGGTCAGTGCGACTCGATCAGTCGATCGAGCGGTGCTCAGTTGGTCGAGCTGAGCTTCTCACGGAGTGCCGCGAGGGACGCGTCGTCGGCGAGGGTGCCGGCGCCGGTCGTCTCGCTCGTGAACGACGACGAGGCAGCGGCCGGGAGGTCGAAGCCACCCTGCGCCTCTTCGGTGAGCGACTTGGCGACCTGGGCCTTGTGGGCCTCCCAGCGGGCCTGGGCGGCAGCGTACTGACGCTCCCACTCCTCGCGCTGGGTGTCGTAGCCCTCGAGCCACTCGTTCGTCTCCGGGTCGAAGCCCTCGGGGTACTTGTAGTCACCCTTGTCGTCGTACTCGGTCGGCATGCCGTAGAGCGCCGGGTCGAACTCGGTGCTCTCCGGGTCGACGCCCTCGTTGGCCTGCTTGAGGCTGAGCGAGATGCGGCGACGGTCGAGGTCGATGTCGATGATCTTGACGAACACCTCGTCGCCCACGGACACGACCTGCTCGGCGAGCTCGACGTGCTTGTTCGAGAGCTCCGAGATGTGCACGAGACCCTCGATGCCGTCCGCGACGCGGACGAACGCACCGAACGGCACGAGCTTCGTGACCTTGCCCGGCGCGATCTGACCGATCGCGTGGGTGCGGGCGAAGACCTGCCACGGGTCTTCCTGCGTGGCCTTGAGCGAGAGCGACACGCGCTCGCGGTCCAGGTCCACCTCGAGGATCTCGACGGTGACTTCCTGACCGACCTCGACGACCTCGCTGGCGTGCTCGATGTGCTTCCAGCTGAGCTCGGAGACGTGGACGAGACCGTCGACGCCGCCGAGGTCGACGAACGCACCGAAGTTGACGATCGACGAGACGACGCCCTTGCGGACCTGGCC
The DNA here is from genome assembly GCF_003224295.1 of Curtobacterium sp. MCPF17_046. Taxonomy (NCBI): domain Bacteria; kingdom Bacillati; phylum Actinomycetota; class Actinomycetes; order Micrococcales; family Microbacteriaceae; genus Curtobacterium; species Curtobacterium sp. MCPF17_046. The sequence continues at coordinate 181,817 of NZ_QKLB01000002.1, read as the reverse complement.
CTTGTGGAGGTTGTTGAGGAACGTGGTGCGCGACTCGGACTGCGTCTGCTCGAGCAGGGCGCGGCGCGAGAGGACCACGTTGTTGCGGTTCTTGTCGAGCTCGAGGATCTTCGCCTCGAGCTCCTGACCGAGGTACGGCGTCAGGTCGCGGACACGGCGCAGCTCGATGAGCGAGGCCGGGAGGAAGCCGCGGAGGCCGATGTCGACGATGAGACCGCCCTTGACGACCTCGATGACCGTACCGGTCACGACACCGTCGGACTCCTTGATCTTCTCGACGTCGCCCCATGCACGCTCGTACTGTGCACGCTTCTTCGACAGGATCAGGCGGCCTTCCTTGTCCTCCTTCTGGAGGACCAGGGCCTCGACCTCGTCACCGACGTTGACGACCTCGTTGGGGTCGACGTCGTGCTTGATCGAGAGCTCGCGCGAGGGGATGACACCCTCGGTCTTGTACCCGACGTCGAGGAGGACCTCGTCGCGGTCGATCTTCACGACGGTGCCGGAGATGAGGTCTCCGTCGTTGAAGAACTTCAGGGTCTTCTCGACCTCGGCCAGGAAGTCATCAGCCGAGCCGATGTCGTTGATGGCGACCTGCTTGGGAGCCTTGGTCGTGGTGGTTGTCATGTAGAGATTGCTCCGAACGGACATGAGTCGGGCCAGGCGGCGAGGGAGCGACCCCCGGTCCGCGATCCGGTCCTGCAGGTCGTGCGACCTGTCGGACCCGGTGCGAGCCACCGTGGCGGTGTGTGTTGTTGGCGCGGATTGCGCCGCACAAGTCTATCCAGCGGGACCGGCGCCCACAACCGGGCGTGTCACGGTCAGCCGACGAGCGCACTCCGCAGCGTGTCGAGCCCGACGCCGCCGAGTGCCAGGGCGCGGTGGTGGAACGCCTTGAGGTCGAAGGACGACCCCTCGCGGGCGGCCACGTCGTCCCGGATCGACTCCCAGACCCGCTGCCCGACCTTGTACGACGGGGCCTGACCCGGCCACCCGAAGTAGCGCGCGACTTCGAACTGCACGAACGCGGGGTCCATGTTGACGTTCCGCCCCATGAAGTCGAGCGCGTACTCCCACGTCCAGCCGCCGCCGTCCGGGTTGGTCTTCTGCAGGTGCACCCCGATGTCGAGGACCACGCGGGCCGCGCGCATCCGCTGACCGTCGAGCATGCCGAGGCGGTCGCCGTCGTCGTCGAGGAACCCGAGCTGCTCCATCAACCGCTCGGCGTACAGCGCCCAGCCCTCGACGTGTCCCGACGGACCGGCGAGTTGGCGCCGCCAGGTGTTGAGCTCGCCGCGGTTGTACACGGCCTGGCTGATCTGCAGGTGGTGCCCCGGGACGCCCTCGTGGTAGACCGTCGTCTTCTCCCGCCAGGTGCCGAACTCCGTGACGCCCTGCGGGACGGACCACCACATCCGCCCGGCGCGCGAGAAGTCGTCCGACGGGCCGGTGTAGTAGATACCGCCCTCCTGGGTGGGCGCGATCCGGCACTCCAGGCGCTTGATCGGGTCGGCGATGTCGAAGTACCGGCCGTCCATCGCCCGGATCGACTCGTCGCTGGTCTCCTGCATCCAGGCGCGGAGGGCGTCCGTGCCGTGCAGGACCCGCGACGGATCGGCGTCGAGGACCTCGATCGCGCGGGCGACGCTCGCGCCGGACTCGATGCGGTCCGCGATCCGCTCCTGCTCGTCGCGCATCCGGGCGAGTTCCTCGATGCCCCACTCGTACGTCTCGTCCAGGTCGACGACGGCGCCGAGGAACCGGCGGGAGTGCAGGGCGTAGTCGTCGCGACCGACCGCGTCGACCGGGGTCGAGAGCGGCAGGACGTCGTGCTGCAGGAAGGCGCCGAAGGACCGGTAGGCGGCCGCGGCGACCTCGGCCCCGCGCGTCAGTTCGGCGCGCAGCTGCTCCGGGACCGGCGCCCCGCCCTCGAGCGCGGCGCCGTCGACGAGCTGCCGGAAGAACCCGTCCGGTGCGCCGTTCCGGCCGGCCTGTTCGGCGATGAGCTCGACCTGGCGCTTCGCGGCGGTGACGCCCTCGCGGGTGCCCTCGAGCAGCGTCTCCCGGTACCCCTCGAGGGCGTCCGGGAGGGCCTGCAGACGTCCGGCGACGTCCTGCCAGTCGTCCGTCGTGGCGGTCGGCATGAGGTCGAACACGTCCCGGAGGGACTGCGCGGGGCTCTGGATGACGTTGAGGTCCCGGAGGTGCAGCCTCCGCTCGTACGACTCGACGGTCAGGTCCAGCTCGGATCCGAGGTCGGCCTTCGTGACCCGGTCGACGTCGTCGCGGGCGTCGGCGGCGTCCAGTGCACGGCGGGCGGCGCGAGCGGCGTCGGCGAGGGCCGCGGCACCCGCCGGGGACGTGTCGCCGTAGGAGTCGGTGCGCCCGGGCACACCGATGTACGTGGCGACCGTCGGGTCGAGCTCGACGAGCGTGGTGACCCACTGCTCGGCGACCTGGTCGACGGCGGACGGCTGGCGGACGGGACGGTCATCGCTCATGTCGTCGACCCTACCCAGCCCCGCTCCCCCGGTCACCGGAGGCGAGCGGCGGGCGGTCCGACGGACAGTGCGCCACGGTCAGTGCGCCGCCGACTCCCAGTTCCGGCCGACGCCGACCGACACGTCGAGCGGCACGCTCAGCTCGGCGGCACCGCCCATGCGGGTCCGGAGGATCTCCTCGACGCGCTCCTGCTCGCCGGGCGCGACCTCGAGGATGAGTTCGTCGTGCACCTGCAGCAGCAGCCGGGAGCCGAGGTCGCCGTCGCGCAGGTCTGCGTCGACCCCGAGCATCGCGATCTTCATGATGTCCGCCGCGGATCCCTGGATGGGCGCGTTCAGGGCGGCACGCTCGGCGTTCTCGCGGAGCACCCGGTTCGGGCTCTTCAGGTCCGGGAACGGTCGACGACGGCCAAAGATCGTCTCGGTGTACCCGTCCTCGCGGGCCTGCTCCACCACGTTCCGGAGGTAGTCCCGCACGGCGCCGAAGCGGGCGAAGTACTCCGTCATGAGCGTGCGGGCCTCGCTCTGCTCGATGCGGAGCTGCTTCGAGAGCCCGAACGCGCTGAGGCCGTACGCCAGGCCGTAGGACATCGCCTTGACCTTGGTGCGCATCTCGGGGCTGACGTCGGACGGTTCGACGCCGAAGACGCGGGCGCCGACGAACCGGTGCAGGTCCTCGCCCTCGTTGAACGCCTGGATCAGGCCGGCGTCCCCGGACAGGTGCGCCATGATCCGCATCTCGATCTGCGAGTAGTCGGCCGTGAGCAGTGTCGTGTACGGCTCGGCGACGGCGAACGCGGACCGGATGCGGCGCCCGACGGCGGTCTTCACCGGGATGTTCTGCAGGTTCGGGTCCGTCGAGGAGACACGTCCGGTGCTCGTGCCGGTCTGCTCGTACCGGGTGTGGATGCGACCGTCGACGACCGCGGCGTCGAGGGTGTCGACGATCTGCCGGAGCTTCGTGGCGTCGCGGTGCTGCAGCAGCAGTCCGAGGAACGGGTGCGGGTGCTGCTCCTGCAGGTCGGCCAGGCTCGCGGCGTCCGTGGAGAACCCGGTCTTCGTCTTCCGGGTCTTCGGCATCGCGAGCTCGGTGAACAGGACCTCCTGCAGCTGCTTCGGCGACCCGAGGTTGACCTCGTGCCCGATCTCCGCGAAGGCCTGCTGCGCGAGCTCGGCGGCGCGCTCCCCCAGCTCGTGGGAGAGCCCGGTGAGCACCGGTCGGTCGATCCCGACGCCGGTGGTCTCCATCCGCGCGAGCACCGCCGTCAGCGGGAGCTCGATGTCGTCGAGCACCGTCAGCGAGCTCGGGTCGATGCGGGCACGCAGGGCCGTGGTGACGCGGAGCACGTACCAGGCGTGCACGCCGACGTTGACCGGCTCCGTCTCGGGGACGAGCTGGTTCGGGTCGGCGGTCGGCAGCTCCTCGCCCAGTTCCTGGTACACGAGGTCCGCGAGGGGCTGCCCCTGCTTGCCGGGGTTCGCGAGCCAACCGGTGATGCGGGCGTCCCCTGCGACGCCCGCGATCGTGAACCCCGCGGTCCCGAGCGCCTTGATCGCGGCCTTCGCGTCGTGGAAGTGCTTCGGGGCGTCCGAGGCGAACCACGTGGCCAACTGCTCGTAGTCCAGCGCCCCGCTGCCGCCCGGCACGAGGACGGCGTCGTCGTGGGTGGCGATGCCGATCGCGCTCAGACGACCGTCGATGACCTCGACCGCGACGCCGTACCCGTTCTCGGCGTCCGCGGCGTCCTTCCGCTCGAGCCAGTGACCGAGTTCCTCGTCGATGAGGGTCTTCACCGGCGGCGGCGTGGGACCGGCGTCCTCGACGGTGCCGTCGGTGGTGACGGCGTCGGCCGCGTCCCCGCCGCCCACCACCTTGAAGACGCGGTCGAGCAGCGTGCGGAACTGCAGGGTCGCGAACAGCTCGCGGACCGCGGCTTCGTCGAGCGGTCGGAGGGCGACGTCGGCGGGACCGACCGGCAACTCGACGTCGGTGACGAGCCGGTTCAGCTTCCGGTTCCGGATCGCCCTGTCCTTCTGCTCGCGCAGGTTGTTGCCGACGACGCCCTTGATCTCGTCGGCGTGCTCGAGCACGCCGTCGAGCGAGCCGTACTGCGTGATCCACTTGACGGCGGTCTTCTCGCCGACCTTGTCGATGCCGATCAGGTTGTCGCTCGTCTCACCGACGAGGGCGGCGATGTCCGGGTACTGGTGCGGCTCGATGCCGTAGCGCTCGTACACCTTGTCGCGGTCGTAGCGGGTGAGCTCGGAGACCCCGCGCACGGACGGGTACAGCAGCGTGACGTCGTCGTTCACGAGCTGGATCGAGTCGCGGTCGCCGGACACGACGTACACCTGGTACCCCTGGTCGGCGCCCTGCTTCGAGAGGGTCGCGAGGATGTCGTCGGCCTCGAAGTCCTCCTTCGTGACGGTGGTGATGCCCATCGCCTCGAGCGCCTGCTGCAGGAGCGGGATCTGGCCCTTGAACTCCGCGGGGGTCTCGGAGCGCGTGCCCTTGTAGTCCTCGTACTCCCGGGTGCGGAACGAGAACCGGGAGATGTCGAACGCGACCGCCAGGTGCGTCGGCTTCTCGCGCTGGAGGAGCATGAGCAGCATCGAGATGAAGCCGTGGATGGCGTTCGTGTGCTGCCCCTCGCGGTTCACGAAACTGTCGACCGGGAGGGCGTAGAACGCCCGGAACGCGAGCGAGTGGCCGTCGATGACCATGAGGGTAGGCTTTGCGGAGTCCGACACCCGGACAGCCTACCGACGGCCCCCGACGGCCGGCCCCGGGCCGGCTCCGAGGACGGCGGGCAGGACCACGCCCGAGGAGCACGCATGACCGACGCGACCACCACCACCGGCTCCCCCGAGGGCCTCGCCGAGTACGCCGACCGCGGCATGGGCGAACTCGCGGAGAAGATGGGCATGGTCTTCACCGAGCTCTCCGCCGAGCGTGCCGTCGCGAGCATCCCCGTCGAGGGCAACCGCCAGCCGGTCGGGCTCCTGCACGGTGGCGCGTACGTCGTCCTCGCCGAGAGCCTCGGCTCGATGGCGGCGAACATCCACGCCGGCCCCGGTCGGTACGCCATGGGCATCGAGCTGAGCGCCTCGCACTCCCGCAGCGCGACGAGCGGCCGTGTGACCGGCACGTGCACCGCGATCCACCTCGGCGGAACCCTCACGACGCACGAGATCGTCCTCACCGACGACGAGGGCCGTCGTTGCTCGACCGTGCGCATCACGAACATCATCCGCGACGCTCGCTGAACCCCGCGGTCGGTCAGTCCTCGGGCGGCGCCTGGAGCAGCAGTCGGGCGTCCCCGAACCCGAGCCGCCGGTACAGCGTCTCGCCGGCGACGCTCGAGTGCACGGTCGTCCGCTCCGCACCGACCTCCTCGGCGAGGTCGAGTGCCGCACGGACCAGCCGCTGCGCGACACCGCGGCCCCTGGCCTCGGGTGCGACGTACACCGTCTGCACGTCGGCCGTGCACCGCTCCGGGCGGTCCGGGGTCGGTGGTCGGGCGACGATCGCGAGCCAGGCCATGCCGACGACGACCCCGTCGAGCTCGGCGACCACGCACCGGTGCGTCTCCGAGTGCGCGAGCGCGAAGGCCGTCATGGCCTCGCGGAACGCCTCGGGCGTCCCGGCCGGGGCCGTGCCGTCCTCGTCCACCCGCCACCGCCACCGCAGGTCGGCCACCGTCGCCATGTCCTCCGACCGGGAGGTCCGGATCACCACGTCGTCCATGTGCCCAGCCTGCCAGCTGGCGCCGCCGGAGCGAGGACCGCATGACGCCGGACGCACGGAAGGCGCCGTCCGCTCCGGACGGCGCCTTCCGTGGGGTGGCTGGTGGGACTACTTCTTCGCGCTGAGCTGCTCGATGATCGCCTTGGCGACGTCGTGCATCGTGAGCCGGCGGTCCATGGACGCCTTCTGGATCCAGCGGAAGGCCTCGGGCTCGGTGAGGCCCATCTTCTCGTTGAGCAGGCCCTTGGCGCGGTCGACGAGCTTGCGGGTCTCGAAGCGCTCGACGAGGTCCGCGACCTCGGCCTCGAGCGTGATGATCTGCTGGTACCGCGAGAGGGCGATCTCGATCGCGGGGAGCAGGTCGTTCGGCGTGAAGGGCTTCACCACGTAGGCCAGCGCGCCGGCCTCGGTCGCACGCTCGACGAGTTCCTTCTGGCTGAACGCCGTGAGCAGGACGACCGGGGCGATGTGGTTCTTCGACAGCTTCTCGGCCGCGGAGATGCCGTCGAGCTGCGGCATCTTGACGTCCATGATCACGAGGTCGGGACGCAGGTCGGTGGCGAGCTGCACCGCGGTCTCGCCGTCTCCGGCTTCACCGACCACGTCGAACCCGTTGTCGCGGAGGATCTCGACGATGTCGAGACGGATGAGCGACTCGTCCTCGGCGACGACGACGCGACGGGGTGCGGCTGCGGTTGCTTCTGTGTCACTCACGACGAAGAGCCTACTAGACGCGCGATCGGACGGCGGCATCCGGACGCGATCCCCAGCGGGTCCGATCGGGCACCTGACGGGACCGGCCGAGCGGACCGAGTACGAGTGGCGGGACTCGAACCCGCACGCCAGAGGCAGAGCATTTTGAGTGCCCCGTGTCTACCATTCCACCACACTCGCGAGCGGAGCCAGCGTAGCAGCCACCGCGACGACGCCCCGCCCGGACCGGCGCCCTCGCCGCACGGTACGGTCGGAGGTCCGGCAGTCCAGTCAGGAGGAGCCACGGTGGATTCACGCGCCGTCCGCACGTTCCGGGCGTTCGTCATCGTCACCGGCGCCGTCGCGATCGTCGCCGGCATCGTCGCCGTCGTGTGGCCGCGGCCGACACTGGTGCTCGTCGCGCTGCTCTTCGGGGTGTACCTCGTCGTCTCCGGGGCCATGCGGGTCTTCGCGGCCGCGCGGGGACACGGCACGTCGACCGTCTGGCGCTGGACCTCCGGCGTCGTCGGGTCCCTCGTCGGGATCGCCGGACTCGTCACGCTCGTCGACCCCGCGGTACCGCTCGTCGTCTACGCGGTCCTGGCCGGGGTCGGGTTCCTCGTCGAGGGCGTCGCGGCGCTCGTCGGTGCCCTCGTCGGGCACCCCGGTTCCTCCCGGGTGCCGTCCGTCGTGAGCGGGCTGCTGTCGCTGCTCTGCGGCGTCGCGGTGCTGCTCGCCCCGACGCTCGCCCTCGAGGTCTTCACCGTCCTGGCCGGCATCACCCTCGTCGGCGTCGGCAGCGCGGCGCTGCTCCTCCTGCCCGCGCGCGCCTCCGCCCGGCGCTGAACCGGATCGACGCAGCCCGGCGGCGGGGCTGCGTCAGGCCGACCCGGTCCCGAAGAGCAGACCGAGGACGTACGTCACGGCGGCGGCGCCGAAGCCGATCCCCAGCTGTCGGAGCGCCCGTCGGAGCGGCGACGCTCCGCTGAGCACACCGACCACGGCACCGGTGCCGAGCAGCGCGAGGCCGACGAGCGCCGAGGCCACCCCGATCGCGGCCCAGCCGTCGAGCCCGACCAGGTACGGCAGGACCGGGATGACCGCGCCGGAGGCGAAGAAGCAGAAGCTGGAGAGCGCAGCGCTCGTGCCGGTGCCGACCGCCTCGTGCTCGTCGGCCCCTTCGGTGCCGACCGGGCGGGGCAGCGCGGAGCGGCTCCGCACCACCGGCACCCCGCCGGTCGCGGGGCCGGCCAGTAGGGCGGCGAGGACCTCGTCGGCGTGGGCTGCGGCCTCGTCCTCGGACATCCCGCGCGCCCGGTAGACCAGCGCGAGCTCGTTCGCGTCCACGTCGAGGTCGGCGACCGCGCGCTGTGCTTCGGGATGCGGGGTCGATGCGTCGAGGAGCTCCCGCTGTGACCGGACGGACACGTACTCCCCCGCCCCCATGGACAGCGCACCGGCCAGCAGGCCCGCGATGCCGCTGAGCAGGACGAAGTGCCGGTCCGCCCCGGAGGCGCTCACCCCGATGATGAGCGCGAGGTTCGACACCAGTCCGTCGTTGGCGCCGAACACCGCCGCGCGGAAGGTGCCGGACAGGCGCATCCGCCCGCGGTTCGCCAGCCCGCGGACGACTTCGCCGTGGATCCGCTCGTCGGCCGCCATCTGCGCGGTCGCGTCAGCATCGTCCGCGTACGGCGAGCGGTCCTCCGCGCGTTGCATGAGGGCGAGCACGAAGACCGACCCGAACCGCGCCGCCAGCGCGGCGAGCACCCGGGTGCGGAGGCTCCCCCGCAGCGGTCGTCCGACGTCGTCCCCGAGCAGGTCGCGCCAGTGTTGCTCGTGACGCCCCTCGGCCTCGGCCAGGGCGACGAGGATCTCGCGCTCCTCGCCGGTGCGTCGCGAGGCGAGGTTCCGGTAGACGGCCGCCTCGGCACGCTCGTCGGCGAGGTACCGGCGCCACCGCTGCACGTCGGCGCGGGACCGGGACGCGGTGTCGGTCCGGAGGCTCGGATCACCCATGCGACGCTCCTCACGTGCTCGTGCCGGTCGGTGTGGACCGGATAACGGTACCCGCGTGCGGACCGCGCCCGACGGGTGTCGTGCCTCCCGCCCGGGACGGCGGAGGCCGCCACCCTGGTGGGTGACGGCCTTCCGGGTCGTGTCGGTCACGGACCGACGCGACCGTGCTCAGTCGCGGACGTAGGCGGGTGCCGCCTCGGCGTGCGCGTCGCCCACCCGGTGCACGCGCAGGTCGTTCGTCGAGCCCTCGAGTCCGGGAGGCGAGCCGGCCGTGACGATGACCCGGTCGCCGGGGACGGCGAGGCCGTTGCCGATGAGGACGTCGTCCACCTGGGAGAAGAGCTCGTCGGTGTGGGTCTTCCGGTCCACCAGGTAGGACCGCACGCCCCACGTCATCGCCAGACGACGACGCGTCGTCTCGTTCGGGGTGAAGGCGATGATCGGCAGCCCGTGGCGCAGGCGGGACATGCGGCGGGCCGAGTCACCGGACTCGGTGAACACGCAGAGGTACGACGCCTCGGTGAACTCCGCGATCTCGACCGCCGCGAGGGTGATCGCGCCACCGAGCGTGCGGGGCTTCGTGCCGAGCGGGGCGATGCGCTCGAGGCCGTGGTCCTCCGTCGACTCGACGATGCGGGCCATCGTGCGCACGGTCTCCACCGGGTACTCACCGACGCTCGTCTCACCGGAGAGCATGACCGCGTCGGCACCGTCGAGGACGGCGTTCGCGACGTCGGACGTCTCGGCGCGTGTCGGGATCGGGGACGAGATCATCGACTCGAGCATCTGGGTCGCGACGATGACCGGCTTGGCCATGCGGCGGGACAGCTCGACCGCGCGCTTCTGCACGATCGGGACGGCCTCCAACGGGAGCTCGACACCGAGGTCACCACGGGCGACCATGATCGAGTCGAACGCGTCGATGATCTCCTCGAGCGCGTCGACGGCCTGCGGCTTCTCGACCTTGGCGATCACCGGGAGGCGCTTGCCCTCCTCGTCCATGATCTGGTGCGCACGCTCGACGTCGGCGGCGTTGCGGACGAACGAGAGCGCGATGAGGTCCGCGCCCATGCGGATGCCCCAGCGGAGGTCGGCTTCGTCCTTCTCGCTCAGCGCGGGCACGTTCACCGCGACACCGGGCAGGTTGATGCCCTTGTTGTTCGAGACGGTGCCGGCGACGACGACCTCGGTGCGGACGCGCACGCCGTCGGTGTCGAGGACGCGGAGGCGCACACGGCCGTCGTCGATGAGCAGCGGGTCGCCCGGCTTGACGTCCTGCGGCAGCCCCTTGAACGTGGTCCCGCAGACGTCCTTCGTGCCCGGCACGTCCTCCGTCGTGATCGTGAAGACGTCGCCGACGGCGAGCTCGTGCGGGCCGTCGGCGAACTTGGCCAGACGGATCTTCGGGCCCTGCAGGTCGACGAGGATCGCGACGGGCTTGCCCAGCTCCTCGGCGGCGCGACGCACGTTCTCGTAGTTGGCCTCGTGCACGCTGTAGTCACCGTGGCTGAGGTTCAGGCGGGCGACGTCGACCCCGGCCTGGATGATCTGCTTGACGACCTCGTAGTCGGAGGTGGCAGGTCCGAGCGTCGAAACGATCTTTGCGCGTCTCAATGGATTCCTTCGTGTGGTGGAGGTGGCTTCGCGGAACGACGAGAGGCCACCAGCACCCTATCGAGTGCCGGTGGCCTCCCGTCTACGAGGTGGGGACCATCAGACCGAGATCGCCCGGTCCGTCGCCTTGACCGGAGCCGGCAGGATCGTCGACCCCTCGAGGTACTCGTCGACCTTGGCCGCGGCGGCACGCCCCTCGGCGATCGCCCAGACGATCAGGGACTGCCCACGACCGGCGTCGCCGGCGACGAACACGCCCGGCTCGTTCGTGGTGTAGTCCGCCTGGCGGGACACCGCGCCCGACACGGTGGTCGGGAGCCCCAGCTGCGGCTCGATCGTGTCGGTCTCCGGACCGGTGAAGCCCATCGCGATGAGCACGAGGTCCGCGGGGATCTCACGCTCGGTACCGGCCTTCGGGACACGGCGGCCGTCGACGTACTCGGTCTCGGCGACGCGGAGCGCACGGACCTCGCCGGCCTCGTTCGCCAGGAACTCCACCGTGGTGGCCAGGAACATGCGCTCCCCGCCCTCCTCGTGCGCGCTCGTGACCTCGAACACCGTGGCGAACATCGGCCACGGCTGGTCCGACGGGCGCTCCAGCGGCGGCTGCTTGCCGATCGCCAGGTTCGTCACGCTGAGCGCACCCTGGCGGTGGGCGGTGCCGATGCAGTCCGCGCCGGTGTCACCGCCGCCGATGACGACGACGTGCTTGCCCTCAGCCGTGACCTGGTTGTCGACCACGGTGCCCGCGTTCGCCTTGTTCTGCTGGACGAGGTAGTCCATGGCGAAGTGCACGCCGGCGAGGTCACGACCCGGGATCGGGAGGTCGCGCGGCACGGTCGCCCCGGTGGCGACCACGACCGCGTCGTACCGCGACTTCAGGTCGTCCCAGGTGATGTCCCGACCGATCTCGACACCGGCACGGAAGCGGGTGCCCTCGGCCTGCATCTGGGCGAGGCGGGCGTCGATCTGCCGCTTCTCCATCTTGAAGTCCGGGATGCCGTAGCGGAGCAGACCACCGATGCGGTCGTCACGCTCGTACACGGCGACCGTGTGCCCGGCGCGGGTCAGCTGCTGCGCGGCGGCGAGCCCTGCGGGACCGGAACCGACGACCGCGACGGTCTTGCCGGTGAGGCGCTCCGGCGGGTGCGGCGTGACCCAGCCGTTCTGGTACGCCTCGTCGATGATCGAGACCTCGACCTGCTTGATCGTCACCGGCGGCTGGTTGATGCCGAGCACGCAGGACGCCTCGCACGGAGCCGGGCACAGTCGCCCCGTGAACTCCGGGAAGTTGTTCGTCGCGTGCAGACGCTCGATGGCCTGGCGACCCTCGCCGCGCCACGTGAGGTCGTTCCACTCCGGGATGAGGTTGCCGAGCGGGCAGCCCTGGTGGCAGAACGGCACGCCGCAGTCCATGCAGCGCCCGGCCTGTCGCTTGAGCGCGCCGGACTCCTGCTGCTCGTAGACCTCTTTCCAGTCCATGAGCCGCAGCGGGACGGGACGGCGGGCCGGCAGTTCACGTTCCTGGACCTTCAGGAACCCCTTGGGGTCAGCCACGGGTCACCTCCTGGGTGAGGGTGCGGGTCGAGCGGGAGTGAAGGCGGGTGCGCGCGTGGTCAGCCACCGGTGACCTCCAGGATGCGGTTCCAGACGACGGTGCCGTCCGGGTCGAGGCCCTCGTCGACGGCCTGCTGACGCGTCTGGAGCACCGCCGCGTAGTCACGCGGGAGCACCTTGACGAACTCGGACAGGTCGCCCGAGTCGAGCAGCCCGGCGGCGATCGTCGAGCCGGTCTCGTCGGCGTGCCGGCGGAGCAGGTCGGTGACGATCGCGACGTCGGCGCTGTCGAGCGGTTCCAGGCGGAGCTCACCGGACGCGAGCGCATCGGTGTTGACGAGCTCGCGACGGAGTCCGCGGACGTAGGCCGTGCCTCCCGACATGCCCGCGCCGAGGTTCCGGCCGGTCTCGCCCAGGATGAGCGCGAGCCCGCCGGTCATGTACTCGAGTGCGTGGTCGCCCACGCCCTCGACGACCGCGGTGGCACCGGAGTTGCGGACCAGGAAGCGCTCCCCCACGATGCCGCGGATGAACATGCTGCCCTGGGTCGCGCCGTAGCCGATGACGTTGCCGGCGATGACGTTCTCCGACGGGTCGAAGCCCGCGTCCGCCGCCGGGCGGACGACGATCTCGCCACCGGACAGCCCCTTGCCGACGTAGTCGTTGCTGTCGCCCACGAGCCGCAGGGTGATGCCGGCCGGCAGGAACGCGCCGAGCGACTGACCCGCGGAACCGCGGAGGGTGATGTCGATCGAACCGGTCGGCAGGCCGTTCTCCCCGTGCCGGAGCGTCACCTCGTGGCCGAGCATCGTCCCGACCGCGCGTTCCGTGTTGCGGATCGGCAGGTCGAGCGTCAGCGTGCCGCCGTGCTCGAGCACGTCGGACGCCTCGGCGATGAGCCGGTTGTCGAAGTGCTGCTCGAGCTCGTGGTCCTGCGCGCGGCGCCGGGTGCGCGGCTCGTCCGCCCCGAAGTCCGGCCCCTTGAGGACGGGTTCGAGGTCGAGTCCGGACGCCTTCCAGTGCGCGACCGCACGGTCCACGTCGAGCACGTCGGCGCGTCCGATGGCCTCGTCGAGGCTGCGGAACCCGAGCTCGGCGAGCAGTTCGCGCACCTCTTGCGCGATGAACTCGAAGAAGTTCACGACGAACTCGGGCTTGCCCGAGAACCGCGCCCGGAGCTCCGGGTTCTGGGTGGCGACGCCCACCGGGCAGGTGTCGAGGTGGCAGACGCGCATCATGATGCAGCCCTCGACGATGAGCGGCGCCGTCGCGAAGCCGTACTCCTCGGCACCGAGCAGGGCCGCAACGAGCACGTCGCGCCCGGTCTTCATCTGGCCGTCGACCTGCACCGTGACACGGTCGCGCATGCCGTTGAGCATGAGCGTCTGCTGGGTCTCGGCCAGACCGATCTCCCACGGGGTACCCGCGTGCTTGAGCGAGTTGAGCGGGCTCGCGCCGGTGCCGCCGTCGTGACCCGAGACGAGCACGACGTCGGCCAGTGCCTTCGTCACGCCTGCTGCGACCGCGCCGATGCCGGACTGGCTGACGAGCTTGACGTGCACGCGGGCCGAGGGGTTGGCGCGCTTGACGTCGAAGATCAGCTGCTTGAGGTCCTCGATCGAGTAGATGTCGTGGTGCGGCGGCGGCGAGATGAGGCCGACGCCCGCCGTGGCGTGCCGCGTCCGGGCCACCCACGGGTAGACCTTCTGCGGGGGCAGCTGCCCGCCCTCGCCGGGCTTCGCGCCCTGCGCCATCTTGAGCTGGATGTCGGTGGCGTGGGTCAGGTACATGCTCGTCACGCCGAACCGGCCGGACGCGACCTGCTTGATGGCGCTGCGCCGCTCGGGGTCGAGCAGACGCTCGACGTCCTCGCCGCCCTCGCCCGTGTTCGAGCGACCGCCGAGGCGGTTCATGGCGATCGCGAGCGTCTCGTGTGCTTCCTGCGAGATCGACCCGTACGACATCGCGCCGGTGTTGAACCGCTTGACGATCTCCGCGATCGGCTCGACCTCGTCGAGCGGTACGGGCTTGCGCGTGCCGTGCGAGAACCCGAACAGGCCGCGCAGCGTCATGAGCTGCTCGGACTGGTCGTCAACGGCCTTCGAGTACTCGCGGAACACGTCGTACCGGCGGGCCCGCGTGGCGTGCTGCAGCCGGAAGACGGTGTCCGGGTTGAAGAGGTGCGGCGGGCCCTCACGGCGCCACTGGTACTCGCCGCCGGTCTGCAGTCGCTCGTGCGAGAGCACGGCGCCGTCCTGCGGGTACGCCTGGGCGTGTCGCTCGGCGTTCTCCGCGGCGATCACGTCGACGTCGACTCCACCGAGGATCGACGACGTGCCGGTGAAGTACCGGTCGACGACCTCCTGGCTGAGACCGACCGCCTCGAACGCCTGGGCGCCGGCGTAGCTCGACACCGTCGAGATGCCCATCTTCGACATGATCTTCAGGACGCCCTTGCCGAGCGCCTTGATCACGTTCTTGACGGCCTGCTCCGGCGTGAGCCCGGTGATCATGCCCGAGCGCACGAGGTTCTCGCACGTCTCCATCGCCAGGTACGGGTTGATCGCGGACGCGCCGTAGCCGATGAGCGTCGCGACGTGGTGCACCTCGCGGACGTCACCGGCCTCGACGATCAGACCGACCTTCATGCGCTGCTCGGTGCGGATGAGGTGGTGGTGCACGGCGGCGAGCAGCAGCAGGCTCGGGATCGGCGCGTACTCGGCGTTGCCGTCACGGTCCGACAGGACGATGAACTGCTTGCCGGAATCGATCGCCGCGTCGACCTCGTCGCACACGGCGGTGATGCGCTGCTCCATGGCCGTCTCGCCGGCGTCGACGCGGTAGAGCCCGCGGATCGTCACGGTGAGGTGCCGCCCGGACGCCGTCTCGAAGTGCTGGATCTTCGCGAGCTCGTCGTTGTCGATCACCGGGAAGTCGAGCACGATCTGCTTCGCGTGCTCGGGCCCGGCGGTGAGCAGGTTGCGCTCCGGACCGAGGCCGAGCCCCATCGACGTGATGACCTGCTCGCGGATCGAGTCGAGCGGCGGGTTCGTCACCTGGGCGAACTGCTGCGTGAAGTAGTCGAACAGCAGTCGCGGACGCTGCGACAGGACCGCGATCGGGGTGTCGGAGCCCATCGCGCCGAGCGGCTCGGCCCCGGTCTGCGCCATCGGGCGGAGCAGGATCCGGACCTCTTCCTCGGTGTACCCGAAGGCGCGCTGCCGTCGGGTGACCGAGGCCGGGGTGTGCACGATGTGCTCGCGCTCGGGCAGGTCGGCCAGGTTGATGCGACCGGACTCGAGCCACTCGGACCAGGGACCGGACGCGGCGAGTTCGCGCTTGACCTCGTCGTCCTCGATGATCCGGCCGTTCTCGGTGTCGACGAGGAACATCCGGCCCGGCCGCAGACGGCCCTTGCGGACCACCTTCGACGCGGGCACGTCGATGACACCCGTCTCGCTGCCCATCACGATGAGCCCGTCGTCGGTCACCAGGAAGCGTCCGGGACGCAGGCCGTTGCGGTCGAGCGTGGCGCCGACGAGCGTGCCGTCGGTGAACGTGATCGCGGCGGGGCCATCCCACGGCTCCATGAGCATCGAGTGGTACTCGTAGAAGGCGCGGAGTTCCGGGTCCATGTCGACCTGGTTCTCCCAGGCCTCCGGCACCATCATCGACATCGCGTGCGGGAGGGACCGACCGGTCAGGGTGAGGAGTTCGAGCACCTCGTCGAACGAGGCGGAGTCGCTCGCACCCGGGCTCACGATCGGCAGCAGCGGTGCCATGTCGCCGAGGAGCTCGCTCTCGAGCTGCGACTGGCGGGCCCGCATCCAGTTCCGGTTGCCGCGGACGGTGTTGATCTCACCGTTGTGGGCGAGGGAGCGGAACGGCTGCGCGAGCGGCCACGACGGGAAGGTGTTCGTCGAGTAGCGCGAGTGCACGATCGCCAGACGCGACGCGAAGCGCTCGTCGCTGAGGTCGGGGTAGAACGGCTCGAGCTGGAGCGTCGTGACCATGCCCTTGTAGACCATGGTGCGGCTCGACAGCGACATGAAGTAGAGCTCGCTGTCCTGCTCCGCACGCTTCCGGAGTCGGAACGCCTGGCGGTCGAGCTCGATGCCGGAACGCGGCGCGCCGTGCTCGTCCGTGTGCGTGGACACGACGAAGACCTGCTCGAAGGCGGGCATCGCCGCACGCGCCAGGGTGCCGAGGACCTCGGGTCGGACCGGCACCTCACGCCAGCCGAGCACGCGGAGCCCCTCGTCCGCCGCGAGTGCCTCGACGGTCGCCTTCACGGTGGCGCGGGCGTCGACGTCGAGCGGCAGGTAGGCGGTGCCGACCGCGTACTGGCCGGCGTCCGGCAGGGCGAACGGCGCGACCTCGCGGAAGAACGCGTCCGGGACCTGACAGAGGATGCCCGCGCCGTCACCGGTGCCGGCGTCCGACCCGACGGCACCGCGGTGCTCGAGGTTCCGGAGCGCGCCGAGCGCGGCGTCGACGATGTCGTGCCCGGGCGTCCCGCGGAGCGTCGCGACCATCGCGAGACCACAGGCGTCCTTCTCGTTCGCCGGGTCGTACATCCCGGCGGCGTCGGGGACCGCCGAGAAGCGTCGGTGCGGCGAGCGGAGCCCGGTCCGGGACGACGAGTCCGTCGCGCCGTTCGGGACTGCAGAGGGCTGAGATGGCAGGAGCGCCATGGGGAACCGTCCTCACGAGGAAGTGGAACAGGGACAGCGGTGGCCCGGTGGTGCGTTCCGCCCGAGCGGGCGGGACTGGTGCCCGTGCTCGCCGCCAGGAGGTGTCCGGGCGGCGTGCGAGGAGTGGGGCCCGCTTGTGGCGGACCGCGATCGCGGTGTGGTGCTGGGTTCGGGAGAGGTCGGGACCTCAGTGTCGGTCGGCTGCGATGGCGACCGGCTCCGGATCGGCGACACCGGTCGTGGTGTCGTGCTCCGAGTAGGTGTCGTCCGAGTCTACATCGGACTTCGAGCGCGGCTCGCGACCCGGCAGGTACGGGCTCGGCTCCTTGCCGAGGTGACGACGAGACTGCACCCAGAAGAGCAGCAAACCCAGCAGGATCGCGGCGAAGGACATCCAGACGTTGGTCCGGACCCCGCCGAAGGTCTCGCTCGTGTCCACGCGGATCGACTCGAGGACGGAGCGGCCGACGCCGTACCAGATGAGGTACAGGGCCATCACACGACCCCACTGCAGGCGGAACTTCCGATCGAGGAGCAGGATGACCACGGCACCGACGACGTTCCAGATGATCTCGTACAGGAAGGTCGGGTGGAACAGGACGCCCTCGGGCAGGCCGGCCGGGTACGACGGGTTGGTCGCCTCGATCTGCAGGCCCCACGGCAGGCTCGTCGGCATGCCGAACAGCTCGTGGTTGAAGTAGTTGCCGAGACGGCCGGCGGCCTGGGCGAGCAGGACGCCGGGCGCGGCGGCGTCGATGAACGCCGAGAACCGCAGGCCGGTCTGCCGGCAGCCGATCCAGGCGCCGAGCGACCCGAGGATCAGCGCGCCGAAGATCGCGAGTCCGCCCTCCCACACGTAGAACACCGAGAGCGGGTCGATCCCGGGACCGAAGTAGTCGTCGACGTGCGTGAGCACGTGGAACAGGCGGCCGCCGATGATGCCCGCCGGCACCGCCCAGATGGCGATGTCGATGATGATCCAGCGCTCGGCACCGCGCGCGTTCAGCCGGGAGTTCGTGAGCAGCACCGCGATGACGATCCCGACGAGGATGCAGATCGCGTACGCGTGGATCCGGAAGTCCAGCGGCATCGAGATGCCGAACGTGCTCTGCAGCCATGCGGTCAGGTCGAAGTACTGCCACGCCGTGCTCGGGCTCGGGATGCTCAGGAGGGACATGTGGGTGCTGTCGCCTTTCACGGGGCTGGTGGTCGCCGGTCCTGGTGGTGCCGGGGGCCGGTCGGCCCCGATCACTGTAGCGCGGGTCGACCCGGCTCAGCGCCGCGCGGAACCCGACGACAGGTCGGCGGCACGCTCCGCGACGCCGGAGACGCCGAGGTCCGCCAGTGCCCGGACGAACGCGGAGCCGATGATCGCTCCGTCCGCGTACTCGAGCACCTCGGCGACCTGGTCGGCGGTCGAGATCCCGAGGCCGACGCACGTGCGCTCGACACCCGCGTCGCGGAGCCGCGAGACGACGGTTCGGGCCGCGCTGTCGACGCCGGAGCGGGCACCGGTGACGCCCATCGTCGAGACGGCGTAGACGAACCCGCGGCTCCGATCCACGGCCTGCTTCATCCGGGCGTCCGTGGAGGACGGGGCCGCGAGGAACACCCGGTCGAGCCCGGTGCGCTCCGAGGCGTCGATCCACTGCCGGCCCTCGTCCGGGATCAGGTCCGGCGTGA
The DNA here is from genome assembly GCF_003224295.1 of Curtobacterium sp. MCPF17_046. NCBI lineage: Bacteria > Bacillati > Actinomycetota > Actinomycetes > Micrococcales > Microbacteriaceae > Curtobacterium > Curtobacterium sp. MCPF17_046. The sequence continues at coordinate 163,308 of NZ_QKLB01000002.1, read as the reverse complement.
TGAGGCCGGCCGCCCCGGCCGCGACGAGGTCGTCCGCGAAGCGGTCCACGCCGTACCGCAGCACGGGGTTCCAGTACGTCATCACGAGGACGGGGGTGTCGACGCGCTCGGTGATCGCGTGCACCGCGTCGAAGACCTGCGCGACCTTGAAGCCGTTCGCCAGGCTCTCCTCCGCGGCGCGCTGGATGACCGGGCCGTCCATCACGGGGTCGGAGTACGGCAGCCCGAGCTCGATGACGTCGACGCCGTTCTCGGCGAGGGCCACGGCGGCGTCGATGCTCGTCTGCAGGTCCGGGTAGCCGGCGGGGAGGTACCCGACGACGGCACCGGCGCGCTCGTCGTTCGCGCGGTCGATGGTCGCGGCGACGGTCTTGTTCATGCTCACGACTGCACCGCCGTCTCGTCGAGGATGCCGAAGTACCGACTGGCGGAGGCCACGTCCTTGTCGCCGCGGCCGGACAGGTTCACGAGGACGACGCCGTCGGGGCCGAGCTCCTTGCCGAGCTTGATCGCCCCGGCCAGGGCGTGGGAGGACTCGATCGCGGGGATGATGCCCTCGGTCCGGCTCAGCAGGCGGAAGGCCTCCATCGCCTCGGTGTCCGTGATCGGCTCGTACATCGCCCGACCGATCGAGGCCAGGTAGGCGTGCTCCGGTCCGACGCTCGGGTAGTCGAGCCCGGCCGAGATGCTGTGGCTCTCGATCGTCTGCCCGTCCTCGTCCTGCATCAGGTAGGACTTCGCACCCTGCAGGACGCCCTCGCGACCGAGGGTGATGCTCGCGGCGTGCCGCCCCGTCTCCACCCCGTCGCCCCCGGCCTCGAAGCCGTACAGCCGGACGGACTCGTCGTCGAGGAAGGCCTCGAAGATGCCCATGGCGTTCGACCCACCGCCGACGCAGGCAGCGACGACGTCCGGCAGGCGCCCGACGCGGTCGAGGACCTGCTGACGCGCCTCTTCGCCGATGACCTTGTGGAACTGTCGCACCATCTCCGGGAACGGGTGCGGGCCGGCGACGGTCCCGAGCAGGTAGTGCGTCGAGTCGACGTTCGCGACCCAGTCCCGCAGGGCCTCGTTGATGGCGTCCTTCAGCGTGCGCGAGCCGGTCTCCACCGGGATGACCTGCGCGCCGAGGAGCCGCATGCGGGCCACGTTGAGCGCCTGTCGCTCGGTGTCGACGGCGCCCATGTACACGACGCAGTCCATGCCGAAGAGGGCCGCCGCCGTCGCGGTCGCGACGCCGTGCTGTCCCGCTCCGGTCTCCGCGATCAGGCGGGTCTTGCCGAGTCGGCGCGCGACGAGCGCCTGCCCGAGGACGTTGTTGATCTTGTGCGAGCCGGTGTGGTTGAGGTCCTCGCGCTTCAGGACCACCCGGGCACCACCGGCGTGCTTCGCGAACCGCGGCACCTCGGTGATGATCGACGGCCGCCCGGTGTACTCGCGGTGGAGCGTGTCGAGCTCGTCCCGGAAGGACTGGTCGGCCCAGGCCTCCCGGAAGGCGGCTTCGAGCTCGTCGAGCGCCAGGACGAGCGACTCGGGGACGAACCGCCCGCCGAAGTCGCCGAAGTACGGGCCTTGCAGGTCACGGAGTGAGGTCACGGTGGTGCTCCCGGGAGTGCCCGGCACGGGGCCGGACGGGTTGTCAGCCGTCGATGAACGACGCGAGCGTGGCGGCGGGGTCGGCGCCGGTGACGAGCGCCTCCCCGACGAGGACGACGTCCGCCCCGGCGGACCGGTAGTGGGCGACGTCGGCGGGGGTCTTCACGGCGGACTCGGCGACGCGCACGACCCCGTCGGGGATGCGGTCGGCGAGCGAGCCGAACAGGTCACGGTCGAGCGAGAAGTCGGTGAGGTCGCGGGCGTTGACACCCAGGATGCGAGCACCGGCGTCGAGCCCACGGGAGACCTCGTCCGCCGAGTGCGCCTCGACCAGGACCCGCATGCCGAGCTCCTCGGCGAGGCCGTGCAGCTCGACCAGGGCGGGCTGCTCGAGTGCGGCGACGATCAGCAGGACGAGGTCGGCCCCCGCCGCACGCGCTTCCAGCACCTGGTACGGGTCGGCGATGAAGTCCTTGCGGAGCACCGGCACCGACACCCGGGCCTTGACCGCCTCGAGGTCGGCGAGCGACCCGAGGAACCTGCGCCCTTCGGTCAGGACGCTGATCGCCGAGGCTCCGCCGCGCTCGTAGTCGGCGGCGAGCGACGCGGGGTCCTCGATGGGCGCCATCGACCCGCGGGACGGGCTGGCCCGCTTGACCTCGGCGAGGACCTTGACGCGGTCCCCCGGCGCGAGGAACGTGAGGGCGTCGAGCGGGGACGCGACCCGGTCGAGGTCACGCTCGACGTCCGCGTACGGCCGGTCCAGGCGACGGGCCGCGGCGTCCTCGAGCGCGCCGGCGACGAGGGTCAGGAGGAGGTTCTCGGAGGGCGCGGCAGGCACGCGCTCACTCGCCGTGGTGCTTGGGGACGAACTTCGGGCCGTTCACGCCGTAGCCGGCCTTGCCCATGACCGCGCCGACGACGAGACCGATGACCACGACGGCGGCGGATGCCCACACGCCCCAGGCCATGTCGAACCAGAAGAAGAGCGTCCCGGCGGCGAAGCCGATCAGCATGATGACGACGGCCGTCCAGGCCGCCGGCGAGTGGCCTTCGCCGAGTTCTGCGGGCTCAGTGTTGCTCACGGTGCTCCTCGTTGTCGCTGGCGCCGCCGGTCGGGCGACGCTCCGACGATCCTACCGCGTCCGTGGTCCGGACCCGCCCGTCGGCAGTGTCCCCCGCGGTCGGGTCGAGACCCGCGCTCAGGTCGTCCCAGTCGACGACGGCGTCGCGGACGACGGGCGCCCTGGACCCGGTCCGGGAGGCGCCGGTCCCGTCTGACGTGCCGGCGCCGTCGGACGTGCCGGTGCCGTCCGACGTGCCGGTGCCGTCCGACGCATGGGAGCCGGAGAGGTCCGCTGCCGACGCCGACCCGGGCGTGGCGACGTCGCCGTACTTCCGGCTCGGACCGGGCCAGGACCGCTGCAGGACGAGCACGGCGACGCCGAGGAGTGCTGCGAGCACGCCGCCGGTGATCCCCACCACGGGCCAGATGCTGACGTCGACGCGCGTGACGACCTGCCGGACGGCGCCGATGTCGCTCACGCCGGCGACGGACCCCACGGCGCTGCGTGCGGCGGCCACCGGGTCGGACAGTGCGGAGATCCCGGTGACCACGACGGCCACGCCGAGCAGGACCTGGACGACCGCGAGCACGACCCGGACGACACGACCGGCGATCGTCAACGCGAGGAACAGCGCGAGGCTCGCGATCGCGACCGCGGTGTACTGCGGCACGACCGTCGCGCCGTCGGCGGCCACGGTCTTCACGACCGCCGCGGAGTGGTCGAGGTGCACGGTGAACCAGGTCTGCGTCCACGCGAGCATCACGAGGCCCGCGACCGCGAGCCCGACGACGACCACGAGCGGTCGGGAGCGCTTCACCGGAGCACCCCGGTCATCCGGTTCGCGGTCGCGACGGCACGCAGCGGCGCCGCGGCCTTGTTGACCGACTCGAGGTGCTCGCTCGTCGGGTCGGAGTCGGCGACGAGCCCGGCCCCGGCCTGCACCCGGGCGACGCCGTCCTGGATCAGGGCGGTGCGGATCGCGATCGCGACGTCGGCGTCCCCGGCGAAGTCGAAGTAGCCGACGACGCCCGCGTAGGCACCGCGCGCCGCCGGTTCGAGCTCGTCGATGATCTGCAGTGCGCGCGGCTTCGGTGCCCCAGAGAGCGTGCCGGCCGGGAAGGTCGCGCGGAACACGTCGATCGCGGACGCCCCGGGCCGGACGGCCCCCTCGACGCTCGACACGAGGTGCATGACGTGGCTGAAGCGTTCGACCGTCATGAACTCGGTCACCGCGACCGTGCCCGGCTCGCACACCTTCTGCAGGTCGTTGCGGGCCAGGTCGACGAGCATGAGGTGCTCGGCCCGTTCCTTCGGGTCCTGCAGCAGTTCCTCGCCCAGGCGGACGTCCTCCTCCGTGGTGGCACCGCGGGGTCGGGAGCCGGCGATCGGGTGCGTCATGGCCCGGCCGTCCTGGACCTTCACGAGCGCCTCCGGCGACGCGCCGACGATCCAGAAGGGCTCGCCGTCGGTGCCCGCCAGGGACAGGAAGTACATGTACGGGCTCGGGTTGAGCGTCCGCAGCACGCGGTAGACGTCCAGCGGGTCGGCCGTCACGTCGTGGTCGAACCGCTGCGAGATGACCACCTGGAAGACGTCGCCGTCGCGGATGTACCGCTTCGACCGCTCGATCGCCGCCGCGTACTCCTCCCGGGTGGACCGGGAGCGTGCGGTCGGTTCGGCGATGTCGAACGCCTCGGCGACGGTGGCGACGCTCGGCTGCACGAGGTCGGCCTGCATCCGGTCGATTCGGGTCTGGGCGTCGGACCACAGCGTGTCGGCGTCGTCCGTGCCGTCGTGCAGAGCGCTCGCGACGAGCAGCACGAGCCCGGTGCGGTGGTCGAGCGCGGCCAGCTCGGCGACGAAGGACAGCGCCTGGCCGGGCACGTCGAAGTCCGCCGGCGGGGCGTCGGGCAGGTGCTCGAGCTGGCGGACGGCCTCCCACCCGATGAACCCCACCGTGCCGCCGACGAGCGGCGGGGTCCCGGGCACGCGGGGGGTGGCCCACCGCTCGTGCAGGCGGGCGAGGACCTCCAGCGGAGCGCCGTCGAGGGACCCGACGGCACGTTCCGCCGACAGGCCGGTGTCGATCCAGGCCGCCCGGTCACCCTCCTGCGTCAGGACGCCGAAGCTCCGCACGCCGACGAAGGACCAGCGCGACCACAGCCCACCCTGTCCGGCGGACTCGAGCAGGAACGACCCGGGGCGTCCGTCGGCGAGCTTCCGGTAGACGCCGACGGGCGTCTCGCTGTCGGCGAAGAGCGCACGGACGACGGGGACGACGCGGTGCCCCTCGGCGACCAGCTGGTCGAAGTCGGCACGGCTGGTGGTGCGGGGTGCGTCGCTCACCGGTCGGACCCCGCGGCGGGCTCGGCGGCGTCGCCGGGGCCGGTCGGCGCGTCGGCCGGTGCGGACGCCGTCACCGGGTCCAGCGGGTCGACGTCGAAGCAGCTGTGCGCACCGGTGTGGCAGGCGGCCCCCACCTGGTGCACCGTCACGAGCAGGGTGTCGTCGTCGCAGTCGAGGGCCGCACCGCGGACGTACTGGGCGTGCCCGGACGTGTCGCCCTTGCGCCAGTACTCGCGCCGGGACCGCGACCAGAAGGTCACCCGACCCTCGGTCAGGGTGCGGCGGAGGGCCTCCCGGTCCATGTAGCCGAGCATGAGGACGTCCTTCGACGATTCCTCCTGCACGATGGCGGGGAGCAGTCCGTCCGCACCGAAGCGCGCGCGGTCGAGGACCGCTCCGGTGCTGGTGCTGGTGCTGTCGGTCATGAGACCACCAGCCTACGGCCCGGCGCGGTCGGCGACCGGCGCGGCGGTCCGACCCGGCCGGGAGGCCCGTCCCGCGCGGTCCGGCCGGCTCAGCGGACGACGTGCCCGGTGGCGCGCAGCGCGTCCTTGACGTCGCCGACGGTCATCTCGCCACGGTGGAAGACGCTCGCCGCGAGGACCGCGTCGGCTCCCGCGTCGATGGCCGGTGCGAAGTGCTCGACGCGTCCCGCGCCTCCCGAGGCGATGACCGGCACCGAGGACACCGCGCGGACCGCGGTGACGAGCTCGAGGTCGAACCCGTTCTTCGTGCCGTCCGCGTCGATCGAGTTGACGAGGAGCTCGCCCGCGCCGCGCTCGACCGCGTCGCGCGCCCAGGCGATCGCGTCGATGTCGGTCTCGGTGCGGCCGCCGTGGGTCGTGACGACGAAGCCCGAGGCGGTGCGGGCGGAGCGCTTGACGTCGAGCGAGAGCACGACCGCCTGCGAGCCGAACCGGTCGGCGATCTCGGTGACGAGCTCGGGCCGGGCGATCGCGGCGCTGTTCACGCCGATCTTGTCCGCACCGCACTGCTGCAGCCGCGAGACGTCGTCGACGCTCCGGACACCACCCCCGACGGTGAGCGGGATGAACACCTGCTCGGCGGTGCGGGTGACGGTGTCCCACATCGTCGCGCGGTTCTCGACCGTCGCCCCGACGTCCAGGAAGGTCAGTTCGTCCGCGCCCTGCTCGTAGTAGCGGGCGGCCAGCTCGACCGGGTCGCCGGCGTCCTGCAGGTCGAGGAAGTTGACGCCCTTGACGACCCGGCCGCCGGACACGTCCAGGCACGGGATGACACGGACGGACACGCCGCCGAGGGCGGTCGCGACGGGCGCGTCGGTCACAGGCGTGCGGCGTGGATCGGGCTGACGAGGATGGCCCGCGCGCCGAGGTCGTAGAGCGCGTCCATGATGAGGTTCGCGTCCTCGCGCGGGATCATCACCCGGACCGCGGACCAGTCGCGGTCGTGCAGCGGTGAGACGGTCGGTGACTCGATGCCCGAGGCGATCGGCGTCGCTCGTTCGAGCAGCTCGGACGGGATGTCGTAGTCGAGCATGACGTACCCGCGGGCGACCAGCACGCCCTGCAGGCGGCGGCGGAGGACGTCGATCCCGGCGATGGTCTCGTCCGTGGTGATGAGGACCGCGGTGGACTCGAGGATGACCGGACCGAAGATCTCGAGGCCCGCGGCGCGGAGCGTGCTGCCGGTGGACACGACGTCCGCGACCGCGTCGGCGACACCGAGGCGGACCGCGCTCTCCACGGCGCCGTCGAGCTTCACGAGCGTCGCGGTCACGCCGTGCCGCGCGAGGAACTCGCCGACGAGTCCGGGGTAGCTCGTCGCGACCCGGACGCCCTCGAGGTCCTGCAGCGTGGCGTAGCGACCGGGGGCCCCGGCGAACCGGAAGGTGGAGTCGGCGAACCCGAGCGCGTCGACCTCGTGCGCGGCCGAGCCGGAGTCGAGCAGCAGGTCACGGCCGGTGACGCCGACGTCGAGCGCGCCCGAGCCGACGTAGGTCGCGATGTCGCGCGGCCGCAGGAAGAAGAACTCCACCCCGTTGCGCTCGTCGAGCAGGTGCAGCGCCTTCGGGTCACGGCGACCGGCGTACCCGGCCTCCCGGAGCATCTCGGAGGCGGTCTCGGACAGGGAGCCCTTGTTGGGCACGGCGATGCGGAGCATCAGGGGTCTGCTTCCTGGAGGAGGGTCGGTGACGGTTCTGCGGTGCGCTGGACCAGCGCTCCCTACAGATGTCGCCAGACGTCCGCCGGAGTGAGGCCCTTCGCGACCATGAGCACCTGCAGGTGGTACACGAGCTGCGAGATCTCCTCCGAGGTGCGCTCGTCGCCCTCGTACTCGGCCGCCATCCAGACCTCGGCGGCCTCTTCCACGATCTTCTTGCCGATCTGGTGCACGCCGGCATCCAGTTCGGCGACGGTGCCGGAGCCCTCCGGGCGCGTCCGCGCCTTCTCGGTCAGCTCCGCGAACAGGTCGTCGAACGTCTTCACGCTCCCAGGCTACCGGTCCGCGAGGGCACGCTGCGCCGCCGCCCGGAGATCGGCGATGCGCGCTGCCGGCTCCCCGCCGTACACCGCGGAGCCGGCGACCAGGGTGTCGGCACCGCTCCGCACGGCCTGGGGCACGGTGTCGACCGCGATGCCGCCGTCGACCTCGAGCCAGACGTCGAGCCCCGACGCGTCGACCGCCGCCCGGGCGTCGGCGAGCTTCGGCATCACCTCGGGCATGAACGACTGCCCGCCGAACCCCGGCTCGACGGTCATGAGCAGGACCATGTCGTAGGCGTCGAGGTGGTGCAGCACCTGGGTCACCGGCGTGCCGGGCTTCAGGGCGACGGCGGCACGGGCCCCGTTCGACCGGATCGCCGCGGCGGTGGCCACGGGGTCGGTCGCCGCCTCGAAGTGGAACGTCACGCTGGCCGCGCCGGTCTCGGCGTACTTCGGTGCCTCGGTGTCGGCGTCGGTGATCATGAGGTGGACGTCGAGCGGGACCGGCGAGACCTGCTGCAGGCGCTGCACGATCGGCAGCCCGAGCGTCAGGTTCGGCACGAAGTGGTTGTCCATGACGTCGACGTGCACCATGTCGGCGGTCCCGATGCGCTGGAGCTCGCGCTCGAGGTTCGCGAAGTCGGCGGACAGGATGCTCGGCGAGATGCGGATCGTCACCCGTCGAGCCTACCGGCCGCGGTTCAGGCCGTTCGGCGCACGAGTGCGATGAACATCGCGTCGGTGCCGATGCGGTGCGGCCAGAGCTGCACCGTCCGGCCGTCCGCGACCCGGGGGTCACGAGCGGCCACCGACCGGACCACGGACGCCGTGTCGAGCTGCTCGAGCTCGTGCCCGTGGCGGCGCATCAGGGCGTCGACCTGTCCGCGGGTCTCCGCCAGGTGCGGCGAGCAGGTCACGTAGGCGAGCGTGCCGCCCGGTGCGAGGACCCGGACCGCGGCCTCGAGCAGTTCCTCCTGCAGGACGGCCAGCTCGGCGACGTCCTCGGGCTGCTTGCGCCAGCGGGCCTCCGGACGGCGGCGCAGCGCACCGAGCCCGGTGCACGGCGCGTCGAGCAGGATGCGGTCGAACCGCACGCCGGAGCCGTCCTGTCCGAAGCGACGGCCGTCGCCCTCGACCACCGTGACGGTGTCGCGGAAGTCGCGGAGGGCCTCCCGGACGAGTCCCACCCGGGCGGGGACGAGCTCGTTCGCGACGAGGGTCGCCCCGGCCTGCGCGGCCTCGGCCGCCAGGAGCGCCGCCTTGCCGCCGGGACCGGCGCAGAGGTCGAGCCACCGCTCGCCGGGCCGGACCTCGGAGGACCGGGAGAGCGCGAGGGCGGCGAGCTGCGAGCCCTCGTCCTGCACGCGGAGGCGCCCAGCCGCGACGCCGGGGACGCGTGCCGGGTCGCCGGCGACCCCGCGGATGCCGACCGGTGAGACGGGCAGGTCGGGCGCGACCGGTGCGGTCGCGGGCGCGGTGTCGCCACCGGCGATGTCGGCGTCGGCGGCGGCGGCGGCGCCGCCAGCGTGGTCGCCGGTCGTGTCGTCGTCGGCGGGACCGACGGGAGGCCCGTCCCCGGAGGCGTCGCCGTCACCCGTGGCGCGCGCGGTCGCCTGCTCGACGTCCTCCGCGGTGGCGACGCCGGGCAGTGCCGCGAGCTGGACCCGGGGCGCCTCGTTGTCGGCCGCCAGGAGTGCGACGAGTTCGTCGCGGGAGCGCTCGGCGGCGAGGGCGTCACGGAACGCCGACACGACCCAGACCGGGTGCGACCACCGCGTCGCGAGCAGTGCCTCGCCACCGAGGCCCGCCGTCACCAGGGCGTCCCACTCCTCCGGGGTCTTCGCGGCGACCTTCCGCATCACGGCGTTGACGAAGCCGGTCGCCCGGGCGACCCCGACCTCTCGGGCGAGTTCGACCGTCGCGGACACGGCCGCGTGGGTCGGCGTCCGCATGGCGAGCAGCTGGTGGACGCCGAGGCGCATCACGTCGAGCACGTCGGCCTCGACGAGGTCCGCGCGACGTCCGGAGGCCAGGGCGACGACGGCGTCGTACCGGCCGATCATCCGGATGGTGCCGTAGGTCAGCTCGGTCGCGAAGCCGGCGTCGCGGGCGCTCAACCCGGCGCGGCGGATGCGGGTCGGCAGCAGGAGGTTCGCGTAGGCGTCGTCGACCTGCACGGCACGGAGCACGTCGAACGCGACCCGGCGGGCGCTGACCTGGCGGGCTGTCTGGGGGCGACCCCCGGTCCGACGTCCGCCGGCACCGGGTCCGCCGCTGCGCCGACCCTCGTCACCGCTCCCCTGTCGGCCCCGCGGCCGTGCCTGTCCCGCGCTCATGCGAACACCTTCCCGTCGAGCGGACCGAGCCCGCGGGCCCAGGCCGCGGCGTCCATCGCCTTCTTGCCGGCCGGCTGCACCTCGCGGAGCACGAGCGGCTCGTCCGCCGTGCCGACCAGCAGCACACCGTCCACCAGTCGGAGCGCACCGGGGGCGGGACGCGGGGCGGTCTCCCCCGCGCCGCCCGGCCCGACCCGGCCCGCCCGGAGCAGCTTGACCCGGGTCTCGCCGAGCAGCGCGAACGCGCCGGGCTCGGGGGTGACCCCGCGGAGTCGTGCGTGCACGACGGCGGCGGGGGCTGCGAAGTCGGTGCGGCCGTCCTCGAGCGTCAGCTTCGGCGCCGTCGTCGGCTCGCCGACCTGGTCGGCGGCGACCGCGGTCCCGGCAGCGAGGTCGTCGACGACCCGGACGACGAGCTCCGCGCCGCGCTCGGCCATCGCGCTGAGGACGTCGCCCGACGTCGCCTCGGGATCGATCGTGAACGGCTCGGTCGCGAAGACCGGGCCGGCGTCCAGGGCCTCGACGAGCTGGAACACCGTCGCCGCGGTGGTCGTCTCACCGGCCATCACGGCGCGCTGCACCGGGGCGGCGCCGCGGTACGCCGGGAGGTCCGAGAAGTGCAGGTTCACCCATCCGAGCCGCGGGGCGTCGAGGGCCGGACGGCGGAGCAGCGCCCCGTACGCGACGATCACGCCGAGGTCGACGTCCAGGTCCGCGATCCGGGCGGTCACCTCGTCGTCCACGCGGGCGGCCTCGATCACCGGGAGCCCGAGCTCCGACGCGACCTGCGCGACCGGCGTGGGGGTGAGCACGCGCTTCCGTCCCTGCGGCGTCGGCGGCCGGGTGAGCACCGCCGCGATCTCGTGGTCGGACGCCGCCAGAGCGCGGAGGGTGGGGACCGCGGCAGCGGGGCTGCCGGCGACGACGAGACGCATCGGACCAGTCTCCCACGAGACCCGGACCGGACGGGCGGCCGAGGTCGCGCCCGGTCCGCGCCGGGACTGGGTGTGTGCGGAGGCGGTCCTGCCTACGGTCGCTGGCACCTCGACGGAAGGACCACCATGACCAGCGACGCACTGCCCCTGCCCGACTTCGACCACCTCCCGCTCGGCAACCTCGCCGAACACGTCCGCCCGCTCGACCGCGACCAACTGCAGACCCTGCTCGACCACGAACGGGGCCACGGTGACCGACTGCCGGTCGTGCAGGTGCTGACCTCCCGCATCGCAGCCCTCGACGCCGGCGCCGAGCCGACCGGGACGGTGCCCGAGCACCTGCCCGAGGTCCAGCAGGGCACCGCCTCGCCCGCCGTCACGCCCGCGACCTCCGGCCCGGTGGTCAACCCGCCGTCGCACGGCGACCCGACCAACCCCGCCCAGCCGCGCTGAGCCCGGCAGCCGGAGGTCCCGTCGGCCGCTCCGTCCCCGGGACGAGGGTCCGCGGCACCTCCGGACGTCCCCGTCATCGCACGGGTACGGTCACAGGCAATCCGCTGAAAGGAACGACCATGTCAGACCGACTGTCCACCCCCGCTCCCACCAGCTTCGCCGAGACGCCCGTCCAGAAGGGCGCCCTCGTCGTCGGGATCGTCTTCCTGCTCGTCGGCCTCGCCGGCTTCGTCCCCGGCCTCACGACCGGTGACCTGGGCGGCGCCGGCAACGACTCCATGGGCATGCTGCTCGGCATCTTCCAGGTGTCGGTGCTGCACAACATCGTCCACCTGCTGTTCGGTGTCGTCGGGGTCCTCGCAGCACGTCGTGCCAGCGGGTCCCGGTTCTACCTGGTGATCGGCGGCGTCGTGTACTTCGTCCTCTGGATCTACGGCCTCTTCACCGCGAACAGCGACAGCGCGGCGAACTTCGTGCCGCTCAACTCGGCCGACAACTGGCTGCACCTCGTCCTCGCGATCGGCATGGTCGCGCTCGGCGTCGTGCTGTCCCGCGGCCGTCGCGCACCGGTCGGTGCGGAGCGCACTGCTCGCTGATCCGCGTCGGTGACGGACGGGAGGCCCGTGGCGGGATCGCCACGGGCCTCCCGTCCGTCCGGGCCGCACAGCGCGGAGGGCGCGAACAGCGCGTGGGCCCGTACAGCGCGGGGCCCGTGCAGCGCGGGACCCGTGCAGCGCGGGTCAGACCTCGGAGAAGGGTTCGGCGTCGTCCATCCGGACCCGGAGCGCCGGGACCGCCCGCCGCTTCGTGCCACCGGCGACGACCCGTCGTGTCGAGGAGCGCCGGATCACCTCCGCCTTGAGCGTCGCCGCGACCTCGGCGCCGTGTCCGTACGGGAACCGCACGATCGCGCGGACCGTGCCCGGCGTCGGGTCCTCCACCGGGACGGGCCCGAGGACGGGCCCCACCGGAGCGTCGCCGAGTGCCTCGACCGCGCCGGTGACGGCCTCGTCGGTGCCGGTGAGGGTCGCGACCCGGACGGCCGGCGGGAAGAACAGCTCGCGGCGGTCGGTCAACTCGTCGTGCGCAGGCAGGTCGAGCCGCCAGAGTGCCATCGCGTTCGCGAGCTTCCCGCCGATCCCGACCAGGTAGACCGGAGCACCGGGCGCGCCCTTGGCCGCGGCGTTCGCCCACACGCGCAGGACGTCCTCCTGCACCCGGAGCCCCTCCCGCGCGAGCATCCGCTCGCCGTCGAGGAGCAGGACGCACGCGTACCCGCCGGCGACGTCCGGCTCGGCTCCGCGGGTCGCGACGACGACGGCGGGACGCGCCGGGACCTCGTCGATCGGGCGGGACCCGTCGGCGACGACGATGCGGGTGTTCGGGAAGGCCCGGCCGAGTTCGTCGGCGGTGCGCTGCGCCCCCTGGCCGACCGGCTTGAGCGTGCCGTTGCCGCACGTCGGGCAGCGGTAGCCGGCGGCGAGGGCACCGCAGAACCGGCACTGCGGGGTCGACCCCGCGTGTGGACTGCCGAGCGGGCCGCCGCAGACCCGGCAGTGCGCGCGCTCCCCGCACTCGGAGCAGACCAGTCCCGTCCCGAACCCGGGGTTCGACACCTGGACGAGGACCGGACCCTCACGACTCGCCTCGCGGGCCGCCCGCCACGCGCTGCTCGGGATCCGGGCCTGCGCGGCGTACCCGTCGGCGTTCGTCTGGTGCGCCGTCGGCACGACCTTCGGCACCCGGACCCGGTGCGGAGCGAACTCCTGCAACCAGCCGAGCTCGACGAGCCGCTGCACGTCGGTGCTCCGGGCGTGCGAGAGCATGAGCAGCGCCGCGCCCGACTGCGCGGTCCGCACGAGGGCGACGTCCCGGGTGTGCACGTACGGTGCACGCTGCTCGGCGAAGGACGGGTCGCCGTCGTCCCACAGCGCGATGAGCCCGAGCTCGGCGGCCGGGGCGTACACGGCGGCCCGGCTGCCGATCGCCACCACGGGGTGGGTCCGGGCGGTCAGGAGCGCGCGGGCCCGCTGCCCGTTCGTCTGCTTGGCGTCGAAGCGGACGACCCGCTCCGGCGGCACGAGGACGTGCAGCGCACGCTCGAGGTCGGCGACGTCCCGGAAGTCGGGGACGGCGAGCACGGCGGAACGCTCGCCCGCCAGGGTGTGCGCCGCGGCCTGGGCCAGGGTGGCGGCCCAGCCCGGCACCCAGACGCCGTCGGGCGCGTCTGCGGCGACCGGGTGCGGACCGCCGTCGGCGGGAGCAGGGCCGTCCGCTGTCGGGTCGGCGTCAGCGCCGGCGTCAGCGTCGGCGTCAGCGTCAGCGTCAGCGTCGACGTCTGGCTCCGTCGCGGGCGTCGGTGCCGGTGCCGGTGCCGGTGCCGGTGCCGGTGCCGCGAGCAGCACCGGGTGCGGGACGGCACTGACCGCCGCACGGCCACCGGCGTCGATGACGGCCTCGAGCGCGCCGTCCGCGTACCCGGTGACCGGGACCGCCCCGACCGCCGGCGGGACGTGCTCCGGGTCCCGCTCGAGCCAGGCCTTCTCGGGCCGGACCTGCCGGGTCGGCACCGCGAGCCGCAGCACGTCACTCGCGACCCCGGCGGCACGGTCGGCCACCGCCCGCGCGAGTCGCCAGACCTCGGGCGCGAGCACCGGCACCGGGCTCACGAGTTCCTCGATGACGCTGAGTTCCCCCGGGAAGTCGTGCTCCGGGGACAGGGCGTCGTCCGACACGACCTCGACCACGTAGGCGTCGGTCATGCGCGCACCGGAGCGCAGCGGCACCTTCACGCGGACCCCCGGCACGCAGTCGTCCTCGAACTCGGCCGGCACCCGGTAGTCGAACAGACGGTCGAGCTGCGGGAGCGGCGAGTCGAGGACGACGCGCGCGACGGTGGCCACGGAGGGCCTCAGGCGGTGGCGGGGACGAGTCCTGCCGCGGTGCGGAGCTCCTCGACGCGGTCGAGCTGCTCCCAGGTGAAGCCGGGCAGGTCGCGACCGAAGTGCCCGTAGGTCGCCGTCTGCGCGTACTTCGGCGTGAGCAGGTCGAGGTCGCGGATGATCGCGGCCGGTCGGAGGTCGAACACCTCGGTGATCGCGGCTTCGATCGTGGCGTCGTCGACGTGGCCGGTGCCGAAGGACTCGACGTACAGACCGACCGGCTTGGCGCGACCGATCGCGTAGGCGACCTGCACCTCGAGCCGGTCGGCGAGTCCCGCCGCGACGGCGTTCTTGGCGACCCAGCGCAGGGCGTACGCCGCCGAGCGGTCCACCTTCGAGGGGTCCTTGCCGCTGAACGCGCCACCGCCGTGCCGCGAGGCCCCACCGTAGGTGTCGACGATCACCTTGCGCCCGGTCAGGCCGGCGTCGCCCTGGGGCCCGCCGATCTCGAACCGACCGGTCGGGTTCACGATGACGTCCACACGGGACGAGTCGAGGTCCACCAGGTCGAGGACCGGACGAATGACGTGCTCGGTGATGTCGGCCGTCAGCTGCTCGAGCGTGACGCTCGGCGCGTGCTGCGTCGACAGCACCACGGTCTCGACGGTCTTCGGCGTGACGCCGTCGTACCCGACCGTGACCTGGGTCTTGCCGTCCGGGCGCAGGTACGTCAGCTCACCGGACTTGCGGACCGCTGCGAGCTTCTCCGCCAGGCGGTGTGCGAGCCAGATGGCGACGGGCATGTACTCGGGCGTCTCGTTCGTCGCGAAGCCGAACATGATGCCCTGGTCGCCCGCGCCCTGGCGGTCGAGCGGGTCCACCCCGGCACCCGAGCGGGTGTCGAGCGACTCGTCGACGCCCTGCGCGATGTCGGGCGACTGCGCTCCGATCGAGATCTCGACGCCACAGGTACGGCCGTCGAAGCTCACGTCGGAGGAGTCGTAGCCGATGCCCGTGATGACGTCACGGACCAGCTGCGGGATCTCGACGTAGCCGGAGGTGGTGACCTCGCCGGCGACGTGCACGAGCCCGGTCGTCACCATCGTCTCGACGGCGACCCGGGCGTGCGGGTCGACCGTGAGCAGGGCGTCCAGGATGGCGTCCGAGATCTGGTCGCAGATCTTGTCGGGGTGGCCTTCGGTCACCGATTCCGACGTGAAGAGACGGAGTGCGCTCGTCACCGGGATCAGACGGTGGGCTGCTGCTGCTTGGTGACGGTCAGCTTGTCCTCGTTGATCTCGTGGAGCGCGACCGAGAGCGGCTTGTCGTCGATCGTCGAGTCGACGAGCGGACCGACGTTGTCGAAGAGCGAGCCCTCGTGCAGGTCGGCGTAGTAGTCGTTGATCTGGCGGGCGCGCTTGGAGGCGAAGATCACGAGCGCGTACTTCGACTCGACCTTGCTGAGCAGGTCGTCGATGGGCGGGTCGATGATGCCCTGGGGGTTGGCCATGGGGTTGCTCCTCGTCGTCGGTGCACCCGTCAGGGCGCAGAGAACAAGTCTACGACCTCGCGTGCCGCCGTGCTGACATCCGAGTTCACGATCCGCACGTCGAACTCGTCCTGCGCGGCGAGCTCCACCTTCGCGGTCTCGAGCCGCCGGGCCTGCTCCTCGGCGGACTCGGTGCCGCGGCCGATGAGCCGTCGGACGAGTTCGTCCCAGGTCGGCGGCAGCAGGAACACGAGCACCGCCTCGGGCATGGCGTCCCGCACCTGCCGGGCACCCTGCAGGTCGATCTCGAGCATGACCTTCTCGCCGGCGTCGAGCGCACGGTCGATCGGCGGCCGCGGGGTGCCGTACCGGTACGAGTTGTGCACGGTGGCGTACTCGAGCAGTTCGCGGTCGCGGATCATCCGGTCGAACTCGGCGTCGTCGACGAAGTAGTAGTGCACGCCGTCGACCTCGCCCGGGCGGGGCTTGCGGGTCGTCGCGGAGACGCTGAGGTTCACCTCGGGGTACTGCTCGCGGATGTGCGCGCTGACGGTGCCCTTCCCGACCGCGGTCGGCCCCGCGAGCACGACGAGCTTCGAGGCCCCCCGCTTGCGCCCACGTGCCGCCAACCAGTCCGCGAGTTCGGTGCGCTGTCGACTGCCGAGGCCGCCCAGGCGCTTGGACGGCGCGATGCGGAGGGCGCCCATCACGGCCTCGGCTCGGGCCGGACCGACACCGGGCAGGCTCGTGAGGAGGTCCCGCACCCGGAGCGACCGCTCGGCGGCGGTCGCCGCGACGACCGACTCGTCCTCCGACCACGCGGCTTTGGCGACCTCGAGCGGCGACCGCTCCCCCGACGCCACCGCGGCCTTGACGGCGGCACGTGCTCGTCGTGCGGCGACGGCGGCCTTCGCGGCCGCGACACGGTCGACCTCCGGCGGGTTCCGGTGCGCGGGGAGCTCGGCGCGGTCGTCGGTGGACGTGTCGGGCGCTGCCCCGGTCTGCTCGGTCACGCGGCCACCGCCAGGGCGCGGGCGATCCGCTCCGCGCGGTCCGCCACCAGGCCGGCGACGGCGTCCGGACCGTCGACGAGCAGGCCGCGCGATTCGTTCACCAGGACCTGCTCGGCACGGCTGCCGTACAGCCCGCGGAGGTCCTCGATGCGTGCGCCCTGCGCGCCGAACCCGGGCGCGAGCACCGGCGCCGCGCCGATGTCGTCGGCGGTGATGCCGAAGTCGTCGAGGTCGAGCGTCGCGCCGAGCACGAGCCCGACGTCCCCCAGGGCCTGGTCGGCCGTCGTCCGGTTCTCGTCTGCCACGTCCACGACGATACCGGCCGCCACGGTCCGACCGGCACGCGGCCCCTCGGCCACCACCGCCGTCTGGAGCACGCGTGCCTCCGGGTTGCTCGTCGCGGCGAGCACGAACACACCCGCTCCGTGCGCACGGGCGACGCGGATCGTCCCGGCGAGCGAGGCGTACCCCAGGTACGGCGACACGGTCATCGCGTCCGCCGCGAACGGCCCGTCGCGGTCCAGCCAGGCGAGCGCGTAGTCGTCCCCGGTGGACCCGATGTCGCCGCGCTTCACGTCGGCCACGACCAGGAGGCCCGCGTCCCGCGCCCGACGGATCGTCGCCTCGAGCGCCCGGAACCCGGCCGCCCCGGCGGCCTCGAAGAACGCGACCTGCGGCTTCACGACGGCCGCACGGCCCGCGGCCGCGTCGACGAGGGTGGCGCCGAACGCCGTGAGGCCCTCCTCGTCGCGGCCGAGCCCCCACGCCGCCAGCGTGGCGGCGTGGGGGTCGATCCCGACGCACAGGGCCGAGCGCGCGTCGATGGCGGCCGCGAGCCGGACGCCGAACGGCGTCACCACCCGGCCCGCTCGAGCGCGTAGTCCTGCAGGCTGCGGACGCTGTGCGGCGTCCCGATCGTCTCGATCGCCGCGACCGCCGCGCCGAGCTGCGAGATCGTCGTGAACAGCGGCTTGTCGGCCGCCACGGTGGCCGCACGGATCTCGTACCCGTCCGCACGACCCGAGGCACCGCTCGGCGTGTTGATGACGATGTCGACCTCGTTGCGGGCGAGCAGGTCGACGACGCTCTCCTGCCCCTGGCTGTACTTGCCGACCGTGCCGACCAGGATGCCGTTGCGGCGGAGCACCTCGGCGGTGCCCTCGGTCGCGATGATCCGGAACCCGAGCTGCTGCAGGCGGTGCACCGGCAGGACGATGGCGCGCTTGTCCGTGTCGGCGACGCTCACGAAGACCGTGCCGCTGGTCGGGAGCCCGCCGTACGCGGCCTCCTGGCTCTTCAGGAACGCCCGCGGGAAGTCGCGGTCGATGCCCATGACCTCGCCGGTCGAGCGCATCTCCGGGCTGAGCACGGAGTCGACGACCTGCCCGTCGGCGGTGCGGAAGCGCCGGAACGGGAGCACGGCCTCCTTGACGGCGACCGGCGCCTGCGCCGGGACGAACGCGCCGTCGCGGGCGGGCAGCATCCCCTCGTCGACCAACCCGTCGATCGTCGAGCCGGTCATGATGCGCGCGGCGGCCTTCGCCAGGGCGATGCCCAGTGCCTTCGACACGAACGGCACCGTGCGGCTGGCACGCGGGTTCGCCTCGAGGACGTAGAGCACGCCCGCACCGATCGCGAACTGCACGTTCAGCAGACCGCGGACGCCGACGCCCCGCGCGATCTCCTCGGTCGCGTCCACGACGGCCTGGATCTCGGCGCGACCGAGGCCGACCGGGGGCAGGGTGCAGGACGAGTCACCGGAGTGGATCCCGGCCTCCTCGATGTGCTCCATGATGCCGCCGACGTACAGCCGCTCGCCGTCGTACAGCGCGTCGATGTCGATCTCCACCGCGTCGTCGAGGAAGCGGTCGACCAGCAGCGGCAGGTCCGGGCCGATGATCGCCTCGTCGGCCATCCGGTCGAAGTAGTCGGCGAGGGCGGCGGAGTCGTAGACGATCTCCATGCCGCGCCCACCGAGCACGAAGGACGGGCGGACGAGCACCGGGTAGCCGATGCCCTCGGCGACGGTGGTCGCGCTCGCCAGGTCGTGGGCGGTGCCGTTCTTCGGGGCGAGGAGGCCGGCGTCGTCGAGGATGCGGGAGAAGGCCCCGCGCTCCTCGGCGAGGTCGATGGCGTCCGGGCTCGTGCCGAGGATCGGGATGCCCGCGGCCTCGAGCGGCTTCGCCAGGCCCAGCGCGGTCTGCCCGCCGAGCTGCACGACGACGCCCACCACCTGCCCGGACGCCTGCTCGGCCTCGATGACCTCGAGGACGTCCTCGGCCGTGAGCGGCTCGAAGTACAGGCGGTCCGAGGTGTCGTAGTCGGTCGAGACCGTCTCCGGGTTGCAGTTCACCATGATCGTCTCGAACCCGGCGTCGCTCAGCGCGAAGGACGCGTGCACGCAGGAGTAGTCGAACTCGACCCCCTGGCCGATGCGGTTCGGGCCGGAGCCGAGGATGACGACCTTCTTGCGGTCGCTCGGGGCGACCTCGGTCTCGGTGTCGTAGGACGAGTAGTGGTACGGCGTCAGGGCGGGGAATTCGCCCGCGCAGGTGTCGACGGTCTTGAACACCGGCCGGATGCCGAGCGCGTGCCGCTGGTCGCGGGCCTCCTGCTCGGTGATGCCCCGGAGCGCGGCGATCTGCACGTCGCTGAAGCCGTGCTCCTTCGCCCAGCGGACCGTGTCGGCGTCGAGCGTCGCGGCGTCCCGGACCTCGGCCGCGACCTCGTTGATGAGGACGATCTGGTCGATGAACCAGGGGTCGATGCCGGTGGCGTCGAAGACCTCCGCCGTGGTGGCGCCGGCGACGAGGGCCTGCTGGACCGTGACGATCCGGCCGTCCGTCGGGATGCGCGACTTCTCGAGCAGGGCGGCCTTGTCGAGCTGGTCCGCCGGGACGTCCCAGTGGAAGCTCGACCCGCGCTTCTCGAGCGACCGGAGCGACTTCTGCAGCGCGGTGGCGTAGTTGCGGCCGATGGCCATCGCCTCGCCGACGCTCTTCATCGTCGTGGTGAGCGTCGCGTCGGCGGCGGGGAACTTCTCGAACGCGAAGCGCGGGGTCTTCACGACGACGTAGTCCAGCGTCGGCTCGAAGCTCGCCGGGGTGACCTGCGTGATGTCGTTCTGGATCTCGTCGAGCCGGTACCCGATGGCGAGCTTCGCGGCGATCTTGGCGATCGGGAAGCCCGTCGCCTTCGACGCGAGGGCCGACGAGCGGGAGACGCGGGGGTTCATCTCGATGACGATCACGCGACCGTTCGAGGGGTCGACCGCGAACTGGATGTTGCAGCCGCCGGTGTCGACACCCACCCGACGGATGATGTCGATGCCGATGTTCCGCATGTTCTGGTACTCGCGGTCGGTCAGCGTGAGCGCGGGGGCGACCGTGATCGAGTCACCGGTGTGCACGCCGACCGGGTCGACGTTCTCGATCGAGCAGATGACGACCGTGTTGTCGGCGTTGTCCCGCATCAGCTCGAGCTCGTACTCCTTCCAGCCGAGGATCGACTCCTCGAGCAGGACCTCCGTCGTCGGGGACGACTGCAGGCCGTCGCCGACGAAGCGGACGAGCTCCTCCTCGTTGTAGGCGAAGCCCGAGCCGAGCCCGCCCATCGTGAAGGAGGGCCGGACCACGAGCGGGTAGCCGAGGTCCTGCGCGAACTCCTTCGCCTCCTCGAGCGTGTGCGCGATGTGGCTGCGGGCGACGTCCGCGCCCGACTCGAGGACGAGCTCCTTGAAGAGCTGTCGGTCCTCACCGCGCTGGATGGCGTCGACCTTCGCGCCGATGAGCTCGACGCCGTGCTTCTCGAGGATGCCGGCCTCGTCGAGCGCGATCGCGGCGTTCAGGGCGGTCTGCCCGCCGAGCGTCGGCAGGACCGCGTCGGGCTGCTCGATGCGGATGATCTCCTCGAGCGAGGCGTTCGTGATCGGCTCGATGTACGTCGCGTCGGCGAAGTCCGGGTCGGTCATGATCGTCGCCGGGTTCGGGTTCACGAGGATGACCCGGACGCCCTCGGCGCGCAGGACGCGGCACGCCTGGGTGCCGGAGTAGTCGAACTCGGCGGCCTGCCCGATGACGATCGGACCGGAGCCGATGACCAGGACGGAGCTGATGTCGGAGCGCTTGGGCATCAGTTGCCCTCCTTCGTGGTGTCGGCGGTCGTGACGTCGGCGGCGGGGGTGGTCGCGTCGGCGGTGGCCGCGTCGAGCGGCTCCCCCTGTCGTCGGGCGAGGACCATGTCCCGGAAGCGGTCGAACAGGTACATGCTGTCGTGCGGTCCGGCGGCCGCCTCGGGGTGGTACTGCACACTGAACGCGGGGATGTCGAGCGCGCGGAGGCCCTCGACGACGTTGTCGTTCAGCGAGTAGTGCGACACCTCGACCCGGCCGAAACCGACCGGCGACTCGAGGGTCTCCCCGACCGGGGCGTCGACCGCGAAGCCGTGGTTCTGGCTCGTGATCTCCACCTTGCCGGTCGTGGTGTCGAGCACCGGCTGGTTGATCCCGCGGTGGCCGAACGGCAGCTTGTAGGTGCCGAAGCCGAGCGCGCGGCCGAGCAGCTGGTTGCCGAAGCAGATGCCGAAGAACGGTCGGCCGTCGCGCAGGCTGTCCTGCAGGAGCGACACCTGGGCGTCGGAGGCGGCCGGGTCGCCGGGGCCGTTCGAGTAGAACAGCGCGTCGGGGTCGAGCTCGCGGAGCCGCTCGACGGTGACGTCCTGCGGCAGCACGTGCACCTCGAAGCCGCGCTCGGACAGGTACCGCGTGGTGGACGCCTTGACGCCGAGGTCGAGGACGGCCAGCGTGCCGACCCGCTCCCCGACCGGCGCGACCACGTACTCCTCGGCCGTGGAGACCTCGGCGGACAGGTTCTTGCCCGTCATGCCGGTCTGCTCGGTGACGATCCGGAGCTGCTCGTCGGCGTCGAGCGTCGCGTCGGCCCCACTGAAGACACCGCCCTTCATCGCGCCGGCGTCGCGGATGCGCCGGGTCAGGGCCCGGGTGTCGATCCCGGAGATGCCGACGATGCCGTCGCGCACGAGGTGCTCGTCGAGCGAGGCGTTGGCCCGGTGGTTCGACACCACCCGGCTGGGGTCGCGCACGACGTACCCGGCGACCCAGATGCGCCGGGACTCGGGGTCCTCGT
This sequence comes from Curtobacterium sp. MCPF17_046, assembly GCF_003224295.1. Taxonomy (NCBI): domain Bacteria; kingdom Bacillati; phylum Actinomycetota; class Actinomycetes; order Micrococcales; family Microbacteriaceae; genus Curtobacterium; species Curtobacterium sp. MCPF17_046. Next base: position 141,582 of record NZ_QKLB01000002.1, on the reverse strand, counting down.
CGTTCACCCCCGTGTTGCCGATGTGCGGTGCCGTCTGCACCACGATCTGGCCCGCGTACGACGGGTCGGTGAGCGTCTCCTGGTAGCCGGTCATGCCGGTCGCGAAGACCACCTCGCCGAGCGTGCGCCCGCGGGCGCCGTAGGCCCAGCCGTCGTACCGGGTGCCGTCCTCGAGGACCAGTACGGCCCGTTCGCGTGTCATCAGTTCGTCCCTTCGCCCGCGGTGTGCGGGGAGTCGTTCGTCGTCGCCGGTCCCTGCAGCGCGCGGAGCGCGTCCGCGTCGCCCTGGGGGAACCGGAAGTAGGTGTCGAGGTCCGTCGCAGCTGCGGCGCCGGTCGCCGTCCATCGCAGTCGGACCAGTCCCCCGGGCTCGACCACCCGGTCGATGGCCCACGTGGCCCGGTCGGCACCGCGCACCGCGCTCCGGGCGATCCAGCGGTCGTCCGTGCCGGCGTGGTGCAGCACGACGCCGGACCGGTGGACCGTCACACCGCCGCGGCCGCGGAACCCGAGGCCGCCGGCCGTGATGCGTTCGAGCGGCTCGTCGGCGCGGGTCGTCGCGACGGTGAACCCGTCCCACGACCCGACCACGGGCCCGGGGTCCGCTGGGACCGGGACGGGAGGCACGGCCTCCGCCTGCCGTCGGCTGCGCGTCCGCCACGTGCGGGCCATCGCGACGAACAGCGCCGCCACCGCGAGCAGGATCACCCCGCCGAGCAGCCAGCGCGCCGTGTCACCGCTCATGCGGTCGCCGCCCGCTCGTGCGCGGCCCGTGCCGCGACCGTCCCGGCGTCGAGCAACTCCCCGTCGAGGACGGTGGGCATGCCGTGGTGGAACGTGGCGACCACCCGACCGGGCAGGCGCATGCCGAGGTACGGCGAGTTCCGCGACTGTCCGTGCAGGTCGTCGACCGAGAACTCGCGCACGGCGGCCGGGTCGTACAGCGTGACCTCGGCCGGGGCGCCCTCGGCGATCGCGTGCCCGTGGCCGGCGACCTGGCCGATCCGGGCCGGCGCGCTCGAGAGCACCCGGGCGACGTCGGCCCAGTCGAGGCGTCCGTCGGCCACCACGGCGGCGTGCACGACGCTGAGCGCCGACTCGAGCCCGACCATGCCGTTCGCGGCGGCCGGCCACTCGCAGTGCTTCGCCTCGGCCGGGTGCGGCGCGTGGTCGGTGGCGACGATGTCGATCGTGCCGTCGGCGAGGGCCGCGCGGAGCGCGTCGACGTCCTCACGACTGCGGAGGGGCGGGTTGACCTTGTAGCGGGCGTCGTACCCGGGCGCACCGTCGTGGCCCGCGATGAGGTCCTCGGTCAGGACGAGGTGGTGCGGGGTGACCTCCGCCGTGACGTCGATCCCGCGGGACTTGGCCCAACGGATCACCTCGACGCTGCCCGCCGTCGAGACGTGGCAGACGTGCAGCCGGGCACCGACGTGGTCGGCGAGCAGGACGTCGCGCGCGATGATCGACTCCTCGGCCACGGCGGGCCATCCGGCGAGGCCGAGCTCGGAGGACAGCCGGCCCTCGTTCATCTGCGCGCCGATGGTCAGACGGGGTTCCTGGGCGTGCTGCGCGAGCACCCCGCCGAAGCCCTTGATGTACTCGAGCGCACGCCGCATGAGCAGCGGGTCGGCGACGCAGGAACCGTCGTCGGAGAACACCCGGACGGCCGCGCGCGAGGTCGCCATCGCGCCGATCTCGGACAGGTGCGTGCCCTGCAGACCCTGCGACACGGCGCCGATCGGCCGGACCGTGACGTAGCCGGCGTCGTCCCCGAGCGCCTGCACCTGCTCGACCACCCCGGCGGTGTCGGCGACCGGCGAGGAGTTCGCCATCGCGTTCACCGCGGTGAACCCGCCGGCAGCGGCGGCCCGTGAGCCGGACAGCACGGTCTCGGACTCCTCGTGGCCGGGTTCGCGCAGGTGGGTGTGCAGGTCGACGAGACCGGGCAGGGCGAGCAGCCCGTCGGCGTCGACGACCGTGGCACCGGCCGTGTCGAGACCGGACCCGACCGCGGTGACGAGCCGACCCTCCAGGCGGATGTCGGCGCGGGTGCCGTCGACCAGCTGCGCGCCGCGGATGAGGTGTGCGGTCATGCGACGGTCTCCTTCTGGTGGTCACCGGTGAGGGCGAGGTAGAGCACGGCCATCCGGACCGAGACGCCGTTCGCGACCTGCTCGACCACGGTGGAGCGGGCGTCGTCGGCGGCCGCGCCGGCGATCTCGAGCCCGCGGTTCATCGGGCCGGGGTGCATCACGAGCGTGCGCTCGGGCAGCCGGGCGAAGCGCGCGGCGGTGAGCCCGAAGTGGCGGGTGTACTCGCGCGGGTTCGGGAAGAAGGCGTCGTTCATCCGCTCCTGCTGGATGCGCAGGGTCATCACGACGTCCGGGTCCTCGGCCAGTGCGGCGTCGAGGTCGTGCTGGACCGCGGCGCCGAAGGGGCGGTCCACCGCGGGCAGCAGCGTCGGCGGCGCGGCGAACGTGACGTGGGCGCCGAGGGTCCGGAGCAGCCAGGCGTTGCTGCGGGCCACGCGGCTGTGCAGGACGTCGCCGACGATGAGCACGCGGACGCCGTCGAGGCCCTGCCCGCGGCTCGCCGTGCCGTGCAGCCGGCGGCGCATCGTGAACGCGTCGAGGAGCGCCTGCGTGGGGTGCTCGTGGGTACCGTCGCCGGCGTTCACGACCGGCACATCGATCCAGTCGGCCTCGGCCAGGACGCGCGGGGCGCCGGACGCCCCGTGGCGGATGACGATGCCGTCGATGCCCATCGCGTCGAGGGTCTGCACGGTGTCCTTGAGCGATTCGCCCTTCGAGACGCTCGAGCCCTTCGCGGCGAAGTTGATGACGTCCGCGGAGAGGCGCTTGGCGGCCGCCTCGAACGAGATCCGCGTGCGGGTCGAGTCCTCGAAGAACAGGTTGACGACCGTCCGGCCGCGCAACGCCGGCAGCTTCCGGACCTCGCGCGTGTTCACCTCCGCCATCTCCTCGGCGACGTCGAGGATGCGGACGGCTTCCTCCCGCGACAGGTCCGCGGTCGAGAGCAGGTGCCTCATGCCGCACCGCCCTGCTCGATGACGACCTCGTCGATGCCGTCGGTCTCGGTCAGGTGCAGCGAGACCCGCTCGTCGCCCGCGGTCGGCAGGTTCTTGCCGACGTGGTCGGCCCGGATCGGCAGCTCGCGGTGGCCCCGGTCGACGAGGACCGCCAGGCGGACGGCGCGTGGTCGGCCGATGCCCTGCAGGGCGTCGAGCGCTGCGCGGACCGTCCGGCCGGAGTAGAGGACGTCGTCGACGAGGACGACGACCTTGCCGTCGACGCCGCCGGCGGGGATGACCGTCCGGTGCGGGGACCGACCGATGCCCCGACCGAGGTCGTCGCGGTACATCGTCACGTCGAGTGCTCCGACGCGCTCGGTGCCGATGCCGCCGGACGCGGACTCCCACCCGGGCTCGATGTCGGCGAGGACCCGACCCAGGCGCTCGGCGAGGACGGCCCCGCGGGTCGGGATGCCGAGCAGCACGAGGTCCGAGCCGCCGTGGTTGGCCTCGAGGATCTCGTGTGCGATGCGTGTCAGGGCACGCGTGATGTCGGACTGCTGCAGGACCGTTCTGGTGCCCACGCCGACCTCCTTTCTCGTCTCTCTGGACGACCCCCGCCTCACTGGACGGCATCAAAGGATGCTGGTTGCGTTCGAGCCTAGCGGGACTCCCGGTCCTCCGCGACAGTCCGACCGGACGGTCCACGGCCCTCCGCGACGGCGCCGAGGACGCCGTTCACGAAGCCGGCCGAGTCGTCGGTGGACAGCGACTGGGCGAGCTCGACGGCCTCCGCGATCGCCACGGCGTCCGGGACCTCCGGGTTGAACCGGATCTCCCACACGCCCATGCGCAGGATGCAGCGGTCGAGGACCGGCATCCGGGCGATCGCCCAGCCCTGCGCGTGGTCGGAGATGACGCCGTCGATCTCGTACCGGGCCTCGTCGACGCCCGTCACGATCTGCCGCGCGTAGTCCCAGCTGGAGGCGCGCTCCGGCTGGTCGAGGTGGCGGACCGTCTCGGTCGCGAGGACGTCCGCGATCGGCAGCTCGCGCACCTCGGCCACGTACAGCATGTCGAGGGCGCGCTTGCGAGCCTTCGAACGAGCACTCATACGGTCAGCGCCTAGTCGTTGACGCGGCCGAGGTAGTTGCCGTCGCGGGTGTCGACCTTGACCTTGGTGCCGGACTCGAGGAAGAGCGGGACCTGGATCTGGTACCCCGTGACGATCGTCGCCGGCTTCGTGCCGCCGGAGGAGCGGTCGCCCTGCAGGCCAGGCTCGGTCTCGATCGTGGTGACGATCGAGGTCGGGAGCTCGACGTAGAGCGGGTTGCCCTCGTTCATCGCGATGGTGACCTGTGCGGACTCGAGCAGGAAGTTGCGCGCGTCACCGACGACGGCCGCCGGGACGTTGACCTGGTCGTAGGTGTCCTGGTCCATGAAGACGTACGAGTCGCCGTCCTCGTAGAGGTACTGGAAGTCGCGACGGTCCACCGTGGCGGTCTCGATCTTCGCGCCGGCGTTGAAGGTGCGGTCGACGACCTTGCCGGAGACGACCTGCTTGAGCTTGGTGCGCACGAAGGCGCCGCCCTTGCCCGGCTTCACGTGCTGGAACTCGACGACCGACCAGAGCTGCCCGTCGATGATGAGAACGGCGCCGTTCTTGATGTCAGTGGTACTCGCCATGGGTCTTCCGTTCGATGGTGTTGTGAAGGTGTCCAGGCTCGTGGAGCCCCGGACGAGTGTAGCGGACGGGGCCCGGCGTGCCGGGACCGGACCGCCGGCCTACTGCCGTCTCCGCGCCAGCCACGCGTCGACGGCCGCCCACGCGAGCAGCACGACACAGGTGCCGCCGAGCAACGCCCCGGCCACGAGCGTGCTGATCACGGCCGTCGGCCGGGCCGGCGCGGCCAGGTAGACCACGGCCAGGAGGCCCGCCCCGGCTCCCAGGAGCACGAGCAACACCCGGCGGATCATGCCGGAGACGGTCTGGCGGTCACGCCGGTCGCTGAGCAGCCGGATGTTCACCGACAGCCGCCCCGCCTCGAACGCCTCGGTGATCTTGTCGATGCGGCGCGGCAGCCGCCGCGCCGAGGTCACCAGCCCGAAGAGCTCGCGGACGAGGACGCTCCGCACCGCGGCGGGCCGGAGCTGGTCGCGGATCTGCTCCGCCGCGAGGCCGCGCGACTCCTCGAGCAGGTCGAACGACGGCGCGAGCGTGCGGAGCGTCCCCTCGAAGATCGCCAGCGCGCGGGCGGCCGCCACGAAGTCGGCCGGAGCACGCAGCCGGTAGCGACCGAACACCTCGACCGCGTCGTCCACCGTCTCGACGCCGATCCGCGCGCCCGGACCGAGTTCCTCGGCGACGAACCGCGCCATGTCGCGCCGGAAGTCCGCTTCGTCCTCGGGGTCGCGGACCGGCGCCATCCGGAGGACCGCGTCCGCGATGCGTGAGGTGTCGTCCTGCAGGTAGGCGGCGAGCAGTTCCTGGACCGTGTCCCGGAGACCCGGGTCGAGCCTCCCGACCGATCCGAAGTCGATGAGCGCGGGCCGTCCGTCGGGCAGGAGCAGGACGTTCCCCGGGTGCAGGTCCGCGTGGTAGACGCCGTCGAAGACGACCTGACGGAGGAACGCGCGGAGGACCGAGCGCATCGGCTCGTCGAGGTCGCGGTCGGAGCGCTCGGCTCGGATCGCGCTGAGCGTGTCGCCCTCCAGGAACTCCATCACGAGCACGCGTCGCGTGGACAGGTCGCGGTACGGCTCCGGGAACCGCACCTCGTCGGGACGCGCGCTCCGGGCCTGGGCCGCGCGGAGCGACTCGAGGTTCCGCAGCTCCGCGGTGAAGTCGACCTGTCGGACGAGGTCGGCGCCGTACTGCTCGGCCACCTCGACCACGCCGAGCTGCCGCGCCTGCGCGGACGTCCGGGTCAGGAAGCGCACGAGCCGCAGGGCGATGTCGACGTCCCGCCGGACCGCGGCGTCGATGCCCGGCCGCTGCACCTTGACCGCGACCGCGGTGCCGTCGGCGAGCCGTGCGCGGTGCACCTGCGCGATGGAGGCCGCGGCGACGGGCTCCGGGTCGAAGGACGCGAACACCCCGGCCACCGGCGCGCCGAGCTCGGCCTCGAGCAGCGCGGCGACCTCGTCGGGCGCGGCGGGACGCACGCTCCCCTGCAGGAGCGCGAGGCGCTCCGTCCACTCGTCGGGCAGCAGGTCGTCGCGTGTGGACAAGACCTGGCCCATCTTCACGAAGCCACCGCCGGCCTCCTCGAGCGCCAGGCGCAGGTGGTCGGCCTGGTCCCGGCGGAGGTCGGCCGTGGCCGGCTCCCGCGAGAAGTCGAGCCGACGGATCGGCAGGAGCCCGTGGCGCCGTGCGATCCCGAGCACCTCGGCGAACCGACGGGCCCGACCGCGGGCGGTCCCCGCGTCCGGACGCTGCTGGGTGGAGAAGTTGCTGAGACGGGGCGGGTTCGGCACGTCCTCAGTCTGCTCCGTGGGCCTGGGGCGGACCGGGGTGCCGGGACCCGTCGGACCTCAGGCGCCGACCTCCTGGTATGCGGTGAAGAGCAGGTGGTCCTCCGGGCCCTCGAGCGTCACCGGCTTGCCGATCCCGTCGAGGATGATGAACCGGAGCATGCCGGCGCGTGCCTTCTTGTCCCGACGCATGGTCGCGAGGAGGCTCTGCCACCGTCCGAGCGGGTAGGTGGTGGGGAGCGAGAGCGAGTCCAGCACCGCCCGGTGTCGGTCCACGGTGGCGTCGTCCAGGTGCCCGGTCAGGCGTGCGAGTTCGGCGGCGAAGACCATGCCGACGGAGACCGCAGCGCCGTGTCGCCACTGGTACCGCTCGACGTGCTCGATCGCGTGACCGAGGGTGTGCCCGTAGTTGAGCACCTCGCGACGGCCCTGCTCCGTGAAGTCGTCCGACACGACCTGCGCCTTGAGACCGATCGCGAGTTCGACGACGCGACGGAACTCGGGCGTCGTCGGGTCGGTGACGCGATCGACGTCCGCCTCGATGACGTCGAGGATCTCCGGGACCGCTATGAAGCCGGCCTTGACGATCTCGGCGAAGCCGGCGAGGACCTCGTTCCGCGGCAGGGTCCGGAGGAGGTCCAGGTCGGCGACCACCGCGCGCGGGGCGGCGAAGGCGCCGACGAGGTTCTTGCCCTCGTTCGTGTTGATGCCGGTCTTGCCGCCAACGCTCGCGTCGACCATGCCGAGCACCGTGGTGGGCATCGACAGGTACGGCACGCCGCGCAGCCACGTGGCGGCGACGAACCCGGCGAGGTCGGTGACGGCGCCGCCGCCGAGCCCGATCACGGCGTCGGTGCGGGTGAAGTCGGACTGGCCCATGACCTGCCAGCAGAACGAGGCGACCTCGATCCGCTTCGCGGCCTCGGCGTCGGGGACCTCCGCGATGAGGGCCTCGAGCCCCGCGTCGACGAGCAGCTGCCGGAGGTCCTCGGCCCGGGCCCCGAGTGTCGGTGCGTGCACGATGAGGACCTTGGCGACGCGCGGGCCGAGCAACGCGGGGACGGCCCCGAGCAGGCCGTTCCCGACCGCGACGACGTAGCCGTCGTCGCCGCCGACGCGGATCTCGGTGGTGCCCTCGGGCAGGGTCGACTCGGTCACGGTGCTCCTTCGTCGGAGGTGGTGGGGGTGCTGGGTCGGCCGTCGATCCGGCCATCGGTCCGGGCGCTCGCCGGTGTCGTGCGCCGGACCCACGCGACGACGTCCTCCGCCACGCGGGACATCGGCCGCCGCGAGGTGTCGAGCACCAGGTCGGCCAGCCGCTCGTACGTCGGTGCCCGCTCGTCGAGGATCGACTGCCACGCCGTGATGCCGCCGGTCGCGATGAGCGGCCGGTCGCTACCGAGGATCCGGGGCGCGACCGCCTCGGCCGAGACGGTCAACAGGACGACGTGCGCATCCGCGATCGCCGCGCGCGTGCCCTCGTGCATGACGGCTCCCCCGCCGAGGGACACGACGCCGCCCGTCTCGACCGCTCGTCGGACCGCCTCGGCCTCGAGCTCGCGGAACACGGGCTCGCCGCGATCGGCGAACAGCCGCGGGATCGGGCCGTGCTCGCGGGCGATCACCCGGTCGGTGTCGGTGAACGGGACGCCGAGTGCCTTGGCCACCCGGCGGCCGACGCTCGACTTCCCCGCGCCCATCGGTCCGATGACGACCACAGGCCGGGGTACGGCCGCGTTCACCGGGCTGGCGTCGGCGCGGTCGGGTCGCTCCGGCGCGTCCGGAGCGTCTCCGGGATCGCGGCGAGGTAGCCCTCGAGGTTCCGCTTCGTCTCAGCCACGCTGTCACCGCCGAACTTCTCGAGCACGGCGTCGGCGAGCACCAGGGCCACCATCGCCTCGGCGACGACGCCGGACGCCGGCACCGCGCAGACGTCGGAGCGCTGGTGGTGCGCACTCGCGTCCTCGCCCGTCGCGACGTCGATGGTCTGCAGCGCGTGCGGGACGGTGGCGATCGGCTTCATCGCGGCACGGACGCGGAGGACCGTACCGGTGGACATGCCGCCCTCGGTGCCGCCCGCACGGTCGCTCGTGCGCACGATCGCACCGTCGGCGCGCTGCAGTTCGTCGTGCGCGGCGGACCCGCGGCGGGCCGCGGTCGCGAAGCCGTCACCGACCTCGACGCCCTTGATCGCCTGGATGCCCATGATCGCCGCTGCCAGGCGCGCGTCGAGCCGACGGTCCCACTGCACGTGCGAGCCGAGTCCCGGCGGGACCCCGTAGAAGAGCACCTCGACCACGCCGCCGAGGGTGTCGCCGTCCTTCTTCGCGGCCTCGACCTCGGTCACCATGCGGGCGGAGGTCGCGGGGTCGGCGCAGCGGAGCTGGTCGTCGTCGAGGCGGTCGACGTCGGCGGGCACGGGCAGTGCGGCGTCCTCTGGCACGCGGACCGTACCGACCTGCAGCGTGTGCGCGACCGAGGTCATCCCGAGTTCGGCGAGGAAGGACTTCGCCACGGCGCCGAGCGCGACCCGGGCCGCGGTCTCACGGGCGGACGCGCGCTCGAGGATCGGTCGGGCCTCGTCGAAGCCGTACTTCTGCATCCCGACCAGGTCCGCGTGCCCGGGGCGCGGGCGCGTCAGCGGGGCACCGCGGCCGCGGGAGGCGTCGGTCTGCTCGACGGGCTCGGGGTTCATCACCTCGACCCACTTCGGCCACTCGGTGTTGCCGATGCGGATCGCGATCGGGCTGCCCATCGAGAGACCGTGGCGGACGCCACCGGACAGGTGCAGCTCGTCCTGCTCGAACTTCATGCGGGACCCACGGCCGTAGCCGAGCTTGCGGCGCGCGAGGTCGGCGCGGATGGACTCGTACGACACCGGGACGCCGGCCGGGAGGCCTTCCATCATGGCGATGAGTTCGGGTCCGTGGGACTCTCCAGCGGTCAACCAACGAAGCATGGAGCCATCCTCCCACAGCGCACGGCCGTGCGACGTGCCGTGCGCTGCGGGAGGGACTACTGGTACTCCGGGTGCGCCCGCAGCCAGCTGCGGAAGCGCTCGACCGCGACGAGGTGCTGGTCGTACGTGTCCGAGAACACGGTCTCGCCGGTCTCGAGGTCGACCGTGACGAAGTACAGCCAGTTGCCCGTCGCCTGGTGCACGACCGCGTCGATCGCGATGTCACCGGGGTTCGAGATCGGCGCCGGCGGCAGTCCGTCGTGCTGGTAGGTGTTGTACTCGTTCGACGCGTCCGCACGCTCGGCGTCCGTGGTCGTCACGGTGTGCGTGTTCCCGGTGCCGTAGGCGACGGTCGCGTCGGACTGCAGCCGCATGCCGTCGTCCAGCCGGTTCTGGAACACCCGCGCCACCTTCGGGTAGTCCGCGGCGAGACCGGCCTCCTTCTGCACGAGCGAGGCGAACACCACGACGCGCTCCTGGTCGGCCTCGGCGACGCCGGCCTTCTCGAGCCGCTGCTTCATCGTGTCGACCATGGCCTGGAAGTACTGCTTCGCGGTCCAGTCGGGCTTGATCGGGTAGGTCGCCGGGAACAGCCAGCCCTCGAGGGTCGTGACGCCCGCCGGGAGACCGTACGCCGAGACGTCCTCCGCCGCGGCGGCGACCTCGGCCTTGCTCAGGCCGGCCTTCGAGACCATGCCGGCCTCGATGTCCTGCAGGGCCGTCCCCTCCGGGATGACGAGTGACGGGTCCTCGACGCGGTTCGCCTTGTCCTGCAGGGCCGAGAGCGCGGCCTTCGAGCTCATCTTCTTCTTGAGCGCGTAGGAGCCCGGCTGGAACTGGACCTCGGGCGACGCGAGCAGCAGTTCGTAGAACGCGCTCGAGGTCTTCACCACGCCGCTGCGTTGCAACGTGGCGGCGACGTCCTCGCCGATGTCGCCCTCCTTGATCGTGATGGTCACCTTCGAGGTGCCGTCACCGGTGTAGTCGTCGGTCTCCTTCGCGCCGGAGATCGCGCTCATCACCGCCTTCACCTTCGGTGCGGCGAACGCGTAGGCACCGCCGGCGGCGGCGAGCACCAGCGCGACGATGACGATCCCCGCGATGAGCGGGCCCTTGCGACGGGCGGGACGGTCGTCCCGCGGCGGACGGGAGGCTCCCCCGCGCCCGCCCCGTCGGCCGCCGTCGTCCCCGCCCGCGCCACCGCGTCCGGCACCGCCGCGGGGCCCGTCGCCACCGGGTCCGTCGGCACCGGGCCCGTCGCCACCGGGTCCGTCGGCACCGGACGCGTCGTCGTCCGCGGCGCCGCTGCCCGTGCCGGTGGACCCGACCGGAGCTGCTGCGACGGTGCGTGCACCAGGGCCGGCGTGCTCTGCGGCAGGAGCGACGCCGTCGTCGGCACCGACCCCCTGCCACGTCCCGCGACGGCGGACCGGGGTGTCGACGTCTGCGGCGGCGTCGCGCGTTCCTCGACCGACGGCAGCCGGCACGGGACCGCTGTGCAGGGTGCCGCCGAGCAGGGCGTGCACGTCGGGGTGGACGTCGTCGCCCGCCGGGGCGGTGCCGACGCTGCGGCGCGGGCCGGGCCTCCCGGGCTCGCCCGCCGACTGCTCGGGCGGTGCCGCTGTCGGCTGATCGCGCTGCGTCGCCGCCGCCGGCCGGTCGGCCTCCTGTCGTTCTCGTGCCGCACGGGCGGCTCGGCGCGAGAGCGGCGCGTGGCCGCTGCTCTGGCCGGAGCCGTCCGTCGGGGTCCCGGTGCGCTCACGGCGCTCGGCGTCGTTGCCGGTCGCGATGATCGCGTTCCAGTCCAGATCGTCTGCCAACGGTCCTCGGTCTCTCGGTCGGGAACTCCGCGGCTCCGGGCCGCGGGTGCGACGTCGGGAGGGCAGCCGATCAGGGGAGCTCGGCCCCGGGTGGGGCGCCGGATGCGCGCTCGTGGTCGAGCGCATGTTGCAGAATGATAACAGCGGCCGCTTGGTCGATCACGGCGCGCGACTTCTTCGTGTTCTTGCCGGCCTGGTGCAGGCCCCGCTGGGCGGTGACGGTGGAGAGTCGCTCGTCCACGAGCCGGACCGGCCGGTGCGCGGCGATGCGGCCGGCGAAGTCGCGCGCGTCGGCGGTGGAGGCGGTCTCCCCGCCCGACATCGACAGCGGGAGCCCGACGACGACCTCGAGCACGTCGTACTCCTCCGCGATCGCCAGGATCCGTCGGAGGTCGGACGAGTCGTCCCGTCGCACGGTCGCCACCGGGGTCGCGAGCAGACCGTCGCGGTCGCACACCGCGACCCCGATCCGGGCACGGCCGACGTCGACGCCGAGCCGCCGCCCGGAGCGGATCGCCACGGTCAGGCCGCGATGCGGTCGGTCACCGCACGGAGCGCAGCGGGGAGGGCCGACGCGTCGGTCCCGCCGCCCTGCGCCAGGTCCGGCTTGCCGCCGCCGCCACCACCGAGCACGCCGGCGGCCTCCTTCGCGAGGGGGCCGGCCTGCACGCCCGCGGCGCGGGCCGCGTCGTTCGTGGCGACGATCACGACGGGCTTCCCGCCGACGACGGCGCCGAGGACCACGACGGCCGCGTCCGAGCCGAGCTGACCGCGGACGCCGGTGGCGAGGGAGCGGAGGTCGTCGCTCGACGTCAGCCCCTCGACCACCTGCGCGACGACCGAGACGCTCCCGGCGCGCTGGGCCGTGCGGGCGATCGACGGCACGCGCTGCTGCAGGTTCGCCGACTCGAACTCGGCGATCCGCTTCTGTGCGGTCTTGAGGTCCTCGAGCAGCGCCTGCACGCGGCCCGGCAGGTCGTCACGCTGTGCCTTGAGGGCGCTCGAGAGCTGCGAGACGATCGTCCGCTCCACGGCGAGCTCGCGGAAGCCCTCGAGTCCGACGAGCGCCTCGACGCGGCGGTTCGTCGATCCGACGCTCGCCTCGCCGACGAGGTTGACGAGGCCGACCTGCGCGCTCGACGCGACGTGGATGCCACCGCAGAGCTCGCGGGACCACGGGCCACCGATGTCGACCATGCGGACCTCGGCGCCGTACTTCTCGCCGAACAGCGCCTGCGCGCCGAGTGCCTTCGCCTCGTCGATCGGCAGGATGCGCGTCGACACCTCGAGGTCGGAGCGGATCGCCGTGTTCACTACCTCCTCGATCTCGGAGCGGGTCTCGAGCGACACCGGCTGGCTCCAGGAGAAGTCCAGGCGCATGTAGCCGGCCTTGTTGTACGAGCCGGCCTGGAGCGCTTCCGGACCGAGCACGTCCCGGAGCGCCGCGTTCACGAGGTGCGTCGCCGAGTGCGCCTGCGTCGCGCCGCGGCGGTACTCGGCGTCCACGACCGTGGTGGCGGGGTCGCCCACGCCGACCTCGCCCGAACGCACCTGCACCGTGTGGCTCCACAGCCCGGAGACCGGGCGCTGCACGTCGAGGACCTCGAGGTCGAACCCGTTGCCGACGATCGAGCCCTGGTCGGCGTCCTGCCCACCGGACTCGGCGTACAGCGACGTCTCGCCCAGGATGACCTCGGCGATGTCCCCGGCGACCGCGCGGTCGACGCTGCGCCCGTCGACGATGAGGCCGAGCACGCGACTCTCGGCCTGGAGGGCGTCGTAGCCGAGGAACACGGTCTCCCCCGCAGCCCGGAAGGCGCTGTAGACGCTGAGGTCCGCGAGCGCGGTCTTCTTGCTCTTGGCGTCGGCCTTCGCGCGGGCGCGCTGCTCCGACATGAGCGTCTCGAAGGCGGAGCGGTCGACGTGGACGCCGGCCTCCTCCGCCATCTCCATGGTCAGGTCGATGGGGAACCCGAAGGTGTCGTGCAGCAGGAACGCGGTGTCGCCGCCGATCGCCTGCCGGCCGTCCTGCTTGGCTCGGTCGACCGCGACGTCGAGGATCGTCGTGCCCTGTGCGAGCGTGCGGAGGAAGGTCTCCTCCTCGGCGTAGGCGATGCGGGCGATGCGGTCGTACTGCTCACCGACCTCCGGGTAGGCGTCGCGCATGGCGTCGCGGGAGGCCGGGAAGAGCTGCGGGAAGGTCGCGCCCTCGACGCCGAGCAGGCGCATCGCACGGACCGTGCGACGGAGCAGCCGACGGAGGATGTACCCGCGGCCCTCGTTCGACGGCGTGACGCCGTCGGTGATGAGCATGAGCGCCGACCGCACGTGGTCCGCGACGATGCGCATCCGGACGTCGTCCTCGTGGTCGGCACCGTAGCGCCGTCCGGAGACCTCGGCAGCCTTGTCGAGCACCGGGCGGACCTGGTCGATCTCGTACATGTTGTCGACGCCCTGCTTGATGAAGGCGACGCGCTCGAGCCCCATGCCGGTGTCGATGTTCTTGCTCGGCAGCTCGCCGGTGATCTCGAAGTCGACCTTCGACCGCACGTCGGCGATCTGGTACTGCATGAAGACCAGGTTCCAGATCTCGACGTAGCGGTCGTCGTCGGTGGCCGGACCGCCGTCGACGCCGTACTCGGGACCGCGGTCGAAGAAGATCTCCGAGCAGGGCCCGGCCGGCCCGGGCTGGCCGGTGGACCAGTAGTTCGTGTCCTTGCCGAGCTTCTGGATGCGGTCGTCGGGCAGCGTCGAGTGGCGCTTCCAGAACGCGATCGCCTCGTCGTCCTCCTCGTACACGGTCACCCAGAGGTCGTCGGCGGAGAACCCGAGCCCGCCGTCGGACTCCGGGTCCGTCAGGAACTGCCAGGCGTACTGGATCGCCTGCTCCTTGAAGTAGTCCCCGAACGAGAAGTTGCCGTTCATCTGGAAGAACGTGCCGTGCCGGGGGGTCTTGCCGACCTCTTCGATGTCGTTCGTGCGGATGCACTTCTGCACGCTCGTGGCACGGGGGTACGGCGCCGGGATGAGCCCGGTCAGGTACGGGATGAACGGCACCATGCCGGCCACCGTGAACAGCAGCGACGGGTCGTCCGAGACGAGCGACGCGGACGGGACGACGGTGTGGCCGCGGTCACCGAAGAACTGGAGCCAACGGCGGCGGATCTCTGCGGTCTGCATGGTGCTTCCTGTAGGGCGTGTGGCGGGGACGGGAGGCTCGGGGCCGGTGGAACGGGACCGCGCGTCCTGAGGGGACGGTGCGGCTGAGGGGACGGTGCGGTGGTGTGGGAGGGCGTCAGTCGTCGACGCCGTGGCCGGTGGGACGCAGCTCGGCCTCGCGCGAGCGGTACCCCTCGGCCACGGCGCCCGTGAAGGCCTTCGCCCGGGCGTCGACCTGGGCGAGGAGGTGCGCGGCGGAGGGCGTCCGGCTGACGCGCTGTGCGGCGACGAACCCGATGACCACGCCGACGGCGACGAAGAACAGCTGCTTCACGGTGCCTCCCTCTCGCGCACGCCGGAGCGCGCGTCCGACAAGCGTATCGCGGCACCCCGACGGCCCGGGTCCCGCGACGGCACGGTCTGCGCGCCCGCGGGGCCCGGGAACGCAGAACGGCGGGCCGCCCTCCGGAGAGGACGACCCGCCGTTGCCACCGACGCTGGGGTCAGCGGGCTGCGTAGTACTCGACGACGAGCTGCACTTCACAGGTCACGGGGACCTCGGCGCGCTTCGGACGACGGACCAGGCGGGCCTGGAGCTTGTCGATCTCGACGTCCAGGTAGCCCGGGACCTTCGGGAGGACTTCCTGGTGACCACCGGCAGCGGCGACCTGGAAGGGCTCGAGCGACTCGGAGCGCTGCTTGACGTGGATCAGCTGGCCCTCCTTGACGCGGAAGGAGGGGCGGTCGACGAGCTTGCCGTCGACGAGGATGTGACGGTGCACGATCAGCTGGCGGGCCTGCGCGGTCGTCCGGGCGAAGCCGGCACGGAGCACGAGGGCGTCCAGGCGGGTCTCGAGGAGCTCGACGAGGTTCTCACCGGTCAGACCGGCCGACTTGCGGGCCTCTTCGAAGACGATGCGGAGCTGCTTCTCGCGGATGCCGTACTGGGCGCGCAGACGCTGCTTCTCACGGAGACGGACGGCGTAGTCGCTGTCCGCACGACGGCGCGTGCGGCCGTGCTCACCGGGCCCGTAGGGGCGCTTCTCGAGGTAACGGGCCGCCTTCGGCGTCAGCGGGATGCCGAGCGCGCGCGAGAGGCGGGTCTTGCTGCGGGTGCGGGACTTGGTAGACACAGGGTCCTTTTCTCTGTACTGAACTGAAGATGTCACGGGTCTCGGAGCGCGCACGCACCGACGGACCCCGTGACGGGATCCAGAGGGATGAGCCTGTGGGATCGGACGGCTACAGTCCGAACCTCTGCCCCCGTGCCGGGCTGTTGGACCACACGAGGTGGTCCGACTGCTCCGGCACTGTGTCCTCGACGCAGCCGCACGCGAGGACCAGGACGTAGGCCCGTCAACGATAGCAGCACGACGGCCCCGCGCACAGCCTCCATCCGGTGTCGGCGCGTCGGCGTTCAGTCGCCGCGGATGATGCCGCGCAGGCGGTCGAGCCGGGGGCCGATCTCGCGCTCGAAACCGTTCGCCGTCGGTGTGTAGTACTCGGTGCCGTCGATGGCGTCCGGCAGGTACTGCTGGGTGGCGACGCCGTGCTCGGCGTCGTGCGAGTACACGTACCCCTTGCCGTGCCCGAGCCGCTTCGCCCCGGCGTAGTGCGCGTCCCGGAGGTGGTTCGGCACGACGCCCATCCGCCCGGCCTTGACGTCGGCGATCGCCTGGTTCACACCGTTGTACGCCGCGTTCGACTTCGGCGCGGTCGCGAGGTAGACGACGGCCTCGGCGAGCGGGATCCGCCCCTCCGGCATGCCGATCAGCTGCACGGCCTGCGCCGCGGCGACCGCGATCGGTAGGGCCTGCGGATCGGCCATGCCGATGTCCTCCGACGCCGAGATGATGATCCGGCGGGCGATGAACCGCGGGTCCTCCCCCGCCTCGATCATCCGGGCGAGGTAGTGCAGTGCGGCGTCGACGTCGCTCCCCCGCACCGACTTGATGAACGCGCTGATGACGTCGTAGTGCTCGTCGCCGGCCCGGTCGTAGCGGAGCAGTGCGCGGTCGACCGCGGCCGCGACCGTCTCGGCGTCCACGACCGGCGCCGTGCCGTCCTCGCGCTCGTCGTCGTCCTGGCCGGCGACCGCCGACGCCGCGGCTGCCTCGAGCGCGGTCAGGGCCCGGCGGGCGTCCCCCGACGCGAGCCGGACGATCGCGGCGCGGGCTTCGTCGCCGAGGACCACGGCGCCGCCGAGGCCGCGTGCGTCCTCCACCGCGCGGTCCACGAGCATGCCCAGGTCGGCGTCGGTCAACGGCTTCAGGGTGAGCAGGAGCGACCGGGACAGGAGCGGCGAGATGACGGAGAAGGACGGGTTCTCGGTCGTCGCGGCGATGAGGATGACCCAGCCGTTCTCGACACCGGGCAGCAGGGCGTCCTGCTGCGCCTTGCTGAAGCGGTGGATCTCGTCGAGGAACAGCACCGTCGTCGAGCCGTAGAGGTCCCGGTGCGCGAGGGCCTTCTCCATGACCTCGCGCACGTCCTTGACGCCGGCGGTCACGGCGGAGAGCTCGACGAACTCGCGGCCGGACTGCCGGGCGATCGCCTGCGCCAGGGTCGTCTTGCCGGTGCCCGGAGGACCCCAGAGGATCACGGAGACCCCGCCCGGGTGCTCCCGCGTGCCTGTTGCCAACTGCACGAGCGGGGACCCGCGACCGAGCAGGTGCTGCTGTCCCGCCACCTCGTCCAGGCTCGTCGGACGCATGCGGACCGCCAGCGGCACGGAACCCTGCGCGAGACCGGCCCGCCCACCCGTCGTCGGCGCGTTCATCCCCGAGCGGTCTGGTGCCATGCCTCGATGGTAGGCGTCCGCACCGACGTGCTCGCCACCGCACGGCACCGACCCGGGCCCGAGGGGGCGACCCGGTACGCTCGCAACCGACACCGCGACGAGAGGTCAGAAGAGCACCGTGGCACCGAAGAACCAGAGCCGTGAAGCCCGCGAGCGACTCCGTCTCTACCAGGCCAGACAGGGCCTCCACGAGCGTCAGCGACGTCGTCGGGTCCGCGACGACGTCGTCTGGGCCGGGGCCCTCGTGCTGGTCGCCGCGCTCGCGACCGGTTCCCAGTTGGTGTACGCGGCGACGCAGGACGACGACCGCGCCACCGCGTCGGCCAGCGCGACCGGCACCGCCACCCCCACGCCGTCACCCAGCGCGACCGCGGCGGGCACCGGTGACGTGCCGAGCAAGGACATCGCGGCGGGGTCGACCTGGACCGGCTCCCTGACGCTCAACGACGACGTCCGGCTCGGCATCGAGCTCGACGGCGCAGCGGCACCGCAGGCCACCAGCGTCGAGATCGACCTCATCCGCAAGCGGTTCTACCAGGGCACGACCTGCCACCGCCTCGCCGACAGCGACGACTTCCACTTCCTGCAGTGCGGGTCCGCGAACGGGGACGGCACGGGGGACGCCGGCTTCCAGTACGGTCCGCTCGAGAACGTGCCCGAGGACGGCCGGTACGCGGCGGGCACCATCGCCATCGCCCGCGGGTCGTCGCCCGCGTCACAGACCACGCAGTTCTTCATCGTGACGGACGACACCACGCTCGACCCCTCGTCGGGTGGGTACACGGTCGTCGGGAAGGTCACGAGCGGCCTGTCGGACCTCGTGTCGCAGGTGACGTCGAAGGGCATCGCGGACCCCGGCGCCGACGGATCCGGGAAGCCGGAGGTGCCGACGGAGATCACCGGCGCCACGATCGCCCGGGAGAAGTAGTCCACGGCGAAAGCGCACACGCCCGTCGCACGGCCCGACCGTGCAATAGGCTGACGACCTGACCGTGCCGACGGCGACGTCGGTGATGCACGACCACGATCGAGGCGAGACCTGTGGCATCTGACGAAGCAACGACCTGGGGCAGGGTCGACGAGAGCGGGACGGTCTACGTCCGGTACGAGGACTCGGAACGGGTCGTCGGCGAGTACCCGGACGCGTCCGCCGAGGAAGCCCTCGCCTACTTCGCCCGCAAGTACGCCGATCTCGAGGGCCAGGTGAAGATCGCCGAGCAGCGCGTCAAGGGCGGCGCGTCGGCCGGTGACGTCGCCCGTACCGTCGAGCACCTGCGGAGCCTGGTGGCGGACGCGCGGGTCGTCGGGGACATCAAGTCGCTCGAGGACCGCATCGGCGCACTCACCGACCAGGTGGGCTCCCTGACCAAGGAGCAGGCCGCGCAGGCGCAGCAGGCCCTGACCGAGGCGCTCGCGTACCGCACCGCGCTGGTGGAGGAGGCCGAGGCACTCGCCGCGGTCGACCCCGCCCGGGCGCAGTGGAAGCAGGTGACCGCGCAGCTCGACGACGTCTTCGCCCGCTGGCAGCAGCACCAGCACGACGGCCCGCGCATCCCGAAGAACGACGCGAACGACCTGTGGAAGCGGTTCCGGACCGCGCGCTCGACGGTCGACCAGCACCGACGCGCCTTCTACTCGGAGCTGGACTCGCAGCACCGCGATGCCCGAGCCCGCAAGCAGGAACTCGTGCAGCAGGCCGAAGCGCTCGCACCGCGCGGCTCGGACGCGATCCCCGCGTACCGCCAGCTGCTCGACGAGTGGAAGGGTGCCGGGCGCGCCGGCAAGCGTCACGACGACGCGCTCTGGGCTCGCTTCAAGGCCGCCGGCGACGTCCTCTTCGAACAGCGGCACGCCGAGGCGTCCGCCGAGAACGAGGAGTACTCGGCGAACCTCGAGGCGAAGCTGGCGTTGCTCACCGAGGCAGAACCGATCCTGCAGATGCAGGACCGCGCTGCGGCACGCAAGGCGCTGACGGACGTCCAGCGTCGCTGGGACGAGATCGGCCGCGTCCCGCGCGCCGACGTCCGCCGCGTCGAGGACCGCATCCGCGCGGTGGAGGACCACGTCCGTGGCCTCGAGGACCAGCACTGGAAGCAGTCCGACCCGGAGCGCAAGGCACGTCAGACCGGGCTCGCGAGCCAGCTCGAGGGCGCGATCGCGAAGCTCGAGGGCGAGCTCGCCGACGCCGAGGCGAGCGGGGACGCGCGCCGGATCAAGGACGCACGCGAAGCGCTCGACGCCCGCAAGATCTGGCTCGACGCGCTGGGCGGCTGAGCGCTCGACCGACGACGGACGGATGCCCCGTGGCCGATCGGCCACGGGGCATCCGTCTGTCACGTCCCGTCAGGCGGAGACGGGCATGCCCAGCAACGCCCGGATGTCGAGGTCGTCCTGGCGCATCTGCGCGGCGAGCTCGTCCATCCCGCCGAAGGCGACCATCCCGCGGACGTAGGCGACGAACAGCACCGAGATCGTTTCGTCGTACAGGTCGATGTCCACGTCGAGCAGGTGCGCCTCGATCTGCTTCTCCGGGACGCCCTCGAACGTCGGGTTGTTGCCGACCGACACGGCGGCCGGGTACGTCACTCCGTCGTGCACCACGCGGGCGGCGTACACCCCGTCGGCCGGGACGAATCCCTCGCAGTGCGGGTCGAGGTTCGCGGTGGGGTAGCCCATCTCGCGCCCTCGCTGGTTGCCCCGCACGACCGTGCTCCGGACGGCGTGCTCGCGGCCGAGCAACCGTGCGGCCTCGGCGACGCGACCGACGCCGAGGAGTTCGCGGATCCAGGTGGAGGACACGCGTCGCTCCCCCGCCGGACGGACGTCGTCGACCAGGCCGACGTCGTCGATGAGCTCGACGAGGAACCCGTGCCGCTCACCGAGCTCCCGGAGCAGGGCGACGTCCCCGGCACCGCGTGCCCCGAACCGGAAGTCGCTCCCGACGAACACCAGACGCGCGTGCAGCGTGCCCACGAGGATCTCCGACACGAACGACTCGGCGGACTTCGCCTGCAGTTCGGGGTCGAACCGGAGCAGGAGGGTGGCGTCGACGCCGACGTCCGCGAGGAGTTCGCGCCGCTGTGCGGTGCTCGTCAGCGCCGGCGGCACCCGCTGCGGGTCGATCACGTTGAGCGGGTGCTGGTCGAAGGTGACGACGGTCGAGGTGAGACCGCGCGCGCGGGCCGCCTGCTCGAGGTGGGCGATCACGGCGCGGTGCCCGACGTGCACACCGTCGAACTTGCCGATGGTGACGGCACTCGGGCCGAAGTCCGTCGGCACGGCTGCCGGGTCGTCGTAGAACTGCATGCTGGCGTCCCTCCCCGTCACTCGGCGGACCCGAGGTGCTGGTCCGCGGCGGCCGCTGCGGGCGTCGTGCCGCGCTCGACGGCTGCGCGATGGTGCTTCCGGAGCCACCACAGGCCCGCGATCGGCAGCACGAGCGGCGCGAAGGCGTACCCCATGCCGTAGTAGGACCAGATCGTCAGGTCCGGGAACAGCTGGCGGTCGAGCAGCGAGAGCGTCCCGACGACGAGCACGCCGGTCATCTCGAAGACGATGGTCACGCAGGCCACCCGGTACCAGATCCGGCCGGGCACGATGAGGGCGACCATGGCGAGGATGTAGACCACGGCGGCGATGGCGCTCAGCGTGTACGAGAACGGCGCGAAGGAGAAGTCCTCCGCGATCTGCACGACGCTCCGACCGGTGGCGGCCAGGGCGAGGATGCCGTAGACCGCGATGAGGACCCGGCCGACACCGGTGGCCAACGAGGACACCCTCGGTGCCGAGGTGCGCTCGGCCGCGGTGCTCGCCGAGGAGGATCCACCTGCAGAGGACTTGGTCGCCATTGCACCGATCCTACCGACCACCCGGGACACCCGGGCACGGTGACGCGGGGAGCACGGCCGTCGCGTGCAGCACCGTTCCCGTCAGTTCAGCGCGAACCAGATCTGGTACATCCGGTACACCATGACCGCTGCGGTGAACGCACCGGCGCCGAGCACGACGGTGCTCCAGCGCGTGCGGTCGATGAGGGCCCAGACGATCGTGGCGGGCGGTACCAGGACCACCGAGACGGCGTAGACCCAGAACTCGAGCACGTTGCCCTGCGGCGGGTTGCCGACGGCCGGGGCGATGAGCGCCACCACGAACTGGACCAGGAGCAGGAGCTCGACGAGGGCCAGTGCGCCGACGGTGGCATCGTCCGGCTTCCGGCCGACGAGGCCGAGGACGACGGCCGCCACCCCGATGACGCAGGCGATCGCGAACTGCACCCACATGAACCACTCGATCACGCGTTCGCTCCTGCCGCTGTGGGGAAGTTCGTGATGACGCGGAGCTGTCCGCGGCGGACGGCGACGAGCCCGACGAGTCGGTCCCCACCGGTGGCGATGGCGGCCACGGGTCCCTCCGAGTCCGGGTGCTCGACGCTGATCCGCTTGCCGTCACCCAGGTCCTTCGCCTGGTGCCCGTCCAGCTGCACGACCGGGAAGAGTCGCCGTGCCACGTCCGCCGGTCGGGCGAGCGCCCCGTGGACGTCCACGGCGTCGTCCTCGAGGTCGACGGCGTCGTCGACCGTGAAGGGACCGACGACGGTCCGACGGAGCGCGGTGAGGTGTGCGCCGGTGCCGAGCGTGACGCCGACGTCACGGGCGAGTGCCCGGATGTAGGTGCCGGACGAGCAGGACACGACGACGTCGAGGTCGATGACGGAGACGTCGGCTCCGTCGACCGACACGACCCGGTCGACCCGGCCGAGGACCTCGAACCGGTCGACGGTCACGCGCCGGGCGCGGAGTGTGACCGCTTCACCCTTGCGGGCCAGGTCGTAGGCCCGGCGCCCGTCGACCTTGATGGCGCTGACGGTGGACGGGACCTGGTCGATCAGACCGCGGAGCGCGGCGACGGCGGCCTCGATCGCCTGGTCCGAGACGCTGTCCGCAGCCGCACCGACTGACGACACCGGCTCGCCGTCGGCGTCGTCCGAGTCGGTGCCGACACCGAGCCGGATCGTC
Source organism: Curtobacterium sp. MCPF17_046 (assembly GCF_003224295.1). Taxonomy (NCBI): domain Bacteria; kingdom Bacillati; phylum Actinomycetota; class Actinomycetes; order Micrococcales; family Microbacteriaceae; genus Curtobacterium; species Curtobacterium sp. MCPF17_046. Next base: position 119,321 of record NZ_QKLB01000002.1, on the reverse strand, counting down.
GCCGTGTAGGTCTTGCCGAGTCCGACCAGGTGCGTCAGGAGCCGGGTGGAGGGGCCGACGCCGAGCAGGAGCAGCCCGGTCGCCATCGGGTCGAGGGTGCCCGCGTGGCCGATCTTCTTGAGGCCGAGTCGTCGGCGGGCGATCGAGACCACGCGGTGGCTCGAGATGCCCTGCGGCTTGTCGACGAGGATGATGCCGTCGGGCGGGGTCACGAGCACCGCAGCAGCGTAGCAGCGGGACCGCTCGCCGTCGCGTCCGCTCGGCCCGACGTGCGACCCGGACGGCCTACCGGTCGCGGCGGGCTCAGCAGGCGTCGTTCCACTCGCGCCGCGGGTGCTCGGGGTCGGTCACGTCGAGCACGGCCGATGCGGCGATCTTCACGTCCGCTCGGCGCTCGAGCCGCCCGGCCTCCTGCTCCACCCAGAGGGACCAGCGCCACAGCGACCGTGTCCCCGGCGCGAGGAGCTTGGCTCCGTGCACGACGAGCACGCCGTCGCCCGCGCCGGTGGTCCGGAACGGGGTCACGAGGTCGGCGCGGAGCGTGTCGGCGTCGGTCGAGGGAGCAGCGGCCGCCATCGCGTGGACGCCGTGCCGCTCGAAGCCGGCGACGAGTGCAGCCGCCACACGTTCGAGGTCGAGGCCGTCCTGTCCGTCGACGGCGACCACGGTGCGGTTCGTCCCGACCTGCGCGATCACCTCGCTCGCGATCGCGGCCATCGTGTCGGTCTCCTGCGGTGCCCAGCGTGCCATGCCACCACCGTAGGCTGTCGTGGTGAACGCGGGCCGAGCCTCCAGTCCGTCGGTGGACGACACCGGCCTCCACACGCGATCCGCCTTCCTGTCCCCCGTGCTCGACTGGTTCCGCCGGGAGGCGCGCGACCTGCCCTGGCGGCGGCCCGGGTTCCCGGCATGGGGCACGCTGGTGAGCGAGGTCATGCTGCAGCAGACGCAGGTCGCCCGCGTCGTCCCCCGGCTGGAGGCGTGGCTCACGCGCTGGCCGACCCCCGCGGACCTCGCGGCGTCGCCGCCCGCGGAGGCCGTACGGGCCTGGGACCGGCTCGGGTACCCGCGCCGTGCGCTGGCGCTGCACGCGGCGGCCACCGCCATCGCGGAACGACACGGGAACGTCGTGCCGCGGGACGTCGACGAGCTCCTGGCCCTGCCCGGCATCGGCGACTACACGGCCCGCGCGGTCGCGGTGTTCGCGTACGGCGACCGGCACCCGGTCGTGGACGTGAACGTGCGGCGGGTGCTCGCCCGGGCCGTGCTCGGGCAGGGCGAGCCCGGACCGGCCAAGGCGAAGCAGGACCTGCCGCTCATGGAGTCCGTGCTCCCGGTCGAGCGCGACGCCGCGGCCGCCACGAACGCGGCCGTCATGGAACTCGGGGCGCTCGTCTGCGTCGCCCGGGTGCCGGCGTGCGACGCGTGCCCGATCGCCGACCGCTGCGCCTGGCGGGCCGCCGGGTACCCGGACCACGACGGTCCACGCGCACCGAAGCAGGCGCGCTTCGCCGGCAGCGACCGTCAGGTGCGGGGCCTGCTCATGGCGGAACTGCGCGCCAGCGACGTGCCGGTCACGACGGACGAGATCGCGCTGGTCTGGCCGGACGCCGAGCAGCGGGACCGGGCGCTCGCCTCGCTGCTGCGCGACGGACTGGCCGAGGGCGACGATGCCGAGGGGTACCGGCTGCCACGTGGCTGAGACGCACGGAGCGCCCGCCACCGACCGGTGACGGGCGCTCCGTGCGCCGATGCGGTCAGCTCCGCGCGGCGTCCGACTCGTCGTCGTCCGACGCCTCGTCGTCCGACGCGTCGTCGTCCTCGTCCTCGTCCTCGTCCTCGTCGTGCTTGTACGGGTCGGCCTCGCCGGCGTACGTGGCGCCGACCGCCGCGGCCTTGACCTGCTGGTCGCGCATCTGCGCCTGCGCGAGCAGGTCCTCGAGGTGCGCCGAGGTGTCGGGCAGGGCGTCGGCGATGAACTCGAGCGACGGCGTCAGCCGGGCCGTGATGTTCTTGCCGACCTCGGTCCGGAGCATGCCGGTCGCGGCCTTGAGCGCGGCGGCCGAGTCGGCACGCTCCTCGTCGGTGCCGTACACCGTGTAGAAGACGGACGCGTGCTGCAGGTCACCGGTTACGCGGACGTCGGTGATGGTGACGAAGCCGAGTCGCGGGTCCCGCAGGCCCTTGTCGAGCCGACGAGCGACGACTTCCTTGATGCGGTCCGCCATCTTGCGTGCGCGCTGCGGATCAGCCATGGGTTCCTCCTTGCGGAACGGGGTGAGGCCCCGCCCCTCCGGTCGGAGAGGCGGGGCCCAGGGTACTCAGTGCGATCAGTCGCGCGGCTTCTCGACGAGCTCGGTGGTCTCGATCTCGTCGCCGACCTGGATGTCGTTGAACTTGCCCAGACCGATACCGGCTTCGAAGTCCGTCCGGACCTCGGTGACGTCGTCCTTGAAGCGACGCAGGGACTCGATGGCGAGCCCGTCCGCGACCACGACGCCGTCACGGATGACGCGCGCCTTCGCGTTGCGCGTGATCGTGCCGGACCGGACGATGACACCGGCGATGTTGCCGAACTTGGAGGAACGGAACACCTCGCGGATCTCCGCGACACCCGACTGGACCTCTTCGTACTCGGGCTTGAGCATGCCCTTGAGCGAGTTCTCGATGTCCTCGAGTGCGTTGTAGATAACCGAGTAGAAGCGGACGTCGATGCCTTCACGGGCAGCGCGCTCGCGGGCCTTGACGTCCGGACGGACGTTGAAGCCGACGACGATCGCGTTGTCGATCGTGGCGAGGTCGATGTCCGACTCCGTGATCGCACCCACACCGCGGTGCAGGATGCGCAGCTGGACGCTGTCGTCCACCTCGATGTCGAGGAGCGACTGCTCGAGTGCCTCCACGGCACCGGAGACGTCACCCTTGATGATGAGGTTGAGCGAGTCGACCTTGCCCTCTTCGAGTGCACGGGTGAAGTCCTCGAGCGAGATGCGCTTGCGGGCCTTGGCCAGCTGGGCGTTGCGCTGCGCGGCTTCACGCTTCTCGGCGATCTGACGAGCGGTGCGGTCGTCCTCGGTGACGAGGAACGTGTCACCGGCGCGCGGCACCGACGACAGACCCTGCACCTGGACCGGACGGGCCGGCGTCGCGGCGTCGACCGCGTTGCCGTTCTCGTCCGCCATCGCACGGACACGGCCGTACGCCGTGCCGGCGACGATCGCGTCACCGACGTGCAGCGTGCCGGACTGGATGAGGACGGTCGCCACCGCACCGCGGCCCTTGTCGAGCCGTGCTTCGATCGCGACGCCTCGGGCGTCCTTGTCGGGGTTGGCACGCAGGTCGAGCCCGGCGTCAGCGGTCAGCAGCACCGCGTCCAGCAGGTCCTGGATGCCGATGTTGTTGCGCGCGGAGACGTCGACGAACATGACGTCGCCGCCGTACTCCTCGGCCACAAGGTTGTACTCAGTGAGCTGCTGGCGGACCTTCGCCGGGTTGGCACCGTCCTTGTCGATCTTGTTGACCGCGACCACGATCGGCACACCGGCCGACTGCGCGTGGTTCAGCGCCTCGATCGTCTGCGGCATGATGCCGTCGTCCGCCGCGACCACGAGGATCGCGATGTCCGTCACCTGGGCACCACGGGCACGCATGGCCGTGAAGGCCTCGTGACCCGGGGTGTCGATGAAGGTGATCGGGCGCTCGATGCCCTCGTGCTCGGTGACGATCTGGTACGCACCGATGTGCTGCGTGATGCCGCCGGCTTCGCCCTCGACGACCTTCGAGTTCCGGATCGCGTCGAGCAGTCGGGTCTTACCGTGATCGACGTGACCCATGACGGTGACGACCGGGGGACGCTGCTGCAGGACGGAGTCGTCCTCGTCGGCGTACTCGGCGTCGATGTCGATGTCGAAGCCCTCGAGGAGCTCCTTGTCCTCGTCCTCGGGCGAGACGACCTGGATCTTGTAGCCGAGCTCCTCGCCGAGGACCTCGAAGGTGGCCTCGTCCAGGGACTCGGTCGCGGTCGCCATCTCACCGAGGTGGAACAGCACCGTCACCAGGTTGCCGGGGCTCGCGTCGATCTTGTCCGCGAAGTCCGAGATGCTCGCACCGCGACGGAGGCGGATGACCGTGTTGCCGTCACCGCGCGGGACCTGCACGCCGCCGAGCGACGGCGCCTGCCGCATCTCGTACTCGGCGCGCTTCGTCCGCTTCGACTTGCGGGCACGGCTCTTGCCGCCACCACGACCGAACGCACCAGCGGTACCACCGCCGGGGCCACGACCACGGCCGCCACCACCTGCGGGGCGCGGACCCGTGAACGCGGGACGGGCGAAGCCGCCACCGGCGCCGGCACCGGCACCACCGGGACGGTTGAACCCGCCACCGGCGCCACCACGACCGCCACCGCCCTGACCCGGGCGCTGCCCGAAGCCGTTCGGTCGGTTGTTCTGGCCGGGACCGCCGGGACGCGGGGCACCCGGGCGGGGCGCACCGGGACGCGGCGGCTGGGGACGGGGGATGCCGTTCCCGCCACCCGCACCGGCGGCCGGGCGCTGGCCCATGCCCTGGTTCGAGGCGAAGGGGTTGTTGCCGGGGCGCGGCGGACGTGCGCCCATGCCCTGGCTCGACGCGTAGGGGTTGTTGCCGGGACGCGCGCCGGGCTTCGGGCCACCCGGCTTCGGGGCGGCACCGGAGGGCTTCGAGGCGCCGGGCTTCACGGCGTCGCTCGGCCCGGAGTCCTTCGGGGCGTCACCGCCCTGCTGGCCCTTCTGCTCGGCGGCCTTCTGCTCCGCGGCGGCCTTGCGGGCGGCCTCGGCCTCGGCCTGGCGCTGCGCGACCGACTTCGGTGCAGCGGGCACCGGCGCGCCGTCGACGGCGGGGGCAGCGGGTGCTGCCTCGACGACGGGCTCGGGCTCGGGGGCGGGTGCCGGACGCTTCGGGCCGGGCTTGGGGCCACCGGGCTTCGGGGCACCGGAACGCGGTGCCGCGGGGGCCTTGGCGGCGGGGGCTGCGGGCGTCGACGACGCGGACGCGCCCTCGGCCTGCAGGGCTGCACGGAGCTTCCGTGCGACGGGGGGCTCGATGCTCGAGCTCGGGCCCTTGACGAACTCGCCGAGCTGCTTGAGCTTCTCGAGTGCGGTCTTGCTGTCGACGCCGAGCTCGCTTGCGATCTCGTGTACGCGTGGTTTAGCCACTGTTCTCCTTCACGGGTCCCACCCCGTCAAGGGGCAGGACTCACTGGATGACGGGTCTCATTTCGAGCCGCTCATCAGTTGTCCATAAGCCGTTCAGCCTGTTCTGTCATGTCCGGGTGCTCGGGTTCCGTGCCGTTCGGGCTCTGCAGCCCGGCGAGGTACTCGCGCACCGCGGACGTGTCGGGATCACGCTCCAGCCGGAGCGCACGGCGGAATGCCCTGCGCTTGACGGCCAGTTCGTACGCTTCGACGGTCGGTGTGAGCCATGCCCCCCGGCCCGGCATGACTGCCTTCGGATCCGCCACGACGGAACCGTCGCTCAGGGCGACGACTCGGAGGAGGGAGGATCGGGTTGCACGACGACGACTGCCGATGCACGTTCTGACGGCGTCCACTCTACTCCTTGACTCCGACGACCGCGATCCGGCGCGCCCGAGGCCTCTCGCCACGAGCGAACCGGACCGCGTCGATGGGGTTGTCGCTCAGTCGTCGCCGTCGAGGATCGAGTCCGGCTGGATGTCGATCCGGGCGCCGGTGAGCTTCGCGGCGAGGCGGGCGTTCTGCCCTTCCTTGCCGATGGCGAGCGACAGCTGGTAGTCCGGCACGAGGGCCCGGACGGCCTTGGTCGAGGCGTCGAGCACGAACGCGCTCGTCACCTTCGCCGGTGACAGGGCGCTCGCGACGAAGGTCGAGAGGTCCGAGGACCAGTCGACGATGTCGATCTTCTCGGCGCCGAGCTCGTTGGTGACCGAGCGCACGCGGGCTCCGAGCTCGCCGATGCAGGCCCCCTTGGCGTTGACCCCGGGCTCGTTCGCCTTGACCGCCATCTTCGTGCGGTGTCCGGCCTCGCGCGCCAGGGAGGTGATCTCCACGACGCCCGACGCGATCTCGGGGACCTCGAGTGCGAAGAGCTTGCGCACGAGGCCCGGGTGCGTGCGGGACACGGTGATCTGCGGACCCTTGTTGCCGCGGCCGACGCTCGTCACGTACACACGGAGTCGCATGCCGTGCGTGTAGGTCTCCCCCGGGACCTGTTCCTCCGGGGGCAGGATCGCCTCGACGGTGCCGAGGTCGACCATGACCATCTTCGGGTTCGGGCCCTGCTGCACGATGCCGGCGACGATGTCGCCCTCCTTGCCGCGGAACTCGCCGAGGATCTTGTCGTCGCCGATGTCGCGGAGACGCTGGTTGATGACCTGCTTGGCCGCGAAGGCCGCGATCCGACCGAAGTCGCTCGGCTGGTCCACGGACTCGCCGATGACGTTGTCGTCCTCGTCGCGCTCGGGGACGAACACCGAGACCTCGCCGGACTTCCGGTCGAGCTCGACCCGGGCCTGGGCGTCGACGGGCTCGTCGTTCTCGGCGCGGTGCTTCTGGTAGGCGGTCAGGATGGCAGATTCGATGATCTGGACGAGCTCGTCGAACGGGATCTCCCGTTCACGCTCCATGAGTCGCAGGACTGCGAGGTCGATCTTCACCGAGGTGCCTCCGTATTCAGATGAGTCGCTCCCGCGGATGGGACCACGCGGAAGCCGTCGTCGATCGTACCGCAGGAACGACGCAAGGCCCGTGGCGGATCCGCCACGGGCCTTGCGTCGGGCGTCCGGCTGGACGCTGGCGCTCAGATCGCGCGCACGGCCTCCAGCAGGTCCGCGACGGGGACCTCCCGGCGGTCGCCGGTCGCCCGGTCCCAGAGTTCGACGATGCCGTCGGCGGCGTTCCGGCCCGCGACGACGACGACCGGCATGCCGAGCAGCTCGGCGTCCCGGAGCTTCACGCCGGGCGAGACCTTCGGGCGGTCGTCGTACACGACCTCGTACCGTTCCGCCTCGAGCTGCGCGACGATCGACTCGGCCAGGTCGAACGCGGTCGCGTCCTTGCCGGTCGCGACGACGTGCACGTCGAACGGTGCGACGTGCTTCGGCCAGGCCAGGCCCTTCTCGTCGTTGTGCGCCTCGGCCAGGATCGCCAGGATGCGCGTCACGCCGATGCCGTACGAGCCCATCGTGACGGTGGCGAGCTTGCCGTTCTCGTCCTGCACCTTGAGACCGAGCGCCTCGGCGTACTTGCGCCCGAGCTGGAAGACGTGGCCGATCTCCATGCCGCGGGCGGTCTCGAGCGGGCCGGAACCGTCGGGGGCCGGGTCGCCGGCGCGGACGTCGGACACCTCGGCGACACCGTCGGCGACGAAGTCACGCCCGGCGACGAGACCGGAGACGTGCACACCGCGCTCGTTCGCGCCCGTGACCCAGCTCGTGCCGTCGACCACGCGCGGGTCGACGAAGTAGCGCAGGCCGGTCGCGCTGTCGGCGCCGAGGACCTGCGGGCCGATGTAGCCCTTCACCAGGCCGCGGTGCTTCCGGAAGTCGTCGTCACCGGCGGCCTCGACCTCGGCCGGGGCGAACGCGACCTCGGCGCGCTTGAGGTCGACGTCGCGGTCCCCGGGGAGTCCGACGACCACGACCTCGCGCGTGCCGTCCAGGTGCGTCAGTGCGAGCACGACGTTCTTCAGCGTGTCCGCCGCGGTCCAGGGCGCACCGGCACGCGGGGCGACCTCGTTGGCGTGCGCGACGAGCGACTCGATCGTCGGGGTGTCCGCCGCGGGCAGGAGCACGGGCTCCGGGAGCCCCTCGGTCGACCGCGCCTCGGGCACCGGCGTCACGTAGGCCTCGACGTTGGCCGCGTAGCCACCGGCGCTCCGGACGAACGTGTCCTCGCCGACCGCGATCGGGTGCAGGAACTCCTCGGACTTCGACCCGCCCATCGCGCCGGCGTCCGCCTTCACGATGACGTACTCGAGGCCGAGCCGGGTGAAGATCCGCTCGTAGGCGTCGCGCATCACCTGGTAGCTGCGCTCCAGGCCGGCGTCGTCGAGGTCGAACGAGTACGCGTCCTTCATGGTGAACTCGCGCCCACGCAGCAGACCGGCGCGGGGCCGGGCCTCGTCGCGGTACTTGTCCTGGATCTGGAACAGCGTGACCGGCAGGTCCTTGTAGGAGGAGTACAGGTCCTTCACCAGGAGCGCGAACATCTCCTCGTGCGTGGGCGCGAGGAGGTAGTCGGAGCCCTTGCGGTCCTGCAGGCGGAACATGCCGTCGCCGTACTCGGTCCAGCGGTTCGTCGCCTCGTAGGGCTCGCGCGGCAGCAGCGCCGGCAGCAGGACCTCCTGCGCCCCGGCGGCGACCATCTCGTCGCGGATGATGCCCTCGATCTTCGCGCGGACCTTCAGGCCCAGCGGCAGCCAGGCGAAGATGCCCGGCGACTGGCGGCGGACGTAGCCGGCGCGGACGAGCAGCTTGTGGCTCGTCACCTCGGCGTCGGAGGGGTCGTCGCGGAGCGTGCGGAGGAAGAGGTGAGAGAGCCGTGTGACCACGCCGCAAGCCTAGCGGCGCGCGGTCGCGGTCCGCCGCGCCTGTGGACGGGAGGCTCCCCCGCCGCCGGTTCCGGGCCGTGCGTCCGGAACGGGGCCAGGACCTAGGAGGTGACGACGAGCGGCTTGCCGGTGCCCGCCGCCGGTCCCATCTCCGCGGCGAGGCGGTTCGCCTCGTCGATGAGGGTCGCGACGATCTCGGCCTCGGGGACGGTCTTGATGACCTGGCCCTTCACGAAGATCTGCCCCTTGCCGTTGCCGGAGGCGACACCGAGGTCGGCCTCGCGTGCCTCGCCCGGACCGTTCACGACGCACCCCATGACGGCGACGCGGAGCGGGACGGTCATGCCCTCGAGCCCGGACGTGACGTCGTTCGCGAGCTGGTAGACGTCCACCTGCGCACGGCCACAGCTCGGGCAGGAGACGATCTCGAGCTTGCGCTCGCGGAGGTTGAGCGACTGCAGGATCTGCAGCCCGACCTTCACCTCCTGTGCCGGCGGAGCCGACAGCGACACGCGGATGGTGTCACCGATGCCCTCGCCGAGCAGGATGCCGAACGCGGTGGCGCTCTTGATCGTGCCCTGGAACTCCGGGCCGGCCTCGGTCACGCCGAGGTGCAGCGGCCAGTCGCCGCGCTCCGCGAGCTGCCGGTACGCCTTCACCATGATGATCGGGTCGTTGTGCTTGACCGAGATCTTGAAGTCGTGGAAGTCGTGCTCCTCGAACAGACTGGCCTCCCACACGGCGGACTCGACGAGCGCCTCCGGTGTGGCCTTCCCGTACTTCTGCAGCAGGCTCGGCTCGAGCGACCCGGCGTTGACGCCGATCCGCAGGCTCACACCCGCGTCCTTCGCGGCCTTGGCGATCGCACCGACCTGGTCGTCGAACTTCCGGATGTTGCCCGGGTTCACGCGCACCGCGGCACACCCGGCGTCGATGGCCTGGAAGACGTACTTGGGCTGGAAGTGGATGTCCGCGATCACCGGGATCTGCGACTTCTTCGCGATGATCGGCAGCGCGTCGGCGTCGTCCTGGCTCGGCACGGCCACGCGGACGATGTCGCACCCGGACGCGGTGAGCTCGGCGATCTGCTGGAGGGTCGCGTTGATGTTCGTGGTCGGCGTCGTGGTCATCGACTGCACGGACACCGGGGCGTCACCACCGACCAGGACCTTGCCGACCCGGATCTGCCGGGACTTGCGACGCGGGGCCAGGGTTTCGGGGGCCTTCGGCATTCCGAGGTTCACTGCGGGCACGGTGGGAACTCTACGCGCTCGTCCACGGAACGCGGTGCGGCCTGCTCACAGGGAGTCGACGACGGTGACGAGCGGGGCGTACAGGCGCATCGCATCGAGCGCGCGGGCGTGGTCGTCGTCGCTCGCGCCGGCGCACGCCTCGGCCACGACCGTGACGCGGACGCCGGCGTCGGCCGCAGCGAGCGCGGTCGACAGCACACAGCAGTCCGTGGAGACCCCGGTGAGCACGAGGTGCGGCTGCTCCCCCGTCACCCGTCGGAGGTCCGTCCCCCACTTCCCGAAGGTCGGCACGGTGACGACCGGGGCGCCACCCGCCGCGAGTGCTGCGAACGGCTCCGTGAGCGCGTACAACGGGTCGGCGTCGGGAACGAGGGCGAAGGGCCAGTCGCGGTAGTACGGCTGCCACGCGCCGGACGGGTGCTCCGGGGCGACGAACCGGGTGAGCACCGTGCGGTCGCGGAAGCGCGGGAGGAGCCGCTCGACCGCCGCGGACGCCTCGGCGTAGCGCGGTGCCGCCCAGGGGCTGTCACCCGTGAAGACGTGCTGCATGTCGATGACGACGAGCCACGCGTCGGCGGTGTCGGGTGCGTCGGACGTGCCCGTTGCGTCGGCGGCGTCCGGACCGTCGGGAGCCGCTGCGTCCGCGCGTGCCGGTCCGGCCGTCACGGGCGCAGCTCGTCCGCGGGGACGCGGGACACCGGCTCGGTGACGGGCAGCGCCTCCTGGCGGCGGATCGCGCGTCGGCCGAGCAACACCGTCCCGAGGAACCCGACGAGCAGCGCGACGAGGACGCCGAGGTTCGCGTAGGCCCAGGCGCCGTCACGTCCCCCGAGGCCGAACGGGCCGAGCAGGAAGCCCTGCCAGTTGAGCCAGGCCGGGACGCCGTAGGTGTTCGTGACGAGCCCCCACCCGAGCACGGTGCCGACGACCACCAGCGCGATCGCGGTCCAGCGGACGTCGCCGTAGCGGCCGCGCGGGGTGTCCAGCTCGTCCTCCGCGTACGCCCGCCGCCGGAGCAGCACGTCCGCGACGAACACACCGCACCAGGCTGCGACGGGCACACCGAGCGTCACAAGGAAGGCCTGGAACGGCTGGATGAAGCTCGTCGCGAAGAACACCACGTAGACCGCGCCCGCGATCATGAACACGCCGTCGACGCCCGCCGCGACCGGTCGCGGGATCCGCACACCCGCGCTGAGCAGGGCGAGACCCGACGAGTAGATGTCGAGGACGGCACCACCGACGAGACCGAGGATCGCGACCACCGCGAAGGGGACGAGGAACCAGACCGGCAGCAGGGTCGTCAGCGCGCCGATCGGGTCGGCACCGATCGCGGCGTCCAGGTCCGTCGACGAGCCGGCGAGCATGACGCCGATGACGACGAGGACCGCGGGGGCCAGCGCGCCACCGAACGTCGTCCAGCCGACGACGCCGCGCGTCGAGGCGGACCGCGGCAGGTACCGGGAGTAGTCGGCGGCCGCGTTCACCCAGCCGAGCCCGAAGCCGGTCATCACGAGCACCAGGGCGCCGATGACGTTCTGGGCGCTGCCGGACGGCAGGTCGGCGAGGGTCCCGAGGTCGATCGACGGCGCGGCCAACACCACGTAGACCACCGTCAGCACCGCGGTGACCACCGTGATCCACGTCTGCAGGCGCATGATCACGTCGAACCCGGCGATCCCCGCCCCGATGACGAGTGCCGCGACCACCACCAGGGCGACCGCCTTCGTGACGACGCCGTCGTCCCACCCGAGCTCGCGGAACACCGTGGACGTCGCGAGGACCGCCAGCGAGGCGAGGGCGGTCTCCCACCCGACAGTGAGGACCCAGCTGAGGAAGGACGGCAACCGGTTGCCCCGGACGCCGAACGCCGCGCGGCTCAGCACCATCGTCGGGGCGGACCCGCGCTTGCCGGCGATCGCGACGATGCCACAGAGCAGGAACGAGAACACGACGCCGATGACCGACACCACCGTCGCCTGCGCGAGCGAGATGCCGAAGCCGAGGACGAACGAGCCGTAGGCCAGTCCGAGCACCGAGATGTTCGCGGCGAACCACGGCCAGAAGAGACCGCGGGGACGGCCCTTGCGCTCGGCCTCACCGATGACGTCGGTGCCCTGCTGTTCGACGGTCCGGGTCCGCCCGGCGGTCGACGCCTTCGACGGCTCCGGTCGGGCGACGGGTTCTGCGCTCATGCGCGCCAGCGTAGTGGTCCGACGCGCGGCTCCGGCGCTACCCGAACAGGTCCACCGGTCGGACCAGGTCGGCGTAGATGAGCAGCGCGCTCATGCCGGCGAGCAGGACGACCACGACCATCGTGAGCGGCATCGTCTTCGCCAGGTCGATCGGCCCCGGGTCGGCCTTGCCGAACAGCCGGAAGGCACGACGCTTGACCGCTTCCCAGATGGCGCCGGCGATGTGGCCGCCGTCCAGCGGGAGCAGCGGCACCATGTTCAGCACGAACAGCCCGATGTTGAGCGAGGCCAGCAGCCCCAGGATCGTGTACACCTTGTCGACCACGGGCACGCCGCTCATCGAGGACACCGTGCCGATCGCCCGGCCGACGCCGACGACCGACACCGGACTGTCCTGCGAGCGTTCCTGCGCCCCGAACGCGGCGTTCCAGACGGCGACGAGCCGCTGCGGCAGGTCGACGATGAGGTGCGCCGAGGCAGCGATCTGTGCACCGGTCGCGGGGAGCACCGCGGCGGGCGACTGCCGGACGAGCGTCTGTCCGATGCTCACCCCGACGACGCCGACGCGCTCGGTCTTCGTGGTCCCGTCGCTGTCCTTCGCGACGGTGCCGTCCTCCGTGTACACATCGCGGGTGGCGAGCTGCGGGGTGACCTGCAGGGTGCGCTCGGTGCCGTCCCGCTCGACGACCACGGTGACCTGCTCGCCCGCGGAGCGCTGGAAGAGGTCGGAGACCTGGATGATCGTGGGGTTGCGTCGGCCGTCGACGGCGACCACCACGTCGCCCGCGCGGATGCCGGCCTCCTTCGCCGGGGACACCGCGTCGCCGTCGGCGCAGGTCGTCCGGGCACTCGTGGGCAGGACGCAGTCGACACTCGAGGTGAACGTCGTGGTCGGTGCACCGAAGCCGACGAGCAGCACCCCGAACAGCAGGATCCCGATCACCAGGTTCATCGCCGGCCCGGCGACCATCACGATGATCCGCTTCCAGGGGGTGAGCCGGTAGAAGGCCCGGGAGTCGTCGCCGCCGGACTCCGCGATCTGCTCGGCACTCGCGGCCCGGGCGTCCTGCACGAATGCCGAGTACATGCCCGTGTTCGTGATCTCCCGTCCGGAGGCACGCGGCTTGAGCATGCCGACCATGGAGATGTACCCGCCGAGCAGGATCGGCCGGATGCCGTACTCGGTCTCACCGCGCCGGAAGGACCAGATCGCCTTGCCGAACCCGAGCGAGTACTGGGTCACCTTGACGTTGAAGAGCTTCGCGAAGGCCAGGTGGCCGAGCTCGTGGAGGCCGATCGACACCAGCAGCCCGATGACGAAGACGACGACGCCGAGGACGAAGAGCAGGACGGTTCCGACGGTCACCGGGAAAGGGTACGGGACGCTCGCCATGACGAAAGCCGTGAGCGACCTGGGTGGTGCTGCGTGCCTCCCGGTCGGAGCGACCGACGGGAGGCCCGACGCGCGTCAGCGGGCGAGGATGCGGTCGGCCTGCTGGCGGGCCCACCGCTCCGCGGCGAGGACGCCGTCGAGCGACGGCTCCCCCGCCGTGTGGTCGTCGACGACCCGCGCCACCGTGTCGACGATGTCGAGGAACCCGATCGCCCCCGCGTGGAAGGCGGCGACGGCCTGCTCGTTGGCGGCGTTGAACACGGCGGGGAAGGTGCCGCCGAGCGAGCCCACCCGCTTGGCGAGGTCGACGGCGCCGAAGGCGGCGGCGTCGAGCGGCTCGAACGTCCACGTGCTCGCGGTCGTCCAGTCCAGCGGCACGCCGACGTGCGGGACCCTGTGGGGCCAGGCGAGGCCGAGGGCGATCGGCAGCCGCATGTCCGGCGGAGACGCCTGCGCGATGGTCGAGCCGTCGACGAACTCCACCATCGAGTGCACGACCGACTGCGCGTGCACGGTGACGTCGATGCGGTCGTAGGGGACGCCGAAGAGCAGGTGCGCCTCGATGACCTCGAGGCCCTTGTTCACCAGGGTCGCCGAGTTCGTGGTCACCACGAGGCCCATGTCCCACGTCGGGTGGGCGAGCGCCTGCGCCGGTGTGACGTCCACGAGGTCGTTCCGCGAGCGCCCGCGGAACGGACCGCCGCTCGCGGTGAGGACGAGCCGACGGACCTCGGCGTCGGTGCCCGATCGGAGTGCCTGGGCGATCGCGGAGTGCTCGCTGTCGACCGGGACGATCTGCCCGGGTGCCGCGGCGGCCTGCACGAGCGGGCCCCCGACGATGAGGCTCTCCTTGTTCGCCAGCGCGAGCGTCGCGCCGGTCTCGAGGACCGCGAGGGTCGGACCGAGCCCGACGGATCCGGTGATCCCGTTGAGCACGACGTCGGCCTCGACGCTGCGGACGAGTCGTTCCGCGTCGGCGGCCCCGAGCGCGGTGTCGCGGACCCCGTACCGGTCGGCCTGCTCGGCGAGGGTGGCGGTGTCCGTGCCCGCGGTCAGGCCGACGAGCTCGAAGCGGTCGGGGTTCCGCTCGATGACGTCGAGCGCCTGCGTGCCGATCGACCCCGTGCTGCCGAGGAGGACGACCCGGCGGCGGCCCGACACCGGGCTCAGCCCTTGGCCAGCAGGTCGACGACGAACACGAGGGTCGCGTTCGCGGGGATGCCCGAGCCCTCCGGCGGGTTGGCGCCGTAGCCGTCCTCCGGCGTGACGACGATCATGACCTGCGAGCCGATCTTCTGCCCGACCAGTCCCTTGACGAACCCGGGGATGAGCCCGCTGTTCGAGATCGTGAAGGTCGTCGGCGAGCCCTTCGACCACGAGGAGTCGAACTCCTTGCCGCCCTTGTACGCGACCCCCTTGTACTGCACGAGCGCGGTGTCGCCGTCCTCGATGACGTCACCGTCACCCTGCTTGATGACCTCGGCCGTGGTCTTCGTGGGTGCGTCGGTGTCCGGGATGGTGATCTCGGGCTCGCCGTCCGCCTTGTCCTCGACCGTGGGGAGCGCCGGGTCCTGGTCCTGCGGCGTGCCGGTCGACTTGGTCGGGGTCTGCTCGACGACGTCCGCGACGACGACGATCGACCCGCTCGTGTTGAAGCCGAGTGCGGCGGCCTGACCGACGACGGCGACGCGGTCACCGACGTGCGCGCAGGCGAGGAGGGCGCCGAAGCCGGTGCCGCCCACGGAGAGGACCTGGGGGTTCCCCTGGTCGAAGCCGACGGTCACGAGGTTCTTCGCGTCCTTCGCGTCGTACGCGGAGTACGCGACCTGGACGAAGTCGCCCTCGGCGAGTGCGGCGCCCGTGCCCTTCACGGTGCGGGTCGCCTGCGGCGGGTCGGCGGTGAGGCCGTCGTCGAACGTCACCTTCGGCGCCCGGGAACCGCCGACGTCACCCGTGGCGTCGATCGAGTCCGACGCTCCGCCCGGCTTCGGGCACGACGTGATCGGCGCGGCCGTGGCCTTCGGGGTGGACGATGCGGAGGCCGAGGCGTCCGAGGAGCCGGACCCCGAGCAGGCGGCGAGGCCGAGGATCACGGCGGGCACGAGGGCGATCGGGAGCAGGCGGAGACGCTTCACACGGGTCATCCTGCCGTACCCACCGATGCGTCGGCTCCGAGGACGACGATCTCGGGCTCGTGGTGGACGGGGAACGCGACGGACCGCGCGATGAAGCACAGCCGGTTCGCTTCGGCGTGTGCCGCCCGTGCGTCCTCCACCCGGTCCGCCTCGCGGATCGTCACGACGGGGCGGAGGACCGCACCCGTGAGTTCGCCCGAGCCGTCGCGGTGGAGGTCGAGACCGGCCGCGGCACGGTCCTCGTACGCGACCACCGTGAAGCCCGAGGTCACGGCGACGTGCAGGTAGCTGAGCATGTGGCACTGGCTCAGGGCGGCGAGGACGAGCTCCTCGGGGTTCCACCGGTCGCGGTCCCCGCGGAACGTCGGGTCGGCACTGCCGGGGACGTCCGGCTTGCCCGCGGCGCTGACGACGTGCTCGCGTCCGTAGTCGCGGTGCCCGCTCGTGCCGGTCCCCCGGTCGCCGGTCCAGTGGACGGAGACCTCGTAGGAGTGGTCGTTCATCGCGGTCCTCTCGTCGTGTGGGTCGTCGGTAGGATCGCGCCATGCGCACGGCCACCAGCACCGACCGTCATCCTCTCACCGCCGACGGCTCGGTCGAGCTGGCCGTCCTCGAACGGTCCGGCTTCGACGAGAGCCGCCACGTCGGCGCGGGCGTCGTCGTCGGCGCGGACGGTTCCGTGCTCGACGCCGTCGGCGACGTGGGCGCCAGCATCTACCCCCGATCGACGATGAAGCCCCTGCAGGCGCTGGCGGTCCGACGTGCCGGGGCGCTCTTCTCGGGCGCGGAGCTGGTGATGACGACGGCGAGTCACGCCGGGACACCGTCCCACCAGTCCCTCGCGATGCGGATGCTCGAGCGCTTCGACCACGTCGAGGAGGACCTCGGGTGCCCGCCCGACCTGCCGTTCGACCGGGACACCGCCCGGAGCATGACGGGTCCCCGTCGGCTGGCGATGAACTGCTCGGGCAAGCACGCGGGCATGCTCGCCGCCTGCCGGGTGCACGGGTGGGACGAGGCGACGTACCTCGACATCGAGCACCCGCTGCAGCAGGCGGTCCGGAGCACGGTGGAGGACGCCACCGGCGAGGTCGTCGACGTCGTCGGGACCGACGGCTGCGGCGCACCGGTGTTCCCGCTCACCCTCACCGGACTGGCGCGGGGCATCGCCGGGGTCGTGGCGCGTGCCGACGAGGACTCCGCCGCCCTGACCGACGCGGTCCTGGCGGATCCGTGGGCGATCGACGGCGTCGGGCGGGCGAACACCGTCACCATCGAACGACTCGGTCTCCTCGCGAAGCTCGGGGCGGAGGGCGTCATGGTGATGGGTGTGCCGGGCGGACCGGCCGTCGCCGTCAAGGTGCTCGACGGAGCCCTGCGTGCCGGGACGCTCGCGGCCCTGACGTTGCTGGTCCGCAACGACCTGGTCGACGCCGTCGCCGCGGACGAGGTGCTGCAGGCGACCGGCGAGCGTGTCCTCGGTGGCGGTCTGCCGGTCGGCGCGGTCCGCGTCGGAGCGGGTCTCCGCTGAGCTGACCGGGGGCGACAAGACCGGCCCTCCGGACGCACCGGGCCGGATGGACACGTCCCGGACCGGACCGGGGAAGCCGATGCCCTCTCGGTCCCCCGCCCGGGCCCGCTGTGGTCGTCGGCGAGGGACGAGCGCTCGTCCGCGGAGAGCACGAGCAGCGGCAGCGTCGGCATGATGACCGTCCCGACGTCGTCGTCCTCGGCGGTGTCCGCGGTGCCCCCGGCCCGGTGTCTCCCGGTCAGCCGGCACCCGTAGCGCATCACGTCCACGACGGCACCCGTCCGGCGCGGGGTGGCCGCGAGCCCGGGGACCAGGACGACGGTCCCGAGCAGGGCACCGTCGTCGGTGACCGCCGCCGCCGCCGCGTGCCCCTCGGGGAGCCCGGCGCGGACGGTGCGGCGGCCGAGCACGCCCGTGTCCGACGCGACACGGAGCTCTGCGCCGGGCACGTCCGGTCCGGCGCGCGGCACGAGGCCCTCGAGCTGGTCGACGAGGGCTTCGAAGACGGCGCGGGCCAGCGCGCCGCGACCACGCACGACGACTCCGCCGGCAGCGCCGACCGTGACGATCCGGCCCGCGGGGTCCCGCCCGACGAGCAGTTCCCCACCCGGTGTCGGCGGGAACGAGCAGACGTCCGCGTCTGGCCCGGTCGCGCCGCACCGGTCGTCCGCGGGACCGGCCGGCGGCGCCTCGCCGCCGCATCGGTCGCCAGCGGCACCGGCCGCCTGCGCTTCGCCGCACCGGTCGGCCGCGGGACCGGCAGCCGGGCCCGGCGGGACGACGATCGTCGGTGCTCGCGGAGAACCGTCAGCCGGTCGCACCGCGAGACCGAGCACCGCGACGACGGCCGCCGCCACGAGCAGCACCGTCCGGTCGTCGCCGGTGGACACGACGGCCCAGACCGTCACGAGGATGGCGACGGCCGAGGCGACGCTCCGAGCGGTCCGCGGGTCCATGCACCCATCGCACCGCACCTGACCATCGCGCGGTGCTTGCTCCGGGCCGCTGTGGAGAACCGGCGCGGAGCAGGTCGGTCGTGGACGAGCGGTCCCGACACGAGGCGGTGCTGCGCGCGCACCGGCCCGACCTCACTGGACGAGGAAGAACTGCTCCCCGATGTCGACGCGTGCGCCGCGCTCGACGCGGTACCGCCGTCCGGGCTCGCACCGCCGGATCGATCCGTCGATGTGCCGGATCATCGTGCCGTTGCCCGAGTAGCGGTCGGAGACCCAGAGGTCGTCACCGTCCCGCCCGAGTTCCAGGTGGGTCTTCGAGACGGACTTGCCCGGGTCGCGGATCGTCAGCAGGCCGTCGAACTGCTCGTCGGCTTCGGGGCGCGGGAGTCGGCCGAGCAGCGCGGACCCGTGCACGCCGAGGCGCTCGCCCGTGCTGAAGTGCAGCAGGAACGGAGCCTGCGCGGGTGCGCGGGACACGATCCGGGTCTCCTCGACGTCCTCGTCCGGGCCCGCGTCGTGGTCCGTCCGAACGGCGGCACCGGTCGCCTCGGTCCCGCCGGACCGCGGCGGGGCGACCGGCGGGAGCGGGGCGGCGACCGGCGGGAGCGGGGCGGCGGCCGGTGGGACGGGAGCACCGTCGGTCGTGAGCCGGGGGCTCGTGCCGGGCAGGGCCTCCGCGCCGGGTCCGCCGGCATCGTCGACGGACGGCGCACCGACCGACTCATCGGGCTGTGCGCCGGACGCTCCAGCCGGACGGGCCGCACCGCGGTCGTCGGCGGCGTCGCCCGGCACGACGTCCGTCGTCCCGTGGGTCCCGGCCTGGCCGGCGCCGTCATCGTGACCAGCGCCGTCATCGTGACCAGCGCCGTCGTCGTGACCAGCGGCGCCGTCGTCGTGAGCGTCGTCGGAGGTGGAGGAGGGGCGACCAGCCGCATCCGAGTCCGCGGCGGCAGGGGCTCGCGGGGTGCTCGTGCTCACCGGACCGCTGTCCGGACCGCGGTCGTCGAGCTCCTCGTGGCCGTCGCGACCCGCCGACGCGTCCCGGTCGTCGGACGGGTCGACAGCACCGGAGGCATCGGGTGTCTCGGCGCCGTCGCGCCCACCAGGGGCGACGTCGTCCCGGCCGTCCGCGTCCGGACCGCTGCGGGCGGCGTCGTCGTCCGCGTCGGGGAGCTCGCCGGAGTCCGCGTCCGGCAGTCCGTCCGACTCCTCGGTCAGGTCGTGGGCGTCGGAGACGGCGCTGCGGAGGGCGTCCTCGTCGGCGGCCCAGTCCGGGCGGGCGAGCGGGAGGGGCATCACCGGCCCCGTGAAGGCGGCGGTCACGGCGGGGCGGACCGATCCGCACTCCTCACAGAAGATGTCGTCCGGCTCGAGGGTGTGGCCGCAGACGTGGCAGACCGTGCTCTGGCTGCCCGGGGCGACGAGCGGTGTGGGGCGCGGAGCCCGGCGCTCGGCCGGCAGCTGGAAGACCGCGGTGTCGCCCGGCCGCGGCGCATCGTCCGTCCGCTGCACGCCCGCGTCGTCGCCGGTCCCCCCGGGAGTCGTCTGCTCGCTCGTCGCCTCGGCGGACGGGGCGCGACCGATCCACCAGGACGGTCCGGTCGGAGGGGCGGCGGGCGTCGACGGCGGTGACCAGACCGGCTCGACGACGGCCGACCCGGCCCCTGTCGACGGGGGCGTGTCCCCCTGGTCCGCCGCTCCGCGCTCGTCCCAGGCGTCGGCGCGCTGGACCTCCGGGTCGTCCTGCGGCGCGAGCGTCTCGGCGGGGAAGGCATCGGGGTCGAGCGTCGGTTCGACGGGTTCCGCTCCGGGACCCTCGGTCGAGCGTCCGGTCCAGTCGCCGAGACCGGTTCCGGAACCGTGCACGTGCGACGGCGCGCTCCGCGGGGCGAGGTCGTCCGCTGCGGGAGTGCCCCGATCGACGGAGGCGGCTGGCTGCCCGGAGCCCGATCGCGGGGAGGCGGGAGCGTCGTGGTCCTGGTGCTCCGTCCCGGTCCGGTCCTGGCGACCCGCCGTCGTGGCGTCCGCGACCGGGGACGCGCCGTGGTCGGCACCGGTCAGCCATGCGCGCGTGGCCGGGTCGAGGGTGGACTCGGGCAGCCAGCCGTCGGCAGCGGGATCGACCCCGCGTCCGGGGACGCCGGGCTGCTGCAACGGGGGTGGGGTGCCACGGTCGACGGCTTCCGCGGGTGCGGTGCGACGCGCTGCCGAGGTCGTGACGGCTCGTCCGCACTCACCGCAGAAGATCGCTCCGTCCGGGAGCGTCGATCCGCAGTGTTCGCATCTGATCACAGGGTGCCTCTGTCCTCGTCCGACCGTCCGTCAGGTGGTTCCGGCCTCCCGACATCGTAGTCACCGCCGCTCCGAGCGCCCTCCGCTCGTCCGGAGTCAGCGGACCCAGCGGCCGGAGCGGAGTGAACGCAACGAGACGGCGGCGCGGAACCGCTCCCGTCGCGTCCGCCCGGACCGCAGCTCGGCCACGGCCGCGTCGGTCGCGTCCCACATCCGGTCCGCCGTCCGGTCGTCGACGTCCGACGGCCCGAAGACCGCCCGGTCCGCCAGGGCCGAGAGGCCGGTTGCGGCGTCACCCGGTGCCGCCACCGCGACCTCGCGCCGGGTGGCGGTGGCGGCGACCGCATGACCGTTGTCGAGCAGGGCGTCCCGGTACTCGTCCCAGGCGCCGACGACCCGGGCCCGTGCGGCCGGGGCACGGCGGCGACGACGACGGCGGAGGCGCTTCAGGACGAGCACGACGACGATCGGCAAGAGCACGAGCGCCGCGACCCCGAGCACGCCCAGCGCCCACGGCAGCACCGCGAGGAGCAGCTGCAGCCAGAACGGGCGCGCGGGCGGGGCGTCCGGGTCGGCCTGCGGCGGCGTCTGCTGCTCCTGCACCTGGGGTTCCGCGGGCGGCGGCGGGACGATGGTCTCGGGACGGGTGACGGGCTGCGGCGTCTGGTCGGACTCCTCGGGGATCTCCCGGACGACGGGGTTCGGGTCGAGCAGGACCCACCCGTACTCGGCCGTGTCCACCTCGATGCGTGCCGTGACGTCACTCCCCCGGAACGTCGTGCGGCCACCGGCACCGGTGGCGGGCGTCGTCCCGGAGTCACCGCCCGCCGTGAACCCCATGACGACCCGCGCCGGGAAGCCGATCTGCTGCGCCATGAGCGCGGCCGCGACGGCGTACTGCTCCTGGTCCCCCACCACGGGCTGGCCGGTGAGCAGCTCCTCGATGCGGTCGGCCCCGTGCCCGGACCGGCTCGCGCGGTCGTCGCCGACGCCGTGGCTCACGTACCCGGTGCGGGCCAGGGCCGAGAGCGCTGCGACGAGTCGGGCCCCGTCGGACGCGCCGGGCTCGGACACGGCCTGCACGGCGTCCCGGACCGCGTCCGGCACGGCCCGTGGCGTCGGCACCGACGCCGTCCCGGGCCGGGCCGCCGTGAGCTGGCGCTCGGTCGGCTGGGCGGGCAGGACCGCGGAGAGCGTGTAGCGGGTGCCCGCGGAGACGCCGCCGACGAGCGCACCCGTGCTGGTCGCGCGGTCGTAGAAGAACCCGGTGCGGTCCCGGTCCGCGGTGCGTCCCTGGAAGGTCACCGTCTCGAGGTCGCCGACGGTGGGCAGCCAGACGTCCCGGTACCCGTCGACCGTGACGCCCACCCTGACGCGCGTGCCGCGGACACCGGACACGTCGACCGAGGTCGGGACGCGCTCGAACGTCCCGGACGCGGTGGCGCCGTCCGGGCCACCCACGCGGTAGACGACGCCGTCGTAGGTGTCGAGGGTCGCGATCCGGACGAAGCCGCCGCGCGGCAGGCCGGTGACGGTGAGCTGCGGGACGTCGACCTGGTCGTCCTCCTGGTAGGCGCGGAAGCCGCTCAGCGGGCTGACGTGGTCGCGCGGGTCGAACGGCCGCACGACGTCGGTCCGTGCCACGGTCCGGCCCGCCGACGGCGGGACGAGGAGCCCGAGCCCGGTCGCGACGAGGGCCGCCGCCGCGATCGTCGCGGTCCCGACGAGCGCCGGCCGCACGACCGCCCGGAGCACCGGGACGGTCTGGCCGACGGTCTCGGCGACCGTCGTGGCCCGCCGGACGTGCCGGACGCTGAGCGCCCAGACCAGCGCGGCACCCACGAGCGCGACCGCCAGGGCGACCGAGGTGGCCAACCGGGTCGGTCCGACCGCCACCCCCGTGGCGAAGACCACGAGCGGTGCCAGCCCCGCCGCCTCCGGACGGGAGGCCCGGGTCGCGACCGTCACGCCGACCACCGTCGCGAGGAGGGCCGTCACGAAGTACGGCACGAGCAGCGCCTCGTAGGACCCGACCGGCAGGCTGACGGTCACGAGCTGCCGCCACCCGAGCGCGACGCCGGCGAGGAGGTCCACGACACCCGGTCCGGTCGGGAGGACCCCGTCCGCGCGGTCCGGGACGGCCGCGGGCACCCCGGTCACGACGAAGCCGACGACGGTGAGCACCGCCACCGCGGCCGCCGGCAGCCGGAGGACGAGGCCGAGGACCGCCACGAGGGTCCCGACAATCACGGCCGTCGTGCCGGCGACGACCATCGCACCGTCGCGGTGCACGGGCCACCAGGCGACGCTCGCCAGGGCGACGAGGACCCAGACGGCCCCGGTGCCCGCGACGAGGCGCACGACGGGACGACGACGACGCGCCGGCGGTCGACGTGCGGCGCCGCGGGGCCGTTCGCGGAGGGGCGTCGTCGTCATGCGGCAGCCGACCGGTGCAGCGCGTGCCGGAGGTCCTCGAGGTACCCGATCGTCAGCACGGTCAGTCCGGCGACCCGGACCGAGCGCGGGACGGCCTCGGGCGCGCACACGACGGCGACGACCTCGACTCCGACCGGGAACCGCGTCGCCGCGAGGCGGAGGGCGGGCAGGCCGACCGCGCTGCCGACGACCAGGAAGGCGACCGAGATGCCAGCCGCGTCCCGCCCGACGAGTCGCGCGACCTCGGCGACCGGCAGGCATGCCTCGGCGAGGCCGACGCTCGCGAAGGCGTCGAGCAGCCGCGTCGGCGTGACGGTCGGCAGTGACTCGAGCGCGTACACCGGCCGCTTCGCGAACTCGGGGGTGCGTTCGGACACCACGACGGTGACCTCGCGGCCGTCCCGGACCGCTCGAGTGCCGAGCGAGGCGGCGGCGCTGACGGCCAGCTCGAACTCGTCCTCGTCGCGGTACTCGGTGTCCGAGACACCGAGGGCGACGACGAGGTGCGACCGACGCGTGTCCTCGAACTGCCGCACCATGAACGCACCGGTCTTCGCCGTCGACTTCCAGTGGATGGTGCGCGGGTCGTCTCCGGGCATGTACTCGCGGACGGCGTGGAAGGCGATGTCGGCCGGGGACAGGTCGTTCGTCGCCTGCCCCTCGAGGTCCCGTACCAGGCCGGTGCTCGTGGAGGGGATCGCAACCGTGCGCGGGTGGACGATGACCTGTTCCTGCTCGGCCCAGACGAGCTCCCGTCGGACGAGCCCGACCGGGTCGGCACGGACGCCGGTGACCGGACCGACGTCGAGGACACCGCGGCGCGTGGTCGACACCGGCACCCGGCGGACGTGGGTCCCGTGCGGCGCGACGACCGGCACCGCCACGTCGACGAGCCCGTTGCCGACCGGCAGTTCGAGCGTCGTGGGCACGGACGGGAGGCGCGTGGGGTTCTCGGCGGTGACGGTCACCTCGGCGGGGTCGCCGACCGCGACGCGGTGCTGCGGGAGGGTCATGCCCACGACGAGGCGCGACCGCCCGACGAGCGCCACCGCCGCCACGACGGCGAGGACCGCGCCGGCCCACCCGACGACGACGACCTCACGGAGGCCGAACCGGTACCCGACGACGAACGCGACGACGGTCAGTGCGAGCACGGTCCAGCCGAGCCCGGTGACGACGGCGGCGACCTCGTCCCGGACACGCGTGACGAGCCTCCCGGCCGTGCGCCACACGCGGACGACACCGACGACCGCCTCGGCGGCGACGCCGTCACGGTCACCGACCAGACGCGTCCGGACGTTCGTCATGCCGGCGACCGTCCCGGTGCGACCGTCGACCGTGGCACGACGCGACCGCGTCGCGGACGGGCGACGCGAGCGCGTGGCGACGGGCCGGCGGTCGGTCACCGCGGCGTCCGGTCCGCGGGCGGCGGCGTCTCGACGAGGATCTGTCCGATGACGCTCGACGCGCTGACGCCGTCGAACTCCGCCTCGGCGTCCAGGACGAGGCGGTGGGCGAGCACCGGCTCGGCCAACGCCTTGACGTCGTCCGGTGTGACGTAGTGGCGCCCCTGCACCGCGGCGTAGACGCGTGCGGCGCGGACGAGGCCCATGGCACCGCGGACGCTGACGCCGAGTCGGACCTCGCCGGCGGCGCGGGTCGCGTCGACCAGACGGGCGACGTAGTCGGCGATGACCGGGTCGACGTGCACGGTTCGGGCGAGCGCGGCGAGCTCGGTGACGCTGGCGGCGGGGACGACGCTCGCGAGCGGGACGGCGGCGGACGGCGCCGAGGACGTCTCGAGGATGCGGACGGTCGCAGCGTGGTCCGGGTAGCCGATCGAGGTCTTCATGAGGAAGCGGTCGAGCTGCGCCTCGGGGAGCCGGTACGTGCCGGCCTGCTCGACCGGGTTCTGTGTGGCGATCACCATGAACGGCGCGCCGAGGCGGTGGCTGACGCCGTCGACCGTGACGGCGGACTCCTCCATCGCCTCGAGGAGTGCGGACTGGGTCTTCGGGCTGGCGCGGTTGATCTCGTCCGCGAGGACGACGTTGGCGAAGACGGGCCCGCGGTGGAACTCGAACTCCTGCGCGCGCTGGTCGTAGACGCTGATGCCGGTGATGTCGCCGGGCAGCAGGTCGGGCGTGAACTGGATGCGGCTCGTCACGCCCTGCACGCTCTGGGCGAGGGCTCGGGCGAGACTCGTCTTGCCGGTGCCCGGGACGTCCTCGAGCAGCAGGTGCCCCTCGCTGAGCATCGCGGTGACCGCCAGGCGGATCACGAAGGCCTTGCCGAGGAGCACCTGCTCGACGTTCGTCACGATGCGGGCGGCGACGTCGGCGAAGCGGGTGGCCTGCTCCGGGGTCATGGTCATGCGGGTCGTTCCTCGTCGGGTCGGGCGGGGTGCGGGCTGGCGGGGTGCGGACTGGCGGGGTGCGGACTGGCGGAGTGCGGTTGGCGGGGTGCTGCGGGCCGGGTCGGTGGGGTCTGGGTCGTCGCGGTCTGGATCGTCGCGGCCTGGCGGGGCACGGCTGACGAGCCGTGTCTGCCCGCGGGGCGGCCCGGCGGTCAGCCGGACGCGCCCTGGCCGGGCGGGTCGCCCGTCCCCGGTGGTTCGCCCTGTCCCGGGATCGGTGCGGGGTCGGGCGCGGGAGCGTCCGGGTCGGGGCCGACGTCGACGGAGTCGGAGTCGGTGCCTGTACGGGTCAGGTCCGCGTCGAACGACGTGGTCACGGACGCCCGGACCGACACCGTCGAGGCGTCCGTCGGCGGGGTGGGCCCGACGCTGGACCCGTCCCACAGGTTGCCGTCCCCTGCGGGCAGGACCGTGCCGTCCGCGTCGTACCAGGTGGCTGTGTAGCGGACCGATCCGACGGCGCTGCCGTCCGGGCCGCTCACCACGATCGGGTGCCCGTGCGCCGCCGTCGTCACGGACGCGGCCAGGTCGAGGGCGCCCGCGGTCGCGGAGGTCCGGTCCGAGCAGAACGCGTCACCAGGGGCACCACACGCCTGCAGGGCGACCTTCACGGCGGTGTTGCGCGACCCGGCACCGGGGACACCGGTCCAGGAGTCCCCGGGCGCCAGGTCGACCGTCCCGCTCCCGGTGTCGAGGCGGTAGTGGTCGACCTTCGTGGTCGGGGCCGTGACGCGCGCGTCGACGCGGTTCGGCTGGCCTGACGCGACGAGGCCGACCGACGGAGCGACCGGAGCCGCGGGCCGTTCGTAGGCGACCGTGTCCGTGACGGCCACGCTGCAGAACAGGCCGTTGTCGGCGACGACCGCGTACCGCGTCACGCCGGCCGGCACGCCCCGGTCGACGGCGCCGGACGCCGTCCCGACGGGCGTCTCCCCGGCGAGGCTCCGGCAGGTCGGCGTCGAGCCCGCCGCGATCCGGTACGCGGCGTACGACGGCCCGCTGCCACCTTGGCCGTCGGCCGCGCCCCAGGTCACGGTCACGGTGGACCGCCCGTCGGTGTCGGGCGTGCTGCCGGTCGAGGCGCTGAGGGCGGTGACGGTCCCGGGCGTCCCGACCGCGGCGCCCGTCGCGGAACCGGTGTTCCACTGCACGGCGGTGCCGTCGCGGGTCGCGTCGTTCCGTGCCGAGACCGTGACCGCGTACGTCGCACCGCTGAGGGCACCGTCGAAGGTCGTGGCGGTGGCACCGCGGACGGTCTTCGTGGTGCTGAGTCCCGGCCCGGCGACGGTGACCACGTACTGGTCGACGAGGCTCCCCCGCGACGGACGCGGCACGGCGTCCCAGCGGACGTCGAGCCGGTTCGGCGTGGTGCGGTCCGGGCCGACCGTCGTGCCGGTCGGTGCCGCGGGCACGAAGTCCGCGCTCATCGCGGCCGACTGCGCGGACGGGTCCGACCGACCGACGGCGTTCGCGGCGGTGACGGAGAACCGGTAGGACGCCATCGGGTCGAGCCCCGTGACCGTGCAGACGGTCGCGGTGCCGCAGTCCTGTGAGACGCCGTTCGTCCCCGTCACCCGGTAGCCGGTGATCGCCGAGTTGTTCGCCCGCGGGGTCGACCAGGAGAGCGTCACGCGGCCGCCCTCGGACGACCCGGTCCGGGTCGGGGTCCCGGGCGCGTCGGGCACGTCCTGCACGGAGATCGTGACGTCGCCCCACACGGACCGTGCCGTGTCCCCGGTGACGTCGGCGACGCGGTACTGCAGGTGCGCGTCGACCGGCCTCGCGTCACGCGCGACCGTCACGCGGAGGCGCGAGCGGTCGGCACTCGGGGTCACCGAGACGCCGGACGGCAGCCCGCCGCCGAGCCCGCGGATGTCGGTCACGCGGAGCGGCTCGCCGGGGAACGGGTTCGTCGGCCGGTCGTTCGCCAGGACGTCGACCGTCGTGGTCGTGCCACGGGCGACGACGGCGCTGTCCGGCGCGGGCTGCACGAGCGGTCGGGTCGAGGTCACGACGTCGACGACGATCCGGCCCGCGCGACCGGCGTTGGTCGCGTCCGCGACGCCGACGCCGACGGAGGTGCTCGTCCCGGTCCGTGCGGACTCCGGCACCCGCACGGTGAGGCGCTGCCCGGTCACCGAGGCGGTGGTGCCGCCACCCGGTCGGTCGACCACCGAGTACCGCAGCTCCGGCAGGTCGGCCGGGTACGGGTAGTCGGTGAGCTTCGTGAGGTCGAGTGTGCGGGTGTCGCCCGGCTGGAGCTCGAGCGTGGTCCCGCTCAGCGACGGCGGCTGGTTCGACCGGGGCGTGACGGTGATCGGCAGGACCAGGGTCGCCACCCGCCCCTTGCCGCCGTCGGCGTCCGAGCCGTCGGTGACCTCGAACGAGATCGACGCGTTGCCGTAGTACAGCTCGGCGGAGGTGAACTGCAGCGTCGAGCTGTCGACCACGAGCGAGCCGCCGCTGGCGTGGGTGGCCTTCACGGCACCGCGGTCGGTCAGCGTGGCGGTGCGGCCGGTGGCGGTCACGACGTAGCGGTCGAGCGGGATCCGCACCGTCGACTCGCTCCGCACCGTGACGGCGGGCGCGGACCGGTCGACCTGGGGCAGGGCGTCGTCGGTGCCGGGCACGTGGACGAAGCCGAGCGAGACGACGTCCGGCTGGTCGCGCAGGGCCACCGAGAACGGGATCACCTGCGACCGTGCCGTGATCCGCACCGCGACCCGGTCGTCGTCGGTGACGCGGGCGCCGCTCCGGTGGCCACCGACGAGGCCGACCCGGAGGTCCGCGCGCGTGCCCTCGGCCGCGAACACGTTCCGGAGCACGTCGATCGTGACGGAGTCGCGCCCGAGGACGTCCTGCAGGTCGAGCACGGTGTCGTCGACCTCGGGCCGGAGCGGCGACGCGTCGGGGTCCACCGTGACGGTGAGGAAGGCGGTGCTGGACCCGGCCCGCTCGTTCGTCACGGTGTACAGGACGGCGAAGTCACCCTCGCGCGCGGACGCGGGCGGAGTGACGCGCACCGTCTCGCCGCCGAGGACCCGGGCCCGCACGCCCGACCCCGTCGGCTCGGCGGACGCGACGCGGAGCCGCCCGCCCTCGGGGTCCGAGTCGTTCTGCAGGACCCGGACCGTCACGGTGCCACCGGGCCGGATCGTGACGCGATCGGCCTGCGCGACCGGGTCGGACGCCTGGTCGGCACGCGGCGCGATGCCGACGCGGACCGTTCCGGTGGCGCGGGCGCCGAGGGCGTCGACCACCGTGTACGTGAACTCGTCCGTGCCGGCGGAGTAGTCGCCGGCCTCGTACGTCAGCGCTTCCGTCGTGACCTCGGTGACAGCGCCCTTCTCCGGGTTCGACCCGACGCCGACGAGCTGCACGGAGTCGCCGTCCGGGTCGGTGTCGGCGAGGGGCACTGCGATCCGGACCGTCTGCCCGGCGACGACGCGGGCCGTCACCGTCTGGGGCACCGGGGCGCTGTTCGTCGTCCGGTCGCGGTCGCGGACCGAGATGGAGACGGTCGCGTCGGCGGTCTGCCCGTCCGGGCCGGCGACACGGTAGGCCGCCGTGTACGTGCCCGGCGTGGTCGGCGCGAGGTACCGGAGCCGGTCACCCGACACGAACAGCAGGCCGCTGCCGCCCGGGACGTCCTGCACCAGGTCGGGCAGCAGCGTCAGCGAGCCGCCCTCGGGCTGGGTGTCGTTCGCGAGGACGTCGATGTCCGTCACGTCCCCGACGCGGACCGTCGCCGTGTCCGGCTGGGCCACCGGCGGCTGGATGCGGTCCGGCTCCGGGATCTCGACGACGGTCACCGTGCCGGTCGCCGAGGCCAGTCCGTTCGACACCGTGTACCGGAAGGACACCGGGCCGGCCAGCGGGGCGGTCAGCGTCACGCGGACCACGTGCTGGTCGAGGACGCTCGCCTGCACGCCCGATCCGTCCGCGGGGCCGTCGAGCCCGGTCACGAGGAGGACGCCGCCGGACGGGTCGGAGTCGGTCGCCGTGACGTCGGTGTCCTTCGTGCCGAGGGTGTTGACGAACACGGTCTTCGGCGTCGTGACCGGGGCGCTCGAGGCGTCGGGCGGCGCGAGCACCGTGACCCGGACGACGCCGCTCGTGGTCTTGACGCCGTCGGTGACCGTGTACTCGAGCTGGGCGTCGCCGGCGGCCCGCGCGACGACCCGGAAGGTGCCGGCGTCGTAGGACGGGGTGACGGTCAGGCCGGACGCCGACGACACGCTCGTCAGCGTCACCGTGCCGTTCCCGCCGCGGACGTGGTCGAGCGGGTCGACCGTGAAGGGCTTGCCGGCGTACCCGGAGACGGGGAACGAGTCGGCGCGGAGCGGGACGTCCCCGGGCGCGGCGACGTCGACCGTGACCGAGCCCCGACCCTGGTCGCGGCCGTCGCTCACGACGACCCGCTGCGTCCGCTCGCCGGTGCGGCCGCTGTCGTTGCGGTAGTCGAGCAGCCCGTCCGGCGTCGTCGAGGCCGCGTCCCCGTCGGACGGCGTCGCCGAGCGGAGGAACACGGGGTCGCCGTCGGGGTCGATCCAGTCCCCGAGGACGTTCGTCGTGACGTGACCGCCGCGCACGACGTCGGCCCGCGTGTCCCGGACCTGCCGCGGCGGCTCGTTGACCGAGTCGGAGCGGACCGTGACGCGCACGGCGGCCGTGTCCGAGCCTCCGTTACCATCCGTGATCGTGTACGGGAAGGTCAGGACGCCGGACGCGTCGTCGGGCAGGGTGACCTGCAGCCGCTGCCCGTCCGACACGATCGCGACGGTGCCGCGAGCCGCCGGGACCGTGCCGACCTCGCTCACGACGAGCGGGTCGCCGTTCGGGTCGTGGTCGTTGAGGAGGACCGGGAGGGTCGTGGTGCGTCCGGGACGCGCCCCGAGGTCGTCGTCGACGGCGACCGGCGGCGCCTGGTCCTCCTGCACCTCGGGGTCGTCCTCGGCGATGCGCTCCTGCTGGCGGTCGTCGGCGCGGTCGACCAGGTCCGCCCAGTTGTCGATGAGCTGCCCGCTCCGCCCGACCGCCCACGTCCGGCCGCTTTCCGGGTCGTTCGCGACCACCGCGGCGCCGTTGTGCACGATCCGGAGGGCGGCACCCCCCGGGACGCGGTCGAGGTCCTGCACGGCCCGGCCGGCGCACGTGTCGACGGCCTGACCACCGTTCCAGGCGCCGTACGTGCACGAGCCGCTGACGAGGGGTCGTGCGGCCCGCCCGGAGACGGCGAGCGGGACGGCGTCGACGGAACCCGACGGCCCGACCCGGACGAGGCCGGTCGCACCGGCGACGGTGACGCTCGCACCGCCGTCCGACGACCGCTGGAGCGCGGGTGCCGCACCGAGACGGCTCGCGAGGTCGACCCGGCGCCCGTCCACCGCGAGCACACCGTCGGTCTGGTCGAGCACGGCGACGTGGTCGCCGAACGCGGCGACCTGCAGGTCGTGCGTGCGGTCCATCCGGACCGTCCACCGGTGCGCGACGGTCGGCGTGGCACCGAGGTCGACGAGGGACGCGGTCGACGTGCGGGGCGAGTAGACGGCGACGCGGTCGTCGGCGGCGTCGAACACCGCGTCGGCGCCGAGCGTCAGGTCGGCCTTCGTCGAGGCGTCGAAGTCCTCGAGCGCGGACGCGGGCGTGGTCCAGAGCTCGCCGGTGTCGCCGTTCCCGACGACCGCGGTGCGCCCCGCGAAGAAGACGTCCGGGCTGCCCGCGGGCAGCGTGACGGCGTCACCCAGGGTGGCGTCCGCGACGTCGACCCGTGCGACCGTCCCCTTCGTCCGGTCGACGCTGTACACGGTCGACCCGTGCTGCAGGACGTCGACGGCGTCGGAGGACGTCGACACCGCGGTGTTGAGCTCGAGCACCCCGGGGTTCGCGCGACCGACCGCGCCGTACTCCGCGGACGGCACCCAGACCGTGCCGTCACCGAGGTCGACACGCTGCGTGTGGTACCCGGTCGACACGAGAGCCGTACCGGTGACGACCGCGCCGACGACGACGGCGACCACGGACGTCAGCGCCGCCGACCGGTGCGCGCGGAACAGCCGCCGGATCACGAGGCGCCGCCGATCGTCGCGCACCGCTGGTCGCTCACGGCCCCGGTACGCCCGTCCCGGTTCACCGCGACGGTGACGCACTCCTCGACACCCGAGCGTCCGGTGACCACGAAGGACGTGCCGGACTGCTGGCTCGTCGACCCGCCCGAGGTGACGACGTACGTGTCCCCGGGGCGCAGGCCCGGGTCGTCCCAGCGGAACGTGACCGACGACCCGGTCGTGCTCGTGCTGATCCCGGCCACGGTGGGGATGGACGCGTCGGCGTCGCGGGTGACGACCACGACGGCCGTCACCGCCAGTGCGGCGACGACGACGGCGGACGCCACGGAGGCCCACACGACGGTCGTGCGCGGGCCGCGTCGGGCGCGGGCGGACGAGCCGGTGCGGTGCACCGTCCCGACGCTCCGCGAACCGGTGCCGTCGACGCCACCGAGGACGGCTCGGCGCCGACGCCGTCGGCGACCGGCACGGACGGGAGGCTGGAGGGCGCGGACCACGGTCCGGTCACCCTCTGCCGTCGGTGTCGTCACGGCCCAGCTCTCCACGGCGACGTCGGCATGCGTCTGCGGGAGGCCGAGCTCGGCCTCGACCTGCTGGAACCCACGCACGAGGTCGAGGACGGTCGCGGGGCGGTCCGCGGGACGACGGGCCATGCCGGCGGCGAGGACGCGCTCGAGGGTCGGGGGGACGTCCGGCCGTCCGGTGGGGCGTGGGCCGCCCTTGTCGATGCGGGCCATGAGGTCGGCGGCGCCGTTCGCACCGCCGGGCACCTCGAACGGGCTCCGCCCGGCGAGCAGGGTCGAGATCGTGGCCGCCAGCGAGTAGACCTCGGACTGGATCGACCCGCGGGACTCGTCGGACAGCACCTCGGGTGCCGACCACGGGATGGACATGCCGATCGGCTCGTCGGGGTCGGCCTCACCGAGGGACGCGGCGATGCCGAAGTCGCTGAGGACCGGGTTGCCGTAGGCCGTCATGAGGATGTTCGACGGCTTGACGTCCCGGTGCAGCACGCCCTCGCGGTGCGCGGTCTCGAGCGCGGCACCGATGCGCACACCGATCGAGAGGACCTGCGACACCGGGACCGGCTCGCGCCGGTAGCGGTCGCTCAGCGACGACGAGCACAGCTCCATGACGAGGTAGGGCCGTCCGTCCGCCGCGACGCTCGCCTGGAAGACGGTGAGGATCGAGGGGTGGGTGCTCAACCGGGCCATGAGGTTGGCCTCGAGCTGGAACATCTGGCGGACGCGGTCGTCGACGACCTCGTCGAGGAGGACCTTCACCGCGACCTGTCGACGCGGCATGTCCTGCTCGTAGAGGAAGACGTCGGCGAAGCCGCCCGACCCGAGCACGTGCACGGCGGTGAAGCCGGGCAGGACGGGAGGGCTCGACGGCAGCCGGCGGGCCATGGTCGCTCCTTCCCGGCCGGACGGCCTGCTCTCGACACGGTCAGGACAGTCTACGAAGCAGCGGTGACGGCTCGGGGCCGGTCGCCGGAGGCGGACACGCGCCGGACCCCCAGTTCGGGGGCCTGCGTGACCGGACAGGGCGCACCCGGGCCCTCGCGGCTCAGTGGCGCGGGAGGGTGTCGTCCACGTCGTCCGGACCCGCCGGTGCAGCGTCGACCTGCAGCACGACGACCGTGACGTTGTCACGCCCGCCCGCGATGACCGCGTCGCCCACCAGGCGCTCGGCGAGCTCCTGCGGGTCCGCGACCTTCGCGGCGATGCGCGAGATGCCGACGTCGCCGATCTCCTTGGTCAGGCCGTCCGAGCACACCAGGTACCGGTCGCCGGTCCGCAGCGGGATCGTCCACCAGTCCGGCTCCGGCGGCTCGCCGAACCCGACGGCGCGCGTGATGACGTTGCTGTCGGGGTGCGACTCGGCGTCCTCGGCGCGGAGCACGCCGGCGTCGACCATCTCCTGCACGACCGAGTGGTCGACCGTCAGACGACGCAACGGGCCTCCGGCCTCGCTCCGGTAGGTGCGGGAGTCCCCCACGTTGAAGACGAGCGCCGCGGGCTGCCCCTGGGGGGCGACGAGTGCGACACCGGTCACCGTCGTCCCCGCCCCGAGGGCGTTCCCGCCCGCTGCGCGCTCGATGTCCGCCGTCGCGAGCAGCAGCGCGTGCTGGATCGTCTGGCGCGATGCGAACGACTCGTCGGTCGACGCACCGAGCCGCCGGACGACGGCGTCACTGGCGCGGTCCCCCGCGAGGTGCCCGCCCATGCCGTCCGCGACGACGAAGAACGGCGCTGCGACGATGTAGCTGTCCTCGTTGTGGTCCCGGCGTCGACCGACGTCGGTCGCCGCACCCCAGGAGAGCGTGAGGGTCTCACCCCCGGCACCGGGGACGTCGATCGCGTGGGCGGAGGCTGCTCGGCCGAGTTCGGTCACGGTTCAGGATCGCTCTCTGGTGTTCGGGACGGACCGGGGTCCGGGGAGGGACCGGGGGACGACGTGTCGGACGGCCACCGGTCGGACGGGCGTGCGACGACGGGCGGCACCGCCCGCGTGAACGGCGACAGCACCTCGATCCCGTTGCCGTCACCGATGTCGACAACCGTACCGGTCAGCACGACCATCGACGCGCCGGACGGCATCCGGTGCGGCGGAGCGCCCGCGGGCCGGATGACCGTGCCGTTGGTCGACCCGAGGTCGTCGACGACCGTGGAGGTCCCGGCGGCGGAGAAGCGCACGTGTGACGACGAGACGAGGCCGGTCGGCGACGCCACCGTGACGAGCTCCGGCGCCGCGCCCGGGACCACGCGCGGCGATGTCGGGCGTCGCCCGACGACCACCGGTCGGTCGAGGCGGTGCACGCGGTCGCCGATGCGGACGGCGGGCACCGGGACGGACGGCGTCCACCGAGCTGCCGGGTTTGACCTCTGAGCGGACGCGGACGCCGATGCTCCGTCCGACCCGGCCGCCGATGCTCCGTCGGACCCGGCCGGCGCACCGGGGAGTCCGCTGCCGACGCTCCCCCAGGTGCCCGCAGCCGGGCGGGCAGCGCTGCCGACGGTGTCACCGAGGTCGTCCGGCTCCGCAGCCCGCCGGCGCGCAGGACGGACCACGGTGTCGTCGAGGTCGTCCTCGTGGTGCACGTGCGGCTCCTCCCGTCGGCACCCCCACCGTAGACGATGCGGTGCACCGGGGCTTCACCTCCGCCACGCCGCGCGGGCGCCGGCGCGACAGGTCCGCAGCACGAGCCCGGCGAGCGGGTCGTCCGCCCGGACCGCGAGGGCGTGGCGCGCCCGGGTCGTCGCCCGGAGCTCGGAGCCGAGGGCCCACGAACACCAGGCTCCGAGTGCGAGGGCACCGGCGACACCGATCTCGGACAGCCCGGAGTCCGATGACCGCGTCCACCGACGCCACGCCTCGACGCACCGGTCCCCCGCGGTCCGCACCCGGTCCCGATCCGGTTCCGGACCCGAACCGTGCAGCGCCGACGGCGTCGGCTCGCTGAACGGGTCGAGCGGCCGGACGTCCGCGGCGTCCACCGGACCCGGATCGGCGAGGAACCGGACGAGGGCGAGCCGGGTCGCGAGCGCCCCGCAGGCGGTCGTGACCGCGACTGCTCCCGACGCACTGAGGTCCTCCGGAGCGACGAGGGCACGGGCGGCTGCCGGCAGGGTCACGGCAGCGGCGATCTCGCGGGTGTGTCGTGTGTACGGGTCGGTCGTGGTGCTGATCGTGGTGGTCTCCATGCCGACAGCCTGCCGACCGGCGACCACCGCATCGTCACTCCCGGCCCGACCCGTGGACGTGCCTGCCGCGTCCGCACCCTGTGGACGAACGGTCGGGACGGCAGGGGACGGCGGTCAGGCCGTCGCCGGCTCGAGGCTCTCCGCGACGAGGTCCCATGCGTCCCCGCGGCGTTCGAGGTCGACCCCGTTCCCCGCTGCCCAGTCGACGAGGTCCGCCGTCGACGAGACCGCTGCACCGGTCCGACCGAGCAGCGCGACGAGCCGTCCCTTCGCGGTCTTGTTCCAGTGGTTCAGCGCCTTCCGCCGCCCGTCCGCGGTGACGGACACCACCCGCAGGACCACGGCGCCCTCGACCGGCCCGAGTGCCCGGTACCCCTCCGAGCGGAGGTCGAGCACGAGCCCCCCGGTGCGGCCCGTCAGGGCAGCACCCGCCGGGGCTGGCCAATGCGTCGCGAGCCGGAGGCCCGGCAGTCGGGAGTCGTGCGACAAACGGTACGCGGGCACCGGGTCCGCTGCCCCGACCGGCCCGAACATCGCCGACTGCACGACGACGTGTTCCGCCCACCACGCACGCGTGGTGGCGTCGGCCGCCGGCACGTCGAGCGGGTCGTAGAGCACGCCCGTGTAGCGCTCGATCGCCGGCATCGTCGGACTCTCGTGCAGCACGAGGTTCCGGAGCCGTTCCGCGACCGACCTCGGTCCGAGCTTGAGCGCCGCCCGCGCGGTGGACTCCTCGGAACTGACGGAGCGGGCCGCGGTGATCACCGCGGCCCGCTCTGTGGCCAGTTCCGGGAAGGAGAGCGCCCTCAGGTCGAGGGTGCGCTCCGGGTCCCCGCCCTCCCGCTTCGTCTCGGACGGCGGGAGGAGGACGGTCAGTCCGGTCAGGACGCGAGCGCGGCCTGCCGCGCCACGATCGTGACCGTGTCGTGCTCGACGGAGAGGAAGCCGTCCTCCGCGTCGACCGCGACGGTCGAGCCGTCGGCCCGCGTGATGCGGACCTGACCCTGCGCGAGGGTGGCGAGCATCGGCTCGTGTCCCGCGAGGATGCCGATCTGGCCCTCCGTCGTCCGTGCGACGACCATGGTGGTGTCGCCCGACCAGACCTCGCGGTCAGCCGAGACGACACTCACGGTGAGACCCGCCATCTCAGCGGTTCTCCTTCTGGATCTGTGCCCACTTCTCTTCGACGTCGTTGATGCCACCGACGTTGAAGAACGCCTGCGTCGCAACGTGGTCGAACTGGCCGTCGGCGATGGCGCGGAAGGACTCGATGGTGTCCTTCAGCGGGACGGTCGAACCCTCGACGCCCGTGAACTTCTTCGCCATGTACGTGTTCTGCGAGAGGAACTGCTGGATCCGGCGAGCACGCTCGACGGTGATCTTGTCCTCTTCGGAGAGCTCGTCCACACCGAGGATCGCGATGATCTCCTGCAGTTCCTTGTTCTTCTGCAGGATCGCCTTGACGCGGGTCGCGGTCTCGTAGTGGTCAGCACCCAGGTACCGGGGGTCCATGATCCGCGAGGTCGACGTCAGCGGGTCGATCGCCGGGTACAGACCCTGCGACGCGATCTCACGCGACAGCTCGGTCGTGGCGTCGAGGTGCGCGAACGTCGTGGCCGGCGCCGGGTCGGTGTAGTCGTCGGCCGGCACGTAGATCGCCTGCAGCGAGGTGATCGAGTGACCACGCGTCGAGGTGATGCGCTCCTGGAGCACACCCATCTCGTCGGCGAGGTTCGGCTGGTAGCCCACCGCGGACGGCATGCGGCCGAGCAGCGTGGAGACCTCGGAACCGGCCTGCGTGAAGCGGAAGATGTTGTCGATGAAGAGCAGGACGTCCTGCTTCTGCACGTCGCGGAAGTACTCCGCCATCGTCAGCGCCGACAGGGCCACGCGGAGGCGCGTTCCCGGCGGCTCGTCCATCTGGCCGAACACGAGGGCCGTCTTGTCGAAGACCCCCGCCTCTTCCATCTCACCGATGAGGTCGTTGCCCTCACGGGTGCGCTCACCGACACCGGCGAACACCGACACACCACCGTGGTCCTGCGCGACGCGCTGGATCATCTCCTGGATGAGGACGGTCTTGCCGACGCCCGCACCACCGAAGAGGCCGATCTTGCCACCCTGCACGTACGGCGTGAGGAGGTCGATCGACTTGATGCCGGTCTCGAACATCGAGGTCTTGGACTCGAGCTGGTCGAAGGCCGGGGCCTTGCGGTGGATCGGCCAGCGCTCGGTGATCTCGAGCTTCTCGTCCGTGTTCAGCACGTTGCCGAGCACGTCGAAGACCTTGCCCTTGGTCACGTCGCCCACGGGCACCGAGATCGGGGCGCCGGAGTCGCGGACTTCCTGGCCGCGGACGAGACCGTCGGTCGGCTTCAGCGAGATCGCACGGACGAGGTCGTCACCGAGGTGCTGCGCGACCTCGAGACCGATCTCCTGCGACGAGTCACCGATCGTGATCGTGGTGAACAGGAGGTTGTACATCTCGGGGATGGCGTCGTGCGGGAACTCGATGTCGACGACGGGACCCGTGACACGGGCGATCCGGCCGACACCGGGCGCCGACGACGTCTCGACCGCGGTGGTGGCGGTGTCGGTCATGGCTGGTGCCTTCCTGAGGGTGGGTTCTGTCCGCGAGCTGCGCGGACCACTACTTCTTCTTCGACGAGAGTGCGTCGGCGCCGCCGACGATCTCGGAGATCTGCTGCGTGATCTCGGCCTGACGCGCGTTGTTGGCGAGTCGGGTGAAGTCGCGGATCAGCGAGTCGGCGTTGTCGCTCGCCGACTTCATCGCCTTCTGGCGGGCGGCGTGCTCGGAAGCGGCCGACTGCAGCATGGCGTTGAAGATGCGGCTCTCGATGTAGACCGGGAGCAGGGCGTCGAGGACTGCGTCCGCGTCCGGCTCGAACTCGTACAGCGGGAGGGGCTCGTCGTTCGACGGGGCCTCGACCCCGTCGACGACCTCGAGCGGGAGCAACCGGACGACCTGCGGCTCCTGCGTGGCGAGGCTGAGGAAGCGGTTGAACACGATGTGGATCTCGTCCACGCCGCCCTCAGCCGTGTCCTGGAGGAACTTCGACACGACCGCGTCGCCGATCTCCTTCGCCGTCGAGAACTCCGGCTGGTCGGTGTTGCCGACCCACTGGCGCTCGGACGGACGCTCGCGGAACGCGAAGTACCCGACGGACTTGCGTCCGACCAGGTAGAAGACGACGTCCTTGCCCTCGCTGCGGAGCAGGGAGGCGAGCTCCTCGCCCTGCTTGAGGACGTTCGTGCTGAACGCGCCGTTCAGGCCCCGGTCCGACGTGAACAGCACCACGGCTGCACGCGTCGACGTCGCCGGCTCGGTGGTCAGCACGTGGTCGACGTTCGAGAACGTCGCCACGGCCGACACCGCCCGCGTCACGGCCCGCGAGTACGGGCCAGACGCGGCCATGCGGGCCTGGGCCTTCTGGATCCGCGACGCCGAGATCAACTCCATCGCGCGGGTGACCTTCTTGGTGGTCTTCGCCGACTTGATGCGCTGTCGGTAGACCCGGACCTGTGCCGCCATCTAGCGACGACCCTTGACGATCTGCTCCTGGTCGACGTCGTCGGCCGAAGCGGACTCGACGTTCTCGGAGCCCAGGGTCTTGCCGTCGCTGGTCTGGAAGCCCTTCGTGAAGGCGTCGATCTGCTTCGACATCTCGGCGACGGTCTCGTCGCTGAGCTGGTTCGTCTCACGCAGCGTGGTGAGCACGTCCGAGTTGCGACGCAGGTGCTCGAGCAGCTCGCCCTCGAAGCGCAGCACGTCGGAGACGGGGACCTCGTCGAGCTTGCCGTTGGTGCCGGCCCAGATCGAGACGACCTGCTCCTCGACGGGGTACGGCGAGTACTGCGGCTGCTTGAGCAGCTCGGTCAGACGCGCACCACGGTCGAGCTGACGGCGCGACGCCTGGTCGAGGTCGGACGCGAACATCGCGAATGCCTCGAGCGAGCGGTACTGCGCCAGCTCGAGCTTCAGCGTGCCGGAGACCTTCTTGATCGACTTCACCTGCGCGTCACCACCGACGCGGGACACCGAGATGCCCACGTCGACGGCCGGACGCTGGTTCGCGTTGAACAGGTCCGACTGCAGGAAGATCTGGCCGTCGGTGATCGAGATCACGTTGGTGGGGATGTACGCCGAGACGTCGTTCGCCTTGGTCTCGATGATCGGGAGGCCCGTCATCGAACCGGCGCCGAGCTCGTCGGACAGCTTGGCGCAACGCTCCAGCAGGCGGGAGTGCAGGTAGAAGACGTCGCCCGGGTAGGCCTCGCGTCCCGGCGGACGACGGAGGAGGAGGGACACGGCTCGGTACGCCTCGGCCTGCTTGGACAGGTCGTCGAAGATGATCAGGACGTGCTTGCCCTGGTACATCCAGTGCTGACCGATGGCGGAACCGGTGTACGGGGCGAGGTACTTGAAGCCGGCCGGGTCGGATGCCGGGGCGGCGACGATGGTGGTGTACTCCATCGCGCCGGCGTCCTCGAGCGCACCCTTGACGGACGCGATCGTCGAGCCCTTCTGGCCGATCGCGACGTAGATGCAGCGGACCTGCTTGTCGACGTCGCCGGACTCCCAGTTGGCCTTCTGGTTGATGATCGTGTCGATCGCGATGGCCGTCTTGCCGGTCTGGCGGTCACCGATGATCAGCTGACGCTGACCGCGGCCGACGGGGATCATCGCGTCGATCGCCTTGATGCCGGTCTGGAGCGGCTCGTGCACCGACTTGCGGGACATGACGCCCGGGGCCTGGAGCTCGAGGGCGCGACGGCCTTCCGCAGCGATCTCGCCGAGACCGTCGATCGGAGCGCCGAGCGGGTCGACCACGCGGCCGAGGAAGGCGTCGCCGACGGGCGCGGAGAGGACCTCGCCGGTGCGGGTGACCTCCTGGCCCTCCTCGACGCCGCCGAACTCGCCGAGCACGATGGCGCCGATCTCGTCCTCGTCCAGGTTCTGCGCCAGGCCGAGCGTGCCGTCCGCGAAGCGGATGAGCTCGTTGGCCATGACGCCGGGGAGGCCTTCGACGTGGGCGATTCCGTCACCGGCGTCGGTGACGTGCCCGACCTCGGCCGTGGAGGCCTTCGTCGGCTCGTAGTTCGAGACGAAGTCCTTCAGGGCATCACGGATCTCATCGGGGCTGATGGTGATGTCTGCCATGGGATTTTCCTTGTGGTTTTCCGGGGCCCTTCGGCTCCGAGAGGGTGATGCTGCCGCGGACGACAGTTCCCGTTGTGGACTTGGGTGGGGCGTCTTCGACCGTACGCTCAGCGCGCGAGCTGGAGACGGAGGTCGGCGAGCCGGGACGTGACGGTGCCGTCGATGACGTCGCCGCCGACCTGCACCCGGACCCCGCCGAGGACGGTGGGGTCGACGACCTGGTTGACGCTGATGTCCCGGCCGTACCGCTCGCCGATGCCGCGGGCGACGCGAGCCGCCTGTTCGTCGGACAGCGGGGCTGCCGTGATGACCGTGGCGACGAGCTTGTCCGCCTGGTCGGCGACGATCCGCGAGGCGTCACGGACGATCTCACCGATGCGGCGGCCGCGGGGCTGCTGCACGAGGTTCGACACGATCGTGATCGTCTGCACGGAGACCTTGCCGCCCAGGAGACGCTCGGCCAGCGAGCCCTTCTGGTCGGGGCTGCCGAGCTTGGTCCCGAGCGCGAGCTCGAGGCCGGCGTCCGAACGGACCGCGGTCTCGAAGGCGAACAGTTCGGCCTCGATGGAGGTCGACTGGTCCGCCGTCGCTGCCACGGCCCGGACGGCCGCGTCCTCGATGCCGGCGAGCAGGTCCCCCTGGGAGGACCAGCGCGATCCGGCCACCGCGCTCAGGACGGCGCGCGAGGCGTCGCTCTGACCGGCGAAGACGCGGTCGATGAGGACCTTCTTGCCGGCGGTGTCGGCGGTCGGGTCCGCGAGCAGGTTGAGCAGCTGCGGCGCACGGGCGATCGCACGCCCTGCGGCGAAGATCTCCGTCCCGACCGTGAGGTCGACGGCGCCGCCGAGGTCTGCGAGGGCCGCCCGGGTGGACGACATCGCTTCGCGGGTGGCGCTACGCATGCTCAGTGCTCCGTTCCGGCAGCCGTCTGGGCGCCCTTCGACGACTCGAGGTCGGCGAGGAAGCGGTCGACGACGGCGGTCGCCTTGGCGTCGTCCCGGAGGGACTCGCCGATGACACCCGACGCGAGGTCGAGTGCGAGCGTGCCGACCTCGGTGCGGAGCGACTGGAGCGCGCTCTGGCGCTCGGACTCGATCTGCGCCTGGGCGTTCGCGGTGATGCGTGCGGCATCGGCCGTGGCCTGCTCGCGGACCTCGTTGCCGATCGCGGTCGCGTCGGCACGGGCCTGCTCACGGATGCGCGATGCCTCGGCACGCGCGTCCGCCAGCTGCTTGTTGTACTCGTCGAGCGCAGCAGCGGCCTGTTGCTGGGCGGCTTCGGCCTTCTTGATGCCGCCCTCGATGGCCTCGGTGCGCTCATCGAGCATCTTCGTGATGCGCGGCGTGACGACACGCCACATCACGATGAAGATGATGACGAAGGCCACCGCGGACCACACGATGTCGTACACCGGTGGGATCAGCGGATTGTGGGTCTCCTCCGCCGCGATGATGAGTGCAGTCTGCATCGAAGAGCCTTACGCGGTGAAGATGAAGTACGTCGCGATGCCGATGAAGGCCAGGGCCTCCGTGAAGGCGATACCGATGTACATGAGGGTCGTCAGGCGGCCCTGGAGCTCGGGCTGGCGAGCGACGGACTCGATCGTCTTGCCGACGACGATGCCGACGCCGATGGCCGGACCGATCGCAGCGAGGCCGTAGCCAACCGTCGCGATGTTGCCGTTGATCTCCGCGAGAACGGTCGTTGCGTCCACGTGTTTTCCTTTCGAGGTGCGGGTCCGACGGTCGCCGGCCCCGTAGGGGGTCAGAAGGGTGTCAGTGCTCGTCAGCCAGCGCGAGCTGGATGTAGACGGCCGTCAGCAGCATGAAGACGTACGCCTGCAGGAGCGCGACGAGGATCTCGAAGAAGCTGAACGCGATGCCGAACGCGAGCGTCCCGACGCCGAACAGCTTGAAGAGGCTCTCCGCGTCGAAGAAGAAGAACCAGGTCGCCGAGAAGAACAGGACGAGGAGCAGGTGGCCGACGACCATGTTCATCAGGAGTCGCAGCGTCAGCGTGATCGGACGCAGGACGAAGGTCGAGACGAGCTCGATCGGCGTCACGATCAGGTAGAGCGGCCACGGGACACCGGGCGGGAAGAGCGAGTTCCGGAGGAACGTGCCCGGGTGCTTGCGCAGGCCCGCGTAGATGAAGGCGACGTACGCGACGATCGCCAGGATCATCGGCATCGCGATGCGGCTGGTGCCGGCGATGTTCATGAACGGGACGAGACCCGTGAGGTTCATGAACAGGACGCCGAAGAAGATCGTCGCGAGGAGCGGCAGGAAGCGCTTGCCGTCCTTCTCGCCCAGGTTGTCGAAGGTGTTGCGACGGACGACGTCGAAGGCGTACTCGATGAAGGCCTGTCCACGGTTGGGGACCAGCTTGAGCGCGCGGGTTCCGGCGAACGCGAAGACGAGGAGCACGGCCACCGCGAAGAAGCGGATGAGGACGATGCGGTCCATCTCGAACGCAGTACCGGCGAAGAAGATCGGGTCCGGGAAGAACTCGTTGATCGACGGACCATGGAACTCGGCGGCCTTGCTGCTCCCCGCCGCGACGGGGTTACCCGCAGCGATGAGGGACAGGGGAAGAGCGTGGGATAGCAGCGCTGTCTCCTGTGTCGGGGCGCGCACGCATGGCACGCGGAGGTGGACTGAAGTGGAGGCTTGCCCGTCCGAGCTCGTGCTCCGGCAGCGGGCTCCAGAAGCGTATCAGGTGTGCGCGGCTTCTCGGGCTCTCAGGCAGCCGGGTCGCGATCCCCAGCGTCCGTCCGGTCTCCGGGGAGGGACACCCCGATCGGGACCCGGGACCGCGCGATGACCGTGACGTCGATCACGAGGGAGCCGATGACGCCGACGATGATCGCGACGGCCAACACCGGGGTGTCCACCCAGTCCCGGTCCTTGAGCGTGACGAGGACGACGATGAAGAGCACGAACTTGACCAGGAACGTCCCCATGATCGTGCCGAAGAACGCACCAGAGACCATCTGTCCGCCCGAGAACCGGATCGCGAGGAGGACGCTCACCGCGGTCAGACCGCAGAAGACGACGCTCATCACGGCGCCGATGAGCCCGCCGGTCAGGCCGGGGCCACCGGCGACGAACCACCCGACGACACCGCCGACGAGCGCGAGGGCGGCGGCGAGGCCGGCACCCTGCACGAGGATGCGGCGGAACACCGGCCGGACGTGGTCGAGCGCGTTCGGTGCGGTCACGATGGGTCTCCAGGGGTCGAGCGGGGCCGGGGCCGCGGTCGCGGGTCCCGGACGGCGGCGGCACGGTCGAGCGGGTCGTAGCTGGCGTCGAACGGCGCACCGGCGGACGCGGTGGTCTGCGCCGCGATCTCGACCCGCTTCCGGCCGAGTGGGGCGAACGTCACGATGGCACACACCGTGAACCCGACCGCGACGAACGCCGCGACCCACCACCAGTTCACGAAGAGGAAGAGCAGGCAGCCGAAGGCGACCACTGCCGTCCACGCGTAGAAGATGAGCACCGCGTGGAAGTGCGAGTGCCCCATGTCGAGCAGGCGGTGGTGCAGGTGCTTCCGGTCCGCGGAGAACGGCGACTTCCCGGCG
The DNA here is from genome assembly GCF_003224295.1 of Curtobacterium sp. MCPF17_046. NCBI lineage: Bacteria > Bacillati > Actinomycetota > Actinomycetes > Micrococcales > Microbacteriaceae > Curtobacterium > Curtobacterium sp. MCPF17_046. The sequence continues at coordinate 75,606 of NZ_QKLB01000002.1, read as the reverse complement.
CTCACCCGTCGGATCACGGCCAGGCCGAAGTCGAGGATCGGCACGACGAGGATGGCGAACGGCAGCAGGATCGGGATGAACGCCGGCAGCAGGTCGGTCCGGGTCCGGACGGCTGCGGGGTCGATGTTGCCCGTGATCGACACCGCGCTCGTCGCCATCAGGAACCCGACCAGCAGCGCGCCGGCGTCCCCCATGAAGAGCTTCGCGGGGTGCCAGTTGAGCACGAGGAACCCGGCGCAGGCGCCGACGAGCACCGCGGTGAGCAGCGACGGCAGGTTGAAGAAGAACTCCGTCTCCACGACCACGCGGTTGATGAAGAACGTGTAGAGGAAGAACACCCCGCCCGCGATGATCGCGACCCCGGCCACGAGTCCGTCGAGCCCGTCGATGAAGTTCACCGCGTTCATGACGAGCACGACCGCGAGCACCGTGAAGATGAGGCTCATGTAGGACGAGCCGACGCCGAGCGTGTTGCCGATCGGCAGCGAGACGATCGCGACGCCCTGCCAGGCGAGGATCCCCGCGGCGATGATCTGTCCGGCGAGCTTCGTCATCCAGTCGAGGTCCCAGATGTCGTCCGCGACGCCGAGCACGACGATGATGGTCGCGCCCGCCAGGACGGCGATCACCCGCCCCGGCTCGCCGAAGACGAGCCGGAAGTAGTCCTGTCCCGCGATCGCCGGGAAGAGGAACCACGCGCAGAGCAGGGAGACGATCACGCCGAGGAACATCGCGATGCCCCCGAGACGCGGGGTGGGCGTCCGGTGCACGTCTCGCTCACGGACCTTCGGGTACCACTTGTACTTGATCCCGAGCTTCCACACGAGCCAACTGACGAGGAAGCTCACGACCGCCGAGATGACCCCCGCGAGCAGGTAGAACTTCACCGGACGAGGTCGTCCCCGACGACCCGTCTGATCTCGTCGTCCGGGATCACACCGTGGCGGACGATGCGGAGGCCCTCCCCCGCGGACAGACCGGTCGCGTCCACGATGGTGGAACCGGTCGACGCTGCAGCACCGTCGTGCGGCGCCAGCGCTCCGCCGTCGAGGTAGACCGCGACGCTGTCACCGAGCATGCGCTCAGCGTCGTCGACGTCCATCGCGGCCGGGTCGCCGGTGGAGTTCGCCGAGGAGACCGCGAGCGGACCGACCTCGCGCAGGAGCTCGAGGGCGATGCGCGAGTCCGGCATCCGGAGCGCGACGGTCCCCCGCGTCTCACCGAGGTCCCAGTCGAGCGACGGCTGCGCACGGAGGATCACGGTGAGACCACCGGGCCAGAACGCATCGACGAGCTGGCGCACCGGCTCGGGGACCTCGCTGGCGAGCGCGTCGAGCGTCGCGACGCCCGGGATGAGCACCGGCGGCGGCGACTGCCGCGTCCGGCCCTTCGCGTCGAGCAGGCGCTGCACGGCCGAGGCGCTGAACGCGTCCGCCGCGACGCCGTAGACGGTGTCGGTGGGCACGACGACGAGTTCGCCCCGACCGAGGGCGGTCCGTGCGAGCCGCATGCCGGTCAGGAGCCCGTCGGGGTCGGAACAGTCGTATCGGGAAGCCATGACCTGCACGATGATAGTGCGCGAGGATAGGAGGCATCGTGAACGAGACGCCCGCGCCCCCACTCCTGTTCCTCTTCGACATGGACGACGTCCTCGTCCGCTACGACTGGACGACCCGGATGGCCGGGCTGACCGAGCTGACCGGGCACGACTTCACCGAGCTCCGCCGCCGCTGGTGGGACACCGGGAACGAGCAGCGGGCCGAGGCCGGGCACTTCGCGGACGCCGACGCCTACCTCGCCGCCTTCGAGGAGGCCATGGGGTGCCCGGTCCCCGAGACGGAGTGGGCACGCGTCCGCGGAGCGGCGATGACCGAGCTGCCGGACCGGGTCGAGGCGGTGCGGATCGCCAAGCAGCACGGTCGGGTCGCGCTGCTCACGAACAACGGTCCGCTCGCCGGTCGGTGGCTGCACGAATGGGTCCCGTCGCTGCCGCCGCTGTTCGAGGAGCACCTGGACACCACGAGCGCGTTCGGCGCACGGAAGCCCGATCCGGAGGTGTTCCGGCGCGTGCTCGCCCACCACGGTGTCCCGGCCGAGCGCACCTTCTTCGCCGACGACATGCCCGAGAACGTCGCCGGGGCACGGAGCGTCGGCATCACCGCCGTGCTCGTCGAGCACGACACCGACCTGCGGGGTGCGGTGCGGACGTTCGTCGCGGCCCACGAGACGGCACCGGTCGTCTAGGAGCCGCCGCCCGGCACACGCCGGTCAGCGCGTCGCGGTGGTCGTGCGGTCGCGTCCGGTGAGGTCGACGTGCGTCTCCGGGGACCGGAAGCCCCGGCCGGCGAGCACCGCGCGGACGCCGGCGCCCTGCTGCTCGGCGTGCTCGACGACGAGCAGTCCGCCGGGCACGAGCAGGCGCCACGCGGTCTCGGTCAGGGCCCGCACGGCGTCGAGCCCGTCCGGTCCGCCGTACAGCGCGAGCGCCGGGTCGTGGTCGCGGACCTCGGGGTCGATCGGGACCGCGTCGTCGGGCACGTACGGCGGGTTCGACACGACGACCGACACCCGGCCGTCGAGCTCCGGCAGCGCGTCGGCGAGGTCGCCCTCGACGAGGTGCACCGTCCCGCCGTGTGCGTCCACGTTGCGACGCGTCCAGGGCAGGGCCTCGGGCGAGCGTTCGACGGCGTACACCACGGCGTTCGCCACCTCGGTGTCCATCGCGATGGCGATCGCACCGCTCCCGGACCCGAGGTCGACGGCGATCGGCTCGGGCACCGCGGTCGCCCGGAGCGCGTCGATGCCGAACTGGACGACCGACTCGGTCTCCGGCCGCGGGACGAACACGCCCGGGCCGACCGACAGGGTCAGCGCGCGGAAGTGCGCCTCGCCGGTGACGTGCTGGAGCGGTTCACGGGTGACGCGACGGGCGACGGCGTGCCGGAAGCGCTCGACGTGTCCCTCGGCGATCGCTCCCCCGGTCATCGCACGCGCCTGCACGGCACCCCGCGACGTGTCCGTCGCCCAGGCCAACAGGAGTTCCGCGTCGACCTGCGGCGTCGGGACGCCTGCCGCGGCCAGGGCCGCTGCCGCCTCGCGCAGGAGCCGGTCGGCGGCGAACGCGGGCCGGGGACCCGAGGTGGGGCGGGCCTCCCGGCCGGACACGCCGATCAGGCGTCCTGGTCGCCGAGGGCGGCCAGGCGCGCCTCTTCGTCGGCCTGGATGGCGGACTGCACGACCGGTTCGAGTGCGCCGTTCATGACACGGTCGAGGTCGTACGCCTTGTAGCCGGTGCGGTGGTCCGCGATCCGGTTCTCCGGGAAGTTGTACGTCCGGATGCGCTCCGAACGGTCCATCCCGCGGATCTGCGACTTGCGGGCGTCGGAGGCGATCGCGTCACGCTCCTCCTGCTGGCGCGCGAGGATGCGGGCCCGCAGGACGCGCATGCCGGCCTCGCGGTTCTGCAGCTGCGACTTCTCGTTCTGCATCGCGACCGTGATCCCCGTCGGGAGGTGCGTGATGCGGACCGCGGAGTCCGTCGTGTTGACCGACTGTCCGCCGGGACCGGAGGAGCGGTACACGTCGATCTTCAGGTCGTTCTGGTTGATCTCGACCTCCTCCGGCTCGTCCACCTCGGGGAAGACGAGCACGCCGGTCGTCGACGTGTGGATGCGCCCCTGCGACTCGGTCGCCGGGACGCGCTGGACGCGGTGCACACCGCCCTCGTACTTGAGGTGTGCCCACACGCCCTGCGACGGGTCGGTCGCGTTCGACTTGATCGCGACCTGCACGTCCTTGTAGCCACCGAGGTCGGACTCGGTGCGCTCGAGCATCTCGACCTTCCAGCCCTTGCCCTCGGCGTAGTGCGAGTACATGCGGAGCAGGTCGGCCGCGAACAGCGCGGACTCCTCGCCGCCCTCGCCGCCCTTGATCTCCATGATGACGTCACGGCCGTCGTCGGGGTCGCGCGGGATGAGGAGCCGGCGGAGGCGCTCCTGGCGCTCCGCCAGCTGCTCCTCGAGCCCCGGGACCTCGTCCGCGAACGCCTCGTCCTCGCGCGCGAGCTCGCGGGCGGCGGCGAGGTCGTCCCCCGCCGCCTGCCAGCCCTCGTACGCGGCCTTGATCTGGCTCAGCTCGGCGTACCGCCGGTTGACCTTCTTGGCGCGGGCCGGGTCGGCGTGGAGCGCGGGGTCCGACAGCTGCTGCGTCAGTTCCTCGTGTTCCGCCAGCAGCCCTGCCACCGACTCGAACACGCGTTACTCCTGGTGGCCGCTGCCGTGGTGACCGTTGGTCGCCGGCACCGACTTCTGGATCTGGACGAGGAACTCCACGTTCGACTGCGTCTCCTTGAGGTTCCGGAGGACGACGTCGAGCGCCTGCTGCGGGTCGAGCCCGGCGAGGGCCCGACGGAGACGCCAGGTGATCGCGACCTCGTCGGCGGAGAGCAGCTGCTCCTCGCGACGGGTGCCGGACGCGTTGATGTCGACGGCCGGGAAGATCCGCTTGTCGGCGAGGTGCCGGTTGAGGCGGAGCTCCATGTTGCCGGTGCCCTTGAACTCCTCGAAGATCACCTCGTCCATCTTCGACCCGGTCTCGACGAGCGCCGTGGCGAGGATGGTCAGCGAGCCGCCGTTCTCGATGTTGCGGGCGGCGCCGAAGAAGCGCTTGACCGGGTAGAGCGCGGCGGAGTCGACGCCACCGGAGAGCACGCGACCCGACGGCGGCGTGGCCAGGTTGTACGCGCGGCCCAGTCGGGTGATCGAGTCGAGCAGCACGACGACGTCGTGGCCCAGCTCGACCAGGCGCTTCGCACGCTCGATGGCGAGCTCGGCGACCGTGGTGTGGTCCTCGGCGGGACGGTCGAAGGTCGAGGCGATGACCTCGCCCTTCACCGTGCGCTGCATGTCGGTGACCTCTTCGGGACGCTCGTCCACCAGGACGACCATGAGGTGGGCCTCGGGGTTGTTCTTCGAGACGGCGTTCGCGATCGCCTGCAGGACGACGGTCTTGCCGGCCTTCGGCGGGGAGACGATGAGACCGCGCTGGCCCTTGCCGATCGGCGACACGAGGTCGATGATGCGGGTCGAGATCTTCGCGGGCTCCGTCTCGAGGCGCAGGCGCTCGTTCGGGTACAGCGGGGTGAGGTCCTGGAAGTCGACCCGGGCCGCGGCCTCGTCGGCGGTCTGACCGTTGATCGTGTCGATCTTGACGAGCGCGTTGTACTTCTGACGGCTCTGCTGCTCGTCGTTCCGCGGCTGCTTGATCGCGCCGACGACCGCATCGCCCTTGCGCAGGTGGTACTTCTTCACCTGACCGAGGGAGACGTAGACGTCCTCCGGCCCCGGCAGGTAGCCGGTGGTGCGCACGAACGCGTAGTTGTCGAGGACGTCGAGGATGCCGGCGATCGGGATGAGGACGTCGTCCTCGGTGACCTCGGGCTCGAACTCGTCGTTCTGGCCGCCGCGACCACGCTTGCGGTCACGCTGGCGACGGGTCCGACCGTTCTCGGCCTCCTGCTCGGCGGCGCGCTGCTGGTCGGCACGCTGCTGGTCGCCGCGCTGCTGGTCGCCACGCTGCTGCTCGGCCTGCTTCTGCTGGCCGTTCTGCTTCTGCTCGCCCTTGTCGGCGTTCTGCTGCTTGCCGTTCTGCTGCTGCTTCGGCTCGGCCTTGTCGGACTCGGGCTGCTGGCCGTTCTGCTCGGCCTGGTCGCCGTTCTGACCGCGACCACGACCGCGACCGCGACTGCGACGGCCGCGACGAGCGCCGCCCTCGGCCTGGTCGCCCTGGTCGGACTGGTCGGCCTGCTGGCCGTCGTTCTGCTGCGCGACGTCCTGGTCGCCCTGCTCGGCGGCGTCCGCGGCCGGGACCTGGACCTCCGCGGTGGCGCCCCGGGCCTCCTGGCCGTCGGCCTGCTGCGCCTGGCGGTCGCGACCGCGACCACGACGCTGACCGGTCTGGGCGGCCTCCTGCGCGTCCTTCTCGGCGCGGACCTGGTCCAGCCCGGCGAGGAGGTCCTCGGTGCCGGTGTGGCCGGCGTTCGTGTGCGAGGCCGCGGCGGTCGGCTCGGCGCTGACGGTGCCACCGGAGGAGGCACGGCGGTTGCGGCGGCCGCGGGCCGGCGCCTCGGCGACCGGTGCGGCGGGCTGCTCGTCGCGCTCCGCCGGCGCCTGCTGCGCGGGCTCCGCGGCAGCGACCTGCTCGGTGGTGTCCGCGACCGGGGTGCCGGTGCCGGCACCGTCGAGGGTCGGCGTGACCGTGGCGGGCGCCTCGGCCGGACGCTTGTCCTCGATCGAGGCGATGAGGTCGCCCTTGCGGAGCTTCGAGAGCCCGGTGATGCCGAGGGACGAGGCGATGCGCTGGAGCTCCGGGAGACGGAGCGCGCGCAGGTCAGTGGGGATCTCCACCGAACCGGTGGAGGTGGTGACGTCGGTCACGATGCTGATGGTTCCTTCCGACCGCAGAACGCGGAGAGTTTCCACCGTTCCCGTCGCGGATGTGCAACGGCCGTCGTTCAGACGACGGACCGGGAACGGTGATCTGGAGAGAGTGCCCCACGCACCGGATCAGCGTGGCGGTCGACCTGGGGTGGTCGACGCCTCCGCGAGTTCGGCTTCGAGCGTCGGGTGCGGCTTCACTGTAGCACCACCGAGGTCGACGGCCAGCATGAGCGCACGCCAGGTGGACTCGGCGTGTCGCTCGACCAGTCCGGCCGCCGCGAGCCGCTGTGCCGGGTCGCTCCCCATCACCAGGAGGCTCGGCCCGGCGCCCGAGACGACGGCCGCCAGACCGTGCTGCCGGAGGAGCCCGATCAGGGCGTCCGTCTCGGGCATCGCGCTCGCGCGGTAGGCCTGGTGGAGCCGGTCCTCGGTGGCCGCGAGCAGCAGTTCCGGGCTCTGGATGAGCGCCGCCACGAGCAGCGCCGACCGCGACACGTTGAAAGCGGCGTCCTCGTGCGGCACCGTCATCGGCTGCAGGGACCGCGCGAGCTTCGTCGAGAGCGTCGACGTCGGGACGAAGACGACGGGCGACACCCCGCGGTGCACGAGCAACCGCTTGTACGCCGGGCCGTCGGCGGTCATCCACGCGATCGTCAGACCACCGAAGAGCGCGGGGGCGACGTTGTCCGGGTGCCCCTCCATCTCGGTGGCGAGACTCAGCAGCGTGGACGCGTCGAGGTCGACCACGCCGGCGAGCAGCCCACGCGCGGCCATCAGCCCGGCGACGATCGCGGCGGCGGACGACCCCATGCCGCGGCCGTGTGGGATGGCGTTCGTGGCGCGCAGCTCGAGCCCGGGCTGCGGGACGCCGGCGTGCTCGAAACCACGGCGGACGGCCCGGACGACCAGGTTCGTGTCGTCGGTCGGCACCTCACCGGTGCCGACGCCGTCGATCGTCACGGTCGCGCCCGGCTCGGGCCGGACGCGGACGTCGACCTCGTCGTAGAGCGACAGCGCGAGTCCGAGGGAGTCGAACCCCGGGCCGAGGTTCGCGGAGGTCGCCGGGACGCGCACCCGGACCGCCCGTCCGGCCGGTACAGCTTCCAGGGCGGTCGCGCCCTCCCCCGGTCCGGACGAGCGGTCGACGCTCACCGCGCGCTGACCAGTCCGAGCACGTCCGCGATCGCGGCGGTGTCCACGGGCACGCTGGTCGGGGCGACCTCACCGCCGTCCTGCGTGCGGAGCGCCCACTGCGGGTCCTTCAGGCCGTGGCCCGTCACCGTGATGACGACGGTCGCGCCCTTCGGGACGACGCCCGCGTCGGCGCGCTCGAGGAGCCCGGCGACGCCGATGGCCGACGCCGGCTCGACGAACACGCCGACCTCTGCCGAGAGGATGTGGTGCGCAGCGAGGATCGCCTCGTCGGAGATCGCACCGAAGTAGCCGTCGGTCTCGTCCCGGGCCTCGAGCGCAGGCTGCCACGACGCCGGGTTGCCGATCCGGATCGCCGAGGCGATGGTCTCCGGGTGCCGGACGACCTCACCGTGCACGATAGGGGCCGAGCCGGCTGCCTGGAAGCCGAACATCCGCGGCATCCGCGACGAACGGCCCGAGGCGACGTCCTCTCGGTACCCGCGCGAGTACGCGGTGTAGTTGCCCGCGTTGCCGACCGGCAGGAAGTGGAAGTCCGGCGCGTCCCCCAGGACGTCGACGACCTCGAACGCGGCGGTCTTCTGCCCCTCGATGCGGTCGTTGTTGACCGAGTTGACCAGGTGCACCGGGTAGTTCGCCGACAGGTCCCGCGCGATGTCGAGGCAGTCGTCGAAGTTGCCCTGCACCTGCAGCAGCTGTGCGTCGTGCGCGACGGCCTGGCTCAGCTTGCCCATCGCGATCTTGCCCTCGGGCACGAGCACCGCGGCGGTGATGCCGGCGTGCGTGGCGTACGCGGCCGCCGAGGCGCTCGTGTTGCCGGTGGAGGCGCAGATGACGGCCTTCGCCCCGTGCTCGACGGCCTTCGAGATCGCCATCGTCATGCCGCGGTCCTTGAAGGAGCCGGTCGGGTTCATGCCCTCGTACTTCACGTACACCTGGGCGCCGGTGCGCTCGGAGAGTCGTCGCGCCGGGATGAGCGGGGTGCCGCCCTCACCGAGCGTCACGATCGGGGTCGCGTCGGTCACGTCGAGTCGGTCGGCGTACTCGCGCAGGACTCCCTGCCACTGGTGGGCCATCAGGCTTCTCTCTCTGTCCGGTGGGGCGGTCTGGTCTGGGTCGGCTGGTCGGTCGGGAGGCTCGGGGTCGCGTCAGGTGCCGACGACGCGCAGCACGCTGGTCACGTCGATGACGACGTCCTCGCCGCGGAGCGCGACGACGGTGTCGGCCAGGTCGGCCTCACGGGCGAGGTGCGTGCCGATGACGAGCGTCGCGGTCCCCTCGACGGCACCCGTGGTGGTCTGCTCGACGGTCTCGACGCTGACGCCGTGCGCCGCGAGCACCCCCGCGACGGTCGACAGCACGCCGGGGGCGTCCGACACGTGCAGCGCGATCTGGTAGCGGGTCCGCACCGTCCCGATCGGGAAGACGGGCAGTGCCGACTGCGTCGACTCCGCGACACCCGGACCGCCGATGACGTGGCGACGGGCGGCGGACACGAGGTCACCGAGGACCGCGGAGGCCGTCTCCACCCCGCCGGCGCCGGCGCCGTAGAACATGAGGTCGCCGGCGGCCTCGGCCTCGACGAACACCGCGTTCTTCGCCCCGTGCACGCTCGCGAGCGGGTGCGACTCGGGCACGAGCGCCGGGTAGACGCGGGCGCTGACGCCCTCGCGACCCTCGGCGTCGGTGAGGCGCTCGCACGTGGCGAGGATCTTCACGACGTAGCCGGCCTTGCGGGCGGCGCGGACCTGCTCGATCGTCACCGAGGTGATGCCCTCGCGGTGCACGGCGGCGAGCGGGACCGAGGTGTGGAACGCGAGCGACGCGAGGATCGCCGCCTTCTGCGCGGCGTCGTAGCCCTCGATGTCGGCGGTCGGGTCGGCCTCGGCGTACCCGAGCTCCGTCGCGGTCGCCAGTGCGTCGTCGAAAGTCGCGCCCTCGCGGTCCATCAGGTCGAGGATGAAGTTGGTCGTGCCGTTGACGATGCCCATGATCCGCTCGATGCGGTCCCCCGCGAGCGAGTCGTGCAGCGGTCGGATGATCGGGATCGCGCCGGCGACGGCGGCCTCGTAGTAGAGCTGTGCGCCGACCTGCTCGGCGGCGGCGAAGAGCTCCGGGCCGTGCGTGGCGAGCAGCGCCTTGTTGCCGGTGACGACGTCCGCCCCGGACTGCAGGGCCTGCAGCACGAGGGTGCGCGCCGGCTCGATGCCGCCGATGAGCTCGACCACGATGTCGGCCCCGAGGATGAGCGACTCCGCGTCCGTCGTGAAGAGGTCACGCGGCAGGTCGACGTCCCGCTGCGCCTCGACGTCGCGGACGGCGATCCCGACCAGCTCCAGACCGGCGCCGGCCCGGGTCGCGAGCTCCTCGCCGTGCTCGAGCAGGAGTCGGGCGACCTGGGAACCGACCGAGCCGGCTCCCAGCAGCGCGACGCGGACGTTGCGGTATTCGATCATCGGGTGGGTGTCTCTCCGGGTCGGGTGGTCAGCGTGCGGCACCGGTGTCGGGCACCGGCGCGACGCCGGTGTCACGGGCGAGGAGGTCGTCGACGGTCTCGCCACGCACGAGGATACGGGCCGTGCCGTCCGCCACCGCGACGACCGGCGGACGACCGACGTGGTTGTAGTTGCTCGCGAGACTCCAGCAGTAGGCACCGGTCGCGGCCACCGCGAGCAGGTCGTCCCGCTGCACGTCGCCGGGCAGGTACTCGTCGTGGACCACGACGTCACCGCTCTCGCAGTGCTTCCCGACGACACGGGTCAGCACCGGGTCGGCGTCCGACGTCCGGGCGAGGCGTGCGGTGTAGTCCGCGCCGTACAGCGCCGGCCGCACGTTGTCGCTCATGCCGCCGTCGACCGACACGTAGGTGCGCGTCGCCGACGTGCCCTCGTCCGTCTCGACCGTGACGGGCTTGATCGTGCCGACGCGGTACAGCGTGACGCCGGGCGGGCCGACGATGTAGCGGCCGGGCTCCACCGCGATCTCGGGCACCGGGATGCCGCGGGACGCGCACTCCTCGGCGACGATCGCGGCGAGGGCGTCCGCGACGTCCTCGGGCGCGAGGGCCGCGTCCGCCTCGGTGTAGTCGATGCCCCAGCCGCCGCCGAGGTTGAGTTCCGGCACCGGACCGGTGGCGACGAGCGTGGCGTGCACGTCCATCAGCCGGCGGGCGGCCTCGCGGAAACCGCTGTCGTCGAAGATCTGCGACCCGATGTGCGAGTGCAGCCCCACGAACGCCAGGGACGGCTCGGCACGGACGGCCGTCGCCGCCTGCACGGCCTCGGACAGCGGGATGCCGAACTTCTGGTCCTCGCGCGCGGTGGCCAGGAACTCGTGGGTCGAGGCGTGCACCCCGCTGTTGATCCGGATGCGCACGCGCTGCACGACACCGGCCTCGGCGGCGATGCGGGCGACGCGGCCGATCTCCTCGTGACTGTCGAGCACGACCGTGCCGAGCCCGATCGACACCGCGCGCTCGAGTTCTGCGTCGGACTTGTCGTTGCCGTGGAAGCCCATCAGCGCCGGGTCGACGCCCGCGGCCAGCGCGACGGCGATCTCCCCCATCGTGCAGACGTCGAGACGGAGGTCGGCGTCGGCCATCCACCGGGCGACGTGCGTCGTCCAGAAGGCCTTGGCCGCGTAGTAGACGTGCGCCCGGGTCCCGATCCGCGAGAAGGCGTCGGTGAAGGCGTTCCGTACGCGGACGGCGCGCGACTGGACGTCACGCTCGTCGACGACGTACAGGGGTGAGCCGTACTGCGCCACGAGTGCGTCCGCGGCGACACCGCCGATCGCCAGCATGCCGTCGTCGGTCCGCGTCGCGGACGCGGGCCAGATGCGGTCGACGAGTTCGGACGCGTCCGTCGGGAACCGCAGCCGCGGCGGCGCAAGGGGGTTCTCGCTCACGGGACCCGATCCTATCCGGCCGGGACGGGCCTCCCGGCGCATGTGACGCTCGTCGCCCGCGGGGTCCTCAGCAGCGGCCGGTGGTGCGCAGGCCGTCCTCGCTGAGCGGGAGTTCGTCCGCGGTGACGCGCACCGTCGCCGCCGACTCCGTCACCCGGAGCGACCGGACCCGGAGCTGCTCCGGCAGGAACTGCGCCGTGCAGACCGGGACGGGCACGTCCGAGACGCCCGGGATGTCGTCGAGGTCCAACCCGAGCGAGGAGTTGGTGATGCGGACGGTCTCGGGCGTGATCGTGACGCCCCGACCGTCGGACTGCACCGCGACCGAGCCGTCCGCCGCGTAGCCGATGTCGAAGCCGAGCACCGAGGTGGTGCCCCGCAGCTCGACGCCGCCGTCGATGAGCCTGAGTCGTTCGAACAGCGGTGAGTAGGCCGCCAGGTCCTTGACCGCCCCGGCCGCGAGCCGGACCGTGCCGTCGACGTCGTGCACGGCGCCCTGGCCGTCCACCGGCAGGTCGCGCGCGGTCACGTCCGCCGCGAGCGGGATGCCCGCCACCGTCAACCGGTCCGAGGAGATGTGCACCCGGTCGAAGGTCCCGCCGACCAGCTGCGGGATGACGACGCCGTCCACGTGCGCGTCCACCGTCCCGGTCGTGCCGTCGGGCAGCGACTGCTCGACCTGGTCCGCGATCGTCCGGTCGACGACCCCGCGGAGGACGAACTCGGCGACCACGACGACGACCGCCAGGAGCAGGAGCACGACGACCAGCACGATCGCCAGCGTCCGGCCCCGACGCTTCCGGCCCCGACGCTCCCGACCCCGACCGGTGGCGGGTGCGGACGTCACCGCTACATCCGTTCGGGCGCGCTGACGCCGAGCAGACCGAGGCCGTTCCGGACCACCTGGCCCGTGGCGTCGTTCACCCAGAGACGGGTGCGGTGCAGGTCCGACACGGGCTCGTCACCGAGCGGCGTGACGCGGCAGGAGTCGTACCAGCGGTGGTACAGGCCGGCGAGCTGCTCGATGTACCGGGCGATCCGGTGCGGTTCCCGGAGCTCCGCGGCCTGGCGGACCACCCGCGGGTACTCCGCGATCGCGCCGAGGAGGGCGCTCTCGGACTCGTGGGTGAGCAGCGACGCGTCGAACACCGAGCGGTCGACGCCGGACGCCGCGGCGTTGCGAGCGACGGACTGCGTCCGGGCGTGGGCGTACTGCACGTAGAACACCGGGTTGTCGTTCGTGCGCTTGGTCAGCAGGTCGAGGTCGATGTCGATCGCCGTGTCGCTCGCGAACCGCACGAGCGCGTACCGGCCGGCGTCCACGCCCACGGCGTCGACGAGGTCCTCCATCGTCACGACGGTGCCGTTGCGCTTCGACATCCGGAGCGGCTGGCCGTCCTTGAGCAGGTTCACCAGCTGGCCGATGAGGATCTCGAGGTTCACGCCCGGCTCGTCACCGAACGCCGCACACATCGCCATCATCCGGCCGACGTAGCCGTGGTGGTCCGCGCCGAGCATGATGAGGTTCCGCTCGAAGCCGCGTTCGCGCTTGTCGAGGTAGTAGGCGAGGTCGCCGGCGATGTACGCGGGTTCGCCGTCCGACTTGATGACCACGCGGTCGCGGTCGTCGCCGAAGTCGGTCGTCCGGAGCCACAGGGCGCCGTCCGCCTCGTACATCCGGCCCTGCTCCTGCAGCCGGGCGATCGCGCGGTCCACCGCCTTCGACTCGTGCAGCGAGTTCTCGTGGAAGAAGACGTCGAAGTCGACGCCGAAGTCGTGCAGCGACCGCTTGATGTCCGTGAACATGAACTCGACGCCCTCGCGCCGGAACAGCTCCTGCGCTTCGTCGCGCGGCATGCCCGTGACGTCGACACCCGGCTCGAGCGTCGCGAGCACGCGGGCCGCGATCTCGCCGATGTACGCGCCGCCGTAGCCGTCCTCGGGCGTCGGCTCCCCCAGCGCGGACGCCAGGAGGGAGCGGGCGAACCGGTCGATCTGGTTGCCGTGGTCGTTGAAGTAGTACTCGCGGGTGACGAGGCCGCCCTGCGCCTGGAACACGCGCGCCAGGCTGTCGCCCACCGCGGCCCACCGCACGCCGCCCATGTGGATGGGTCCGGTCGGGTTCGCCGACACGAACTCGAGGTCGATGCGGACCCCGTCGTAGAGGTCGCCGTGCCCGAAGGTCACGCCCTGGTCGACCACGGTGCGTGCTACCTCGCCGGCCGCGGCGGCCTCGAGCGTGATGTTGATGAAGCCCGGCCCGGCGATGTCGACCGAGTCCACGCCGTCGAGCTCGGTCAGCTCGCCGGCGATCTCCGTCGCGAGCTCGCGCGGGTTGGTCCCGAGGCGCTTCGCGAGCTGCATGGCCGCGTTCGACGCCCAGTCGCCGTGCGCCCGGTTCTTCGGCCGTTCCAGGGCCACGTGGGACTCCTGGACCGTCACGGTGTCGGCAGCGCCTCGGCGCTCGACGATGCCCGTGAGGATCGACAGGTACGCGGCGGAGAGTTCGGCAGGAGTCACGGCGATCGAGTCTACCGGGACACCCGGCGACCACCCGGACCACGCCGGGAGGGATGCAGCATCATGGTCCGTCATGACCTCCCGCAGCCTCCGGGCGTCCGGCCTCGCCGCACTCGTCGTCCCCGCCGCGCTCGTGCTCGCGGCCTGCTCGGGCACAGGCGGTGGTGCCCCTTCCGCCTCCCCCACCACCGGGAGCGTCGGCCGTCCGGTGCCGCAGGACTGCGACGAGCTCGTGCCGGCGACGACGTTCACCGTCTACGGGCGGGATTTCGAGCGGGTGCGGACACCGCGTCCCGCATCGGGTTCGGCCGTCGCGCAGATCGCCGGCCAGGACGGTCGCGTGTGCACCTGGCGGTCCACCGCGGACGAGGACGTCACCGTGACCGTCGCCGTGGCACACCTGCCCGCGGCGCAGATCACACAGCTCGAGGACGCCCTCTTCGCGCAGGGCGGGTCCGTCCCCACGTACACGGTGGAGGGCTACTACTCCCTCCGCTCCGGCACCGGTCGCGCCGACGCCTTCGCCGGTCCGTACTGGATCCACACCAGCTCGACGCTCTTCACCGAGCCCGGGACCGCCCAGCCCGTCGTCGACGCCGTCCGGCACGCGGTCGCGCCGGACGCGACCGCGCCGACCGGGTCACCGACGCCCTGACCGGCGCCACGGCGGACGGGAGGCCCGTGTCGGACCGGTGCGGAGCCTCCCGTCCGACACGGCACGCCCGGGGAGGCGCACCGGCGTTCAGGAGGCGGGCGCGGACCTGCTACGGTTGGTGACACCCCGGGCCCCCATAGCTCAGGGGATAGAGCACTGCCCTCCGGAGGCAGGGGCGGAGGTTCGAATCCTCCTGGGGGCACAGTCACATCCCCGCGCAAGCTGTCGTCCTCGCTACGCTCGGTCGGCAGCGCGCGACGTCGCCTGCGGCGACCTTCCCCCGTGGGCACCAGCACGACGTCCGCTGCGGGCACCTTCCCCGTGGGCACCAGCACGACGTCCGCTGCGGGCACCTTCCCCCGTGGGCACCAGCACGACGTCCGCTGCGGCGACCCTCCGTGGTCGCGGCCACGTGCGTTCCCGAGCAGGACACCTCCGGGCCCTAGGATCACGCGGCGTGACGACCTCCACGCAGCAGGAACTCGACCGCGGGGACCGCGCCGCACCGGCCAGGACCCTGCTCGACGTCCTCACCGCCACCGCCGAGGCACACCCCGACGCCCTCGCCCTCGAGACGCCGGAGGGTGCGCTCGACTACCGCGGCCTCCTCGCCCTCGTGCAGGAGCGCGCCGCCGACCTCGCCCGCCACGGCGTCCGACGCGGCGACCGGGTCGGGATCCGCATCCCCTCCGGTGGCCGGGACCTGTCCGTGTCGATCCTCGCCGTCCTCGCCGCCGGCGCCGCCTACGTCCCCGTCGACGCCGACGACCCCGAGGAACGCGCCACCCTCGTCTTCGGCGAAGCACGGGTGGTCGGCGTCATCGGTGCCGGCGGTGTGCTCCGCGACCGCCAGGGCGCTCCGCTGCCGGTCACCGACCCCGCGGCGAGCGCCGAGGCGCCCACGACCGAGGACGACGCGTGGGTCATCTTCACGTCGGGGTCCACCGGCGTGCCGAAGGGCGTGGCCGTCACCCACCGCTCCGCCGCGGCCTTCGTCGACGCCGAGGCCCGGATGTTCCTGCAGGCCGCGCCGCTCGGTCCGGACGACCGGGTGCTCGCGGGCCTCAGCGTGGCGTTCGACGCCTCGTGCGAGGAGATGTGGCTCGCCTGGGGACACGGTGCCTCCCTCGTGCCGGCGCCCCGGTCGCTCGTGAAGAGCGGGGTCGACCTCGGCCCGTGGCTCATCGCGCACGGCATCACCGTCGTCTCGACCGTCCCCACGCTCGCGGCACTGTGGCCCGACGACGCGCTCGAGTCCGTGCGGCTGGTGATCTTCGGCGGTGAGGCCTGCCCGCCGGAGCTCGCCGCCCGCATCGCGTCCCGGGACCGCGAGGTGTGGAACACGTACGGCCCGACCGAGGCGACGGTCGTCGCGTGTGGTGCCCTGCTCGACGGCAGCACCCCGGTGCGGATCGGCCTGCCGCTCGACGGGTGGGACCTCGCGGTCGTCGACGCCGAGGGGCAGCGCGTCGCGCCGGGGCAGGTCGGCGAACTCGTCATCGGGGGCGTCGGCCTCGGCCGGTACCTCGACCCGGCGAAGGACGCCGAGAAGTACGCGCCCTTCCCGCAGCTCGGGTGGGAGCGGGCGTACCGGAGCGGCGACCTGGTCCGGTACGACCCCGAGGGGCTCGTCTTCCAGGGTCGCGCCGACGACCAGGTGAAGCTGGGCGGCCGGCGCATCGAACTCGGCGAGATCGACGCGGCCCTGCAGTCCCTCGACGACGTCGCCGCGGGTGCCGCGGTCGTGCAGCGCACCCCGGCGGGCAACCAGGTGCTCGTCGGCTACATCGCCCCGGTCGCCGGCGCGGTCGTCGACACGGCCGCGGCGAACACCCGTCTCCGCGAGGAACTGCCCGCCGCGCTCGTGCCGCTCCTCGCCGTCGTCGACTCCCTGCCGACGCGGACGTCCGGCAAGGTCGACCGGGCGGCGCTGCCGTGGCCCCTCGAGGGCGCGATCGGGACGGACCTGCCGCCGACCGTCGCATGGATCGCCGAGCGGTGGTCGGCGATCCTCGGTGTCCCGGTCGCCGACGTCGACGACGACTTCTTCGCGCACGGCGGCGGTTCCCTGACCGCCGCGCAGCTCGTGTCGGCGGTCCGCGAGCGCTACCCCACGACCACCGTGGCCGACGTCTACGACCACCCGCGGATCGGCGCACTCGCGGCAGCGCTCGACGCGTCCGGGCCGGTGGCGGCGGCACGACGGGACGTCCGGCCGGTGCCGCCGCGCACCGGGCTGCTCCTGACGGTGCTCGGCCTGCCGCTCCAGGTGCTCCGTGGGCTGCGCCTGCTGAGCTGGACGGCACTCGTCGCGGCGGTGCTGCACGCCACCACGATGCCGTTCCTGCCCGTGCTGCCGTGGCCGCTCCTGGTGATCGCCCTCGTGCTGTTCGTCACCCCGGCCGGCAAGATGACGATCACGGTCGTCGCCGCCCGCCTGCTCCTGGCCGGGGTCCGTCCCGGCGACCACCCGCGCGGCGGCTCGGTGCACGTCCGGGTCTGGCTCGCGGAACGGATCGCGGAGGCCGTGGACGGTCCGTCGACCGCGGGTGCCCCGTGGATCAGCTACTACGCCCGGGCCCTCGGTGCGAGGATCGGCCGGGACGTCGACCTGCACACGCTGCCGCCGGTCACCGGGATGCTCACGATCGGGAAGCGGGCCGCAGTGGAGCCCGAGGTGGACCTCGCCGGACACTGGGTGGACGGCGACGTGTTCCGCCTGGGTCCCGTGCACGTCGGCACGGACGCGGTCGTGCACAGCCGCTCGACCCTGATGCCCGGAGCACACGTGGGCGACGGCGCCGAGGTCGAGGCCGGCTCGGCGGTGGCCGGCGCGGTCCCGGCGGGTGAGCGCTGGGCGGGCTCGCCGGCCGAGCGCATCGGGTCGGCACGCCACGGCCGGGAGGCCCGCCCCGCGTCCCCGAAGCGGTGGCTGCTCGCGTACGGGGCCGGGTCGGTCGCCGTCGCCGGGCTCCCCGTCGTCGGCGTCACTGCCGGACTGGCCGTCGCGGCGCTCGTCGTCGGGCGCCCGACCTCGCTCGGGGCCGCGGTCGGCCCCACGCTGCTGAGCGTGCCGCTCGCCACGGTCGTCGCGGGCCTCGTGTACGCGGGCCTCGTCGTCGCCGCGGTCCGGCTGCTCGGGCTCGGGCTCGTCGAGGGTCGGCACCCCGTGCGGTCCCGGACCGGGTGGCAGGTGTGGTGCACCGAACGGGTCCTCGACGCTGCCCGCACGCTGCTGTTCCCGCTGTACGCGAGCCTCGTCACCCCGCTCTGGCTCCGCCTGCTCGGCGCGCGGGTCGGCCGGGACACCGAGATCTCCACCGTGCTGCTCATCCCCGCGCTGACACAGATCGCGTCCGGGGCGTTCCTGGCCGACGACACCATGGTCGCCACCTACGAGCTCGGCGGCGGTCGGGTGAGGATCGGTCGGTCGAAGGTGGGCCGCCGGGCGTTCCTCGGCAACAGCGGCATGACCGGCGCCGGTCGGTCGGTGCCGCGCGAGGCCCTCGTCGCGGTGCTGTCCGCCGTGCCGAAGAAGGCCAAGCGCGGGTCCTCGTGGCTCGGCAGTCCCCCGGTCCGGCTCCGACGGGCGGCGGCGCACTTCGACGAGGAGCGCACGTTCCGGCCGCCGACCCGGCTGAAGGTCGCCCGCGGCGCGTGGGAGGTGCTGCGTCTCGTGGCACCCATGGTGTCCGCCGCGATCGGGGTGGCCGTCGCCGCCACCTTCCTGGCCCTGTGGACCACGGTGGGGCTCGGCTGGACGGTGCTGCTCGCCGGCCCGGTCCTCATCGCCGCCGGTGCGGTCGCGGCGGCCGTCTCGACCGTGGCGAAGTGGGCCTTCGTCGGGCGCATCACCGCCACCGAGCACCCGCTCTGGTCGTCGTTCGTCTGGCGCAACGAGGTGCAGGACACCTTCGTCGAGACCGTCGCACGCCCCTGGTTCGCCGAGCAGGCCATCGGCACCCCGGCCCTGGCGGCGTGGTTGCGGAGCCTCGGTGCGACGATCGGCCGCGGCGTCTGGTGCGAGACCTACTGGCTGCCGGAGGCCGACCTCGTCACGATCGGCGACGGGGCGACCGTCGCCCGCGGCACCGTGGTGCAGACGCACCTGTTCCACGACCGCGTCATGCAGCTCGACACCGTGACGCTCGACGCCGGCGCGACGCTCGGGCCGCACGGTGTGGTCCTGCCCGCTGCCGGCATCGGCCCGGGAGCGACCGTCGGGCCCGCCTCGCTCGTGATGCGCGGCGAGCAGGTCCCGGGCGGCACGCTCTGGGCCGGCAACCCGATCGGCCCGTGGGAGCACCCGCCGTGGCGCACCGCGGCGTCCACCACCGGGCACGACGGGGCGAGCGGGTCCGGCGACGCCGACGGACCACGCGACGCCAGTGGGTCCGGCGAGCGCACCGAGCACCCGGGGCCGGTCGGCGCCGTGGCAGACTGACCGGCACCGTGAAGCAGACCGACCCCACCGCCGACCCGTACACCCCGCACAGCGGCGACCGGCGGTGGACGACCCGCCACCACGACCTGCGACTCGACTACCGCGTCGCCACGAACCGGCTCGACGCGACCGCGACGATCAGCGCGACCGCCGACGAGCCGCTCGAGAAGGTCGTGCTCGACCTGCACGGGCTGAGCGTCGACCGGGTCCACGTCGACGGCGTGCGCGCGAAGAAGGTCTCGGTCGGGACACACAAGACGACCGTGACACCCGCCGCACCGATCGCTGCGGGCGACGAGTTCACGGTGCACGTGCGGTACCGCGGCGCACCCCGACCACTCCGGAGCCCCTGGGGCACGCTCGGCTGGGAGGAACTGACCGACGGCGTGATCGTCGCGAGCCAGCCCGTCGGCGCACCGTCGTGGTTCCCCTGCAACGACCGCCCTGACGACAAGGCGACCTACCGCATCGAGGTGACGTGCGAAGCGGGGTACGAGGTCATCGCGAACGGCGCGCTGCTCGGCCGGGAGCGCACTGCTCGTGGCACGCGCTGGACCTACGCCGTCACCGAGCCGATGGCGACCTACCTGGCCACCGTGCAGATCGGTCGGTACCGCGCGACGAAGCTGCGCGGCGGTGCGGTGCCGGTCACCGTGCACCACCCGTCCGACCTGACCGCCGCCGTGCGGACGGACTTCGGCCAGGTGCCCGACATGATCGCCCTGTTCACCGACCGGTTCGGGCCGTACCCGTTCGCCGAGTACGGCGTCGTGGTGACCGACGACGAGCTCGAGATCCCGCTCGAGGCGCACGGCCTCGCGGTCTTCGGGCGGAACCACGTCGACGGGGAGCACGGCACCGACCGGCTCATCGCCCACGAGCTGGCGCACCAGTGGTTCGGCAACTCGGTGACGCTCGGCGTGTGGCGCGACATCTGGCTGCACGAGGGCTTCGCCTGCTACGCCGAGTGGCTCTGGTCCGAGCACCGCGGCGGCCCCACCGCGGACGACCTGGCGGCGACGTACCGTGCCGGGCTGCTCGACCAGCCGGAGGACCTCGTCGTCGCGGACCCCGGCGCCCGGGACATGTTCGACGACCGCGTCTACAAGCGCGGCGCGCTCGCCCTGCACGCCCTGCGACGGACGATCGGCGACGCTGCCTTCACCGACGGTCTCCGCACGGTGACCGGACGGCACCACCACGGCACGGTGACGACGCCAGACGTCGTGGGCGCGTTCGCGACGGCCGCCGGCACCGACCCCGCGCACGTGCTGCGCGCGCTCGGACCCTGGATCGACGAACCGGGCGTCCCCCCGCTGCCCTAGCCCCGGCGCCGCCCTGACACGGCGCCGCCCTGGCGCCCGTGCCGTCGCGGCGTCGGCGTCGTCCCGGTGTCCCCGCCGTCCTGGGGTCCCGGTCCACGGAGGTCCTCGACCCGGACCGGAGCACCGCCCGCGGCGACGGCCACGACCAGGTCCGCGTCGAGCACGACGACCGTGACGAGCTGCTCCATCCCGTCGAACCGCGCGCGGTCCACCTGCCCGTCGCCGACTCGTCCGAGGACGGCCTCCACGCGTGCGGGATCGACCCGGAGCCCCCGTCCGTCACGCTTCAGCACCGCCTCCTTCACCGTCCAGCACGCGGTGAGGTGCACCCCCGCGCACTCCGGTCCGGACGCGACCGCGCGGTGCCGCTCCCCCGCGGTGAAGGCGTCGAGCGGGGCCGCCGTCACCCGGGACGCCCGCTCGACGTCGACACCGAGCGACGCCGGCCCGACGGCGAGGACGACGATCCCCGAGGTCCGCGCCAGACCGACGCCGACCCGACGACCGTCGACCCGGGCTCCCGGCCGACCGTGGTCCGCAGCACCGCAGTGTGGACAGCGCTGCTGCACGGAGACCAGGGCCGGGTCCGATCGGGTGACCTCGGCGACGAACGCGACCAGGGCCTCCCGGTCGGCCGTTCGCGACGCCCCTGCGGCGGCCACCCGCACCGACACGGTCTGGAGGCCCGACTCACCCACGCGAGCAGCCTACGGTCCGCAGTGGGACGGCCGGTGCGGGCACGACGACGGCCCCGGTCGGGACCGACCGGGGCCGTGCTGTCGTCCTGCGGGTCAGGCGTGGGTGAGGGCGATGAGTGCGACGTTCATCGTCGCGTACCGGCCCTCGGACCGGGTCGCCTGACGCACGCGTCCGCGGAGGACCTCGTACCGTCCGTCACGCTCACGCACGAACCCGATCACGCCGCTCGCCGGCGTGGACACGCGGTGGTACCCGTCCTCGAGTGGGACGACTTCTGCGGTGGTCGCTCGCTCCATTGCTGCTCCCCTTCCTTCATTGGCTCAGACCAACTCTACCCCGTTTCGGGGGACATGCCCGCAGCACTGTCCACTGTGTGCGGGCCCCGGGCGATCCCGGTGGGGTACAACCGACGCAGGCCCGCCCTCCCGCTCCACAGCCCCGGCTCGTCCAGGAGGTGCCTGGCTAGACTCCGGACGACGGCCACGGACCAGCTGGACGAGGGCCACGGACGGAGGACGGATGCGCACGGTCGAGGTCAGGACGGACTTCGGGTCGACGGGGGTGCCTGCCCGGGACGACGCGGCGCCACGTCCCCTGCTCGCGCGTCTGCTGGCAGGCGCGACCGCCGCCACCGTCGCCGCGCTGCTCGTCGTCGCCCCGGTCCCGGCCGCGCACGCCACCGAGCCGGTCGACCTCAGCGGCGCGTACGTCCTCGACGACGCGGACGCCCTCACCGACGCCCAGCAGGCCGACGTCGAGCAGGCCGTGCAGGACCTGTACCAGGAGACGCAGACACAGCTGTTCGTCGTCTTCGTGCCGTCCTTCACCGACCCGAGCGACCACACCGCCTGGGGTGCCGCGACCATGCAGCAGAACCAGATCGAGACGGACAGCATCCTGCTCTCCGTCGCGGTCGACGAGCGGAACTACGACGTCCAGCAGACCAACGAGACGGCGATCACCTCGAGCGACGTCGAGCGCGCGGTCGACGGCGACCTGCTCCCCCGCCTCAAGCAGGGCGACTGGGCCGCCGCGGCGACGGCCTTCGCCGGCGGACTCCAGCAGAGCCAGCAGCCCGCCGACCTCACCTGGCTGTGGGTGCTGCTCGGTGTCGCCGTCCTGGCCGCGGTCGTCGCCGTCCTCGTCATCCGGGCCCGCAACCGGCGGCGCACCGTCGCGGCCCGGCGCGAGCAGGAGCAGTCCCTCGCCGAACTCCAGCGACGCGCCGGTGGGGCACTCGTCACGATCGACGACGAACTGCGCACGGCCGAACAAGAGGTCGGCTTCGCTGCGGCGCAGTTCGGCGAGGACGCCGCCACCCCGTTCGCCGAGACCGTGTCGATCGCCAAGCGCGAGGTCCGCAAGGCCTTCGCCCTCCAGCAGCAGCTCGACGACGAGGTCCCGGACACGCCGCAGGAGCGCGCCGAGTGGGCGAACCAGATCATCGCCATCTGCGAGCAGGCGCACGCGGCCATCGAGTCGCAGACCGAGTCGTTCGACCAGCTGCGCTCGCTCGAAGCGGGCGTCGACACCGCCGCTGCCGAGCTGACCGCCGCCCTCGGGACCGCTCCCGCCGCCGTGGCCGCGGCCCGTGCGGCGCTGGAGCGCGTCCGGACGGCGTACACCGGTCGGACGCTCGCGACCGTCGCCGACAACGTCGACCAGGCCGAGCAGGTGCTCGCGTACGCCGACGAGCGTGCCGGTGTCGCTCGGACGGCGCTCGCCGCGGGCGACCGGGGCGAGGCCGTCGTCGCGGTCCGGGACGGGCAGCACGCGCTGGCCCAGGTGCAGCAGCTCACCGGCGCCGTCACGGCAGCGGAGCGCACCTTCGCCGACGCCGCCGAGCGTGCCGAGGCGATGCGCGCCGACATCGAGGGCGACGTCGCCGCGGCCGCCACCCTCCGCACCGGCGGCCCCGACCTCGCGGCCGCGGTCGCGCGGGCGCAGCGGGTCCTCCGTGCCGACGTCGACCCGCGTGACCCCGTCGGGGCGGTCGACGCGCTCACGAAGGCGAACACGGACATCGACGCCGCCCTCGCGACCGCCCGCACCGCCGAGGAGCAGCATCGTCGCGCGACCCAGGCCCTCGACGCCGCCCTCCGGGACGCCCGCTCCCGGATCGGCCAGGCGCGCGAGTTCATCACCGTGCACCGCGGAGCCGTCGGCCCCGCCGCACGCACCCGCCTGTCCGAGGCCGAGCGGGCCTTCGACGACGCCCTCGACCTCGCCACCACCGACCCGCAGCGGGCACTGCAGGCCGCCCGTGCCGCGGAGCAGTACGCGGCAGCGGCCATCGACGAGGCGAACGACGACACCACCGGGTGGCCCGGCGGCGGCATGGGCGGCATGGGCGGCGGCTTCTCCGGCGGCGGCCGCTTCTGACCGGTCAGACCCACCTAGACAACCAACCACGAAAGGGACACAGCAATGGCAAAGCAGACCATCTTCGGCCGGATCTCCTCGCTCGTCCGGGCGAACATCAACCAGATCATCGACGACGCCGAGGACCCGCAGCTGATGCTCGACCAGCTCGTCCGCGACTACTCGAACAACATCGCCGACGCCAAGAGCGCCATCGCGCAGACGATCGGCAACCTCCGCCTGCTCGAGCAGGACAACGAGGAGGACGTCCGCGCCGCCCAGGAGTGGGGCCAGAAGGCGGGCAACGCCTCCGCCGCAGCGGACAAGTACCGCGCCGAGGGCAAGACGGCCGAGGCCGACAAGTTCGACAACCTCGCCAAGATCGCCATCGGCAAGCAGATCGCCGCCGAGCAGGAGGTCAAGGACAACGCCGCACCGCTCGCCACGCAGAACGAGCAGGTCGAGAAGCTCAAGCAGGGCCTCGCCGGCATGGAGCAGAAGCTCGAGGAGCTCCGCGCCAAGCGCAACAGCCTCGTCGCCCGCGCCAAGACCGCGGAGGCGCAGTCGAAGGTGAACGACGCCATCGGCACGATCGACATCACCGACCCGACGAGCGACCTCGCGCGCTTCGAGGAGAAGGTCCGTCGCGAAGAGGCGAAGGTCATCGGCCAGCAGGAGCTGCAGGCGTCGAGCCTCGACGCGCAGTTCGAGAGCCTCGAGGACGTCGGCCGCGACGCCGAGGTGGAGGCCCGTCTCGCAGCCCTCAAGTCCGGCGGGGCGTCCGCGGTCTGACACCGCGCACCACCGGCAGCTCCGGACGACGTCGGACCCGGCTGACAGACTGACAGGATGCGCTTCCTCGTGGTCGGTCAATGGCAGGGTTCGGCGTCGTCTCGCGCCATGCGGCTCGCGGACGGAGCCGCCGCCGTCGCCGCGGACCTCCCCCGAGCCGCGACGACGACGATCGCCGTCCCACCCGGTGCGGGCGACCGGCTCGACACTGCGGTCGCCCGCTACACCTCGGTCCTCTCCGTCTCCGGATCCGTCGCCGAGGAGTGCGCCGTCGCGAGCGAACCCGTGCTCGTCATCGGCGGGGACGGCTCGACCGTCCTCGGTGCCTCGGTCCTCGTCGGCCCCGACACCACCGTCGTCCGGTTGTCCGGCTCGAGCGGCTACCGAGCGCTGAACCGCGCGCAGCCGGTCGCCGCCGAGACGGCCGCGCTGCGCCTGCTGGTCGACCGCCCGGCAGACCTGTTCCCGGAGCTCCCGGTCGTCCCCGCCGCGTCCGTCGTCGTCGCGGGCACCCGCGGGACCGAGGGGGCCGAGGCGGCCGCCCTCGAGCGCGCCGGCGTCGCACACCTCGACGTGGACGCGGCCACGCCCGACGCGCTCGCAGCCGCCGTCGAGCGGACCGGGGCCACCGGGGTCTTCGTCCACGTCGACCTCGACGTGCTCGACCCCTCCGAGGTCGACGGCCTGCTGGAACCCGTGCCGTTCGGACTCGACGGCGCCGCCCTGGTCGCCCTCGTCCAGGCGGCCACCGCCGGCCGACGGCTCGTCGGCGCCGCACTCACCGGCTTCGCACCCGTCGACCCGGAGCGGGCCGTCGACGACCTCGGCGTGATCCTCCGGATCGTCGGCGCACTCTCCACCGCAGCACGGGCCTCCTGACCCGCCCGTCCACACCGGACGCTCCACACAGCGCAGCGCTCCCGGCCGGGACCCCACCCCGGGCGGCTACGCTCGGCCCCATGACGGACTACGACCTCATCGTGATCGGAGCCGGCGCTGTCGGCGAGAACGTGGCGGACTACGCCCACAAGCGCGGCCTGTCGGTCGCGGTCGTCGAAGCCGAGCTCGTGGGCGGTGAGTGCTCGTACTGGGCCTGCATGCCGTCCAAGGCCCTCCTGCGCAGCAGCCACGCGGTCGCCGCGGCCAAGCGCCTCGGCGGAGCGGAGGAAGCCGTCACCGGCTCCGTCGACGCTGCCGCCGTCCTGGCCCGTCGCAACTCGTTCACGAGCAACTGGGACGACGCGTCGCAGGTGCAGTGGCTCGAGTCGTCCGACATCGCGCTGATCCGCGGGTACGCGAAGTTCACCGGCGCGAAGACCATCGAGGTCGACGGGACCTCGTACACGGCCGGGGCCGTCGCCGTCGCGACCGGCTCGCTGCACACGCTGCCGCCGGTCCCCGGACTCGAAGCGGCGAAGCCCTGGGGCACGCGCGAGGGCACGAGTGCGCAGGAGGTCCCGGAGAGCCTGCTCGTCATCGGCGGCGGTGTCGCCGGGTCCGAGCTCGCCACCGCGTGGGCGGCCCTCGGCGCGAAGGTGACACTCGTCGCCCGCCACGGCCTGCTCGGCGGGATGGAACCGTTCGCCGGTGAACTCGTCGGCGACGCCATGCGCGAGGCCGGCATCGACGTCCGCACCGGCGTCAACCCGACGCGCGTGGACCGCGACGAGCACGGCCTCGTCACGACGACCTTCGACGACGGCACGACCCTCGTCACGAGCGAGGTCCTCGCCGCGACGGGCCGCGCCCCGGGCACCGGCAACCTCGGGCTCGAGGCCGTCGGACTCACCCCGGGCGAGTGGCTCGAGGTCGACGACACCATGCTCGTCACCGGCACCGACTGGCTCTACGGCGTCGGTGACGTGAACCACCGCGCCCTCCTCACCCACCAGGGCAAGTACCAGGCCCGCGCCGCCGGTGAGGCGATCGCCGCCCGCCTCCAGGGGAAGCCCGTGCACGCGGAACCGTGGGGCGCCCATGTCGCCACGGCCGACCACGCCGCGGTCCCCCAGGTGACGTTCACCGACCCCGAAGTCGCGAGCGTCGGCCTCACCGAGGAGCAGGCCCGGCAGCAGGGCATCGACGTCCGTGCGGTCGAGTACGACCTCGGCGCCGTCGCCGGCTCAGCACTGCAGGCCGACGGCTACACCGGGCGCGCCAAGATGGTCGTCGACGAGTCCCGCGGGGTCGTCGTCGGCGTGACCTTCGTCGGGCAGGACGTCGCCGAGATGCTGCAGGCCGCGACGGTCGCCGTGGTCGGCGAGGTCCCCGTGGACCGGCTCTGGCACGCCGTCCCCGCCTACCCGACGATGAACGAGATCTGGCTCCGCCTGCTCGAGACGTACGGCCGCCCCGAGTAGCCGGTGCCGAACCCGCTCGTCGACTCGCCGGTGTCCCGCGCCGGGTGGGCGTTCGCGACGGCCGTCGGCCTCGCGATCGGCCTGACGCTGTCGACGGGGCCCGTGCGGGTCGTCGACGGGCTCGTCGTCTGTCGGGGCCTGCCCCGCTGGGTCTTCCGGCGTGGCGGGACCTGCGTCGGCTCGGTGTACCTCACCCGGGACAACGACGGCGACCGGGTCCTGCGGCACGAGCGGGTGCACGTCGACCAGTGGCGGCGGTACGGCATGCTCATGCCGCTGCTGTACGCGCTGGCGGGGCGCGACCCGCTGCACAACCGCTTCGAGGTCGAGGCCGGACTCGAGGACGGCGGCTACCGCTGAGCGCCGAGCGCTCAGCGCCGAGCGCCGGCCCGCGCCCGGCTCGGCGTCAGCCGCGGCGTCCGCCGGTCACGCACAACGGAAACCGGCTCGAACCACGGACTCCCGTGGTTCGAGCCGGTTTCCGTTGTGCGGCGCCGGACCGCGCCGGCCCCGTCGGCCCCGGACCGCGTCGGCCCCGGACCGCGCCGATGCGCGCAGCGCGCAGCGCGCAGCGCGCCCGTCAGCGCGCGCGACGCGGCACGACGAGCGGCGTGCCGGTCTCCGGGTCCGGCACGACCACGCACGGCAGGCCGAAGACGTCCTCGACGAGCTCCGCGGTCACGACCGTCGCCGGCGGCCCCTGCGCCACGATCACCCCGTCGCGCATCGCGATCATGTGCGTCGCGTACCGCGCAGCCTGGTTGAGGTCGTGCAGGACCGCCACGACCGTGCGACCGGCCGCGTGCAGCGTCGAGGCGAGTTCGAGCACGTCGTACTGGTGCGCGATGTCGAGGAACGTGGTGGGTTCGTCGAGCAGCACGATGTCGGTCTCCTGCGCGAGCACCATCGCGATCCAGACGCGCTGCCGCTGGCCACCGGACAGCTCGTCGACGCCGCGGTCGGCGAGGCCCACGATGTCCGTCTGCGCCAGGGCGGCCTGCACGACCTGCCGGTCGGTGCCGCTCGAGGGGTGCAGCAGGTCCTGGTGCGGGAAGCGTCCGCGGGACACGAGGTCGCGCACGCTGATGCCGTCCGGGGCGATCGGCGTCTGCGGCAGCATCGCGACGCGCCGGGCCACTGCCTTCGGGCGGTACGACGTGATCGGACGGCCGTCCAGGTAGACCGTCCCGGCGGTGGGCTTGAGCGTCCGCGCCAGCGCCTTGAGGAGCGTCGACTTCCCGCAGGCGTTCGGACCCACGATGACGGTGAGCTCACCGTCCGGCACGTCGACGTCGAGCCCGTCGACGACCACGCGGTCGTCGTAGCCGAGCCGCAACCCGCGGGCGCCGAGTGCGGTGACGGGCGCCTCGGGGGTGAGGACGCTGGCAGGGGTCAACACTCCGCCTTGCCGTGGCGCCAGTACCCCATGAACGCGACCTGCTTGCGGTCCAGGCCGACGCCGCGCACGAGGTGGCGTCGGAGCTCCTTGACGCAGCCGGCCTCCCCAGCGATCCAGGCGTAGACCGGCAGGTCGTCGTCCTCGCGCGGGACGTCCCAGAGCACCTGGTGGTCCACGTCGACGTCCGCGAGTTCCACCGGCACCGCCGCGCGCCCATCGGTGAGGACGGGCGCCGGCACCGCGACCGTCGATGCCCAGGCCTGCACGTGGTCGGTCATGCGGACGCCGTGCGACGCGCCGTTGCGGGCGATCCACCGCACCTCGACGCCGGCGGGCGCGGAGACGGGCAGGCGGTCGGCGTCGGTCGGGACCTCGATGAACACGTGTCCGACGGCCGAGACGTCGAGGGCCTCGAGGATCGCGCAGATCGCGGGAGCGGCCGTCTCGTCGCCCGCGAGGAGGATCCGGTTCGCCGACCCGGGCGCGAACTCCGCCGCGCCGGACGGCAGGTCCTCGGGCGACTCCGGCACGCGGGGGCCGACGATCCGCAGTTCGTCGCCGACACGGCACGCGGACACCCAGCGCGAGGCCGGCCCGCCGTCCCCGTGGGCGACGAAGTCGATGTCGAGCTCGTGCGCGTCCGGACGGAAGGAGCGGACGGTGTACGTGCGGATCGGGTTCCGGGTGGCGTCCGGCAGTGCGCGCCACGCCGCGAACCAGTCCTCGCCCTCCGGCAGGTCGGAGAACCCGTGGCCGTCGAGCGGCAGGAGCACCTTGATGCGCTGGTCCAGCCCGACGGCGGAGAACTCCGCGAGTTCGGCACCGGTCAGCGTCACGCGGACGAAGTGCGGGGTGAGCGAGGTGACGGCCGCCACGCGGACGGAGAAGACGCGGTACCGGGCAGCCACACCTCGAGTATGGCATGCCTTACCTAAGGAGAGAAGGACGGTCATCTCACAGCCCGCGTCGGCTGCGACACTGGGACGGTGTCCGTGCACGATGACGAGTTCTCCGACGTCCCCGCCCTGGCCGCCGCGAGCGGCGTGACGGAGCCACTCCGCGCCTCCCGGCAGGTGGTGCCGACCGTCCCCGGTGGTGACGTGTCGGCGATCCGTTGGTCGCGCACCGGTCCGCCGGTCCCCGCTCGGGAGGCCCGGATCACCTACCTGCACGGGCTCGGCATCGACGCGCACAGCTTCGACCAGACCGCGATCGCCGTCGACGAGCCGGCCGTCGCGCTCGACCTGCCCGGGCACGGGCGGTCCGCGTGGCGTGCGGACGCCGACTACGCCGCCACCACCACGGCCCCCACCGTCCTCGCCGCGCTCGACGCACTGGACGTCCCGCCGGGCATCGTCGTCGGGCACTCCCTCGGCGCGATCCTGTCCGCCCGCCTCGCCGCGCTCGCACCGGAGCGGGTCACCGGTCTCGTGCTGGTCGACATGTCCCCGGACTTCGCGCAGCGCGCCGTCGACCGGATCGCCCGCGCACTGGAGGCCGAGGAACCGTTCGCGGACCTCGACGAGGTCGTCGACCGGGCGATCGCGGCCCGCGTCGGCGACGACCGACCCACGCTGCTCCGCGAGGCCCGGCACACCACCCGGGTCGGTGCCGACGGTCGGCTGGTGCGACGCCACCACTTCCCGCACCTCGGCACCGGACGGTCGGCCTCGGTCGGGCGGTTCGCCGACGCCTGGCCGGACCTGGAGCAGCTCGACGTACCGCTGCTGCTCGTGCGCGGGGACCGCGGGTACGTCTCCCCCAGGTTGCACCAGGCCTTCGCCGAACGGCTGCCGGACGCGACGATCGTCACGGTCGCGTCCCGGCACGCGGTGCAGACACAGGCGCCGCTGCCCCTCGCCGCTGCCATCCGGTCCTGGGCGACCACGCACGGTTTGTCGGACCGCGTCGAAGAACCCCCCTCGACTTCGTCGGAGCCCTGACACCGCCGGTGCGACGCATCCCGGTAGCCTCGTCCGAGCGCCGCTGACGACCGTCGTCACGCCGCCCTCGTTCCGGACCCTGCGTGGCCCGGCTCCGGGAAGGAACCCAGCATGCGTCCGCTCCACCGCACCGCACTCGTCGCGACGGCACTCGTCGTCGCGACCTCGGTCGCCCTGGCCGGCTGCTCCGGCAGCCCCGACGAGACCCGTGGCGGTCCCGATGCGACGGTCCGGGTCGGCCTGGTGCTCGAACCGACGAGCCTCGACATCCGCACCCAGTCCGGCAACGCGCTCGACCAGGTCCTCATCGACAACGTCTACCAGGGGCTCGTCGGCCGGACCGCCGACGGCGGGATCCGCGACGTGCTGGCGTCCTCGCACGAGGTCTCGGACGACGGCCTGACGTACACGTTCACGCTCCGCGAGGGCGTCACCTTCCAGGACGGCGAGCCGCTCACGGCGGACGACGTCGTGTCCTCGCTCGAGGACGTCAAGGCGAACGACTCCTACGTCGACGCGGACGACCTCGCCTCGGTCGACACCGTGACGGCGACCGGCGACGACCAGGTGCAGCTCCGGCTCACCCGGCCCGACTCCGAACTCCTGTGGAACCTGACCGGACGCGCCGGGCTCGTGCTCGAGCAGGGCGCGGACGGCGACCGGACGAAGACCGCGAACGGCACCGGGCCGTTCGAGGTCGCGAACTGGAAGCAGGGCGACTCGCTCACCTTCAAGCGGAACCCGGACTACTGGGGTCCGAAGGCGAAGGTCGGCACGGTCGTCTTCCGGTACATCACCGACCCGTCCACGGCCGTCAACGCGATGGCCGGTGGGGACCTCGACGTCCAGACCGCGGTGGACGGCACGCTGAAGGGGCAGCTGGAGGGCACCTCCGGCATCACCCTGCACACCGGCAAGACCACCGACAAGTACACGCTCGCCTTCAACGACCGGAAGGCGCCCTTCGACGACGTCCGCGTGCGCAAGGCGATCCGGCAGGCGATCGACCCCAAGGCGGTCATCACGGCCATCGGCGGCGGCGGCGTCGAGCAGGGCGGCCCCATCCCGGCGCTCGACCCCGGCTACCAGGACCTGACCGACGTCGACGCGTACGACCCCGCGTCGGCGCGGAAGCTCCTGCGGCAGGCCGGCGTCACGAAGCCCACGCTCACCCTCACGTACGCGAACGTCTACCCGACGGCCATCGGCGACGTCCTGACCTCGCAGCTCGCCGACGTCGGCATCACGCTGAAGGTGCGGCGCGTGGACTTCGCCACCTGGCTCGACACGGTGTTCACGAAGAAGGACTTCGACCTCAGCATGGTCAACCACACCGAGGCGCGGGACTTCGGCAACTGGGCGGACCCGGACTACTACTTCGGCTACGACAACGCACAGGTGCAACGGCTGTACGCCGCGGCCCTCGCCACCACCGACCAGGACGAGAAGGTCCAGGCGCTGCGACAGGCCGCCCGGATCGTCAGCGAGGACGCCGCTGCCGAGTGGCTGTACACCGCGACGACGACGACCGCGGTCCGTGACGGCGTCTCGGGCTTCCCGTTCGACAGCACCACGACCCGGCTGGACCTGGCGGACCTCGCGGTCTCGTAGCATCGCACCGTGACCCGATTCCTCGTCGGGCGGGTGCTCCTGCTCGCCGTCGGCCTGCTCGTGGCGAGCCTGATCGTCTTCGGGACGCTGCGCGTGCTCCCCGGGGACGTCGCACAGGTCGTCGCCGGGGCCGAGGCGACGCCCGCGCAGGTCGCAGCGCTCCGGGAGCAGCTCGGGCTCGACCGTCCGGTCGTCCTGCAGTACCTCGACTGGATCGGCGGGCTGTTCCACGGCGACCTCGGGAACTCGCTCGTGACCCGCGGGCCGGTCGCACCGGAGATCGCGGAGAAGCTCGCGGTCACGCTGCCGCTGGCCGGCATGTCCCTGGTCGCCGCCCTCGTGGTCGGCGTCCCGCTCGGGGTCCTCGCCGCGGTCCTCCGCCGCCGTCCGGGTGGGGCGGTGATCTCGTTCGCCGCGCAGGCCGTCGCGGCGGTCCCGGTGGTCTGGGCCGGGCTGCTCCTGGTCGCGCTGTTCGCCGTGACGCTGCACTGGCTGCCGGTGCAGGGCTTCCCGCTCGACGGCTGGCGGACGCCGGGCCGGGCGTTCGCCGCGCTCGTCCTCCCCGCGCTGACGATCGGTGCGGTCGAGGGTGCCGTCATCCTGCGCTTCACCCGCTCGGCGACGCTGTCCGTCCTCGACGCCGACCACGTCCGGACCGCCGCAGCGGTCGGGCTCACGAAGACCCGCGCTCTGCTCCGGCACGGCCTGCCCAGCGTCGCCCTGACCGTGCTCGCCGTCCTCGGGGTGCAGATCGCCGGGCTGCTCGTCGGAGCGGTCGTCGTCGAACAGGTCTTCTCGCTCCCGGGCGTCGGCCGGATGCTCGTCACCGACGTCGGCCGGCGGGACATCACGAAGGTGCAGTCCGAACTCCTCGTCCTCACCGGTCTGGTGCTGCTCGTCGGGTTCGCCGTCGACGTGCTCCACCGTGCGCTCGACCCCCGGCAGCGGGAGGCCGCATCGTGACCGTGCTCCGTCGTCTGCTCCGCACCCCGACCGGGCTCTTCGCCGTGGTCGTCCTCGGGCTGCTCGTCGTCCTCGCAGCCGTGTCGCTCGTCTGGACACCGCAGGACCCGTTCCGCACCGACCCCGCGGCGCAGTGGGGTCGACCGAGCGCCGCGCACTGGTTCGGCACCGACGCCGTCGGCCGCGACATCGCCAGCTACCTGCTCGCCGGGACCCGCACCACGCTCGTCGTCGCGGTCGGCTCCGGCGTCATCGCGAGCGTCGTCGGCGTCGTCCTCACCGCGATCGGGTCGCTCACCGCCCGCTGGGTCCGCGAGGGGACGGCCGTGCTGCTCGACGTGCTCGTCGCCTTCCCCACCCTGCTCACGGCGATGCTCCTCACCGCGGTGTACGGCGGCTCCCTCGGCGTCGTCGTCGTGTCCGTCGGACTCGCCTCCGGTGTGACGATCGCCCGCGTCGCCCGCGGGGAGATCCGCCGCATCGCGCGGAGCGACTACGTCGTCGCAGCGCGGGCCTCCGGCGTCGGTCCGGCCGGCGTGCTCTTCCGGCACCTCGTCCCGAACGCCGCGCCCCTGTTCACCGTGCAGCTGTCCCTCGCGATGGCGACGGCGGTCCTCGCCGAGGCCGGCCTGTCCTACCTGGGCTACGGCGCCGACGCGGGCACGGCCTCGTGGGGACGGTTGCTGTCCGACCTGCAGACCTACATCGGTGTCCACCCCTGGAGCGCGACCTGGCCTGGTGCCGCGATCGCGGTCGTCGTCGCGGCGCTCTCCCTCCTCGGTGACGCCGTCCGCGACGCGACCGACCCCCGGCTCAGCGCCGGCCGACGGGACGGCGACGTCCCCGGTGCCCGCCCTGCTGACCGGGTCCCGGGCGTCACCGGGTCGGAGGGCGTCGCATGACCGCCGACGCCCCCACCTCGCGTGGTCTGGACGTCCGCGGCCTGACGGTCCGGATCGCCGACCGGACGGTGCTCGACGACGTGACGTTCGCCGTGCCTCCCGGCCGTCGCGTCGGCGTCATCGGCGCGTCCGGGTCCGGCAAGTCCATGACGGCGCTCGCGCTGATGGGTCTGGAACCGGCGGGTGCGGCCGTCACCGGCAGCATCCGCCTGGACGGGCGTGAGCTCGTCGGGCTGTCGGACCGCGAGCGCGCGCGGACCCGCGGCGCCGCGATCGGCATGGTGTTCCAGGAGCCCGGCACCGCACTCGACCCGATCCGTCGCGTCGGGAAGCAGATCGCCGAACCGCTGCGCCTGCACCGCGGGCTCGACCGCCGGGCGGCCGCCGAGGCCGCCGTCGGCCTCGCGCGCGACGTCGGCCTGCCCGACCCCGAGCTGCTCCTCCGTCAGTACCCGCACCAGCTGTCCGGCGGCCAACGGCAGCGCGTCTGCATCGCGATGGCGGTGGCGGGGGAACCGGACCTGCTGGTCGCCGACGAGCCGACCACCGCCCTGGACGTCACCACGCAGGCCCGGATCCTCGACCTCTTCGAGTCGCTCACCGCCTCCAGGGGGGCCGGCATGCTCTTCGTGACGCACGACCTGGCGGTGCTGTCCCGGATCGCCGACACCGCGGTCGTGCTGGAGGCCGGACGTGTCGTCGAGCAGGGCCGGGTCGCCGACCTGCTCGCCGCGCCCCGGCACCTCGCCACCGCGGCGCTCGTCGACGCGGCCCGCGCCACCGCCAGGAGGACCCCGTGACCGACCTCCCCGCACCGGCCGCTGCGGGCGCACCCGCACTCGCCGCCGCCGACCTGCACCGCACCTACCGACTCCCCCGCCGCGGACCGTTCGAACCCGGCGCGCTCCGCACCGCCGTCGACGGCGTCGACCTCACCGTCGCCGCCGGTTCCCGGCTCGGCATCGTCGGTGAGTCCGGGTCCGGCAAGTCGACCCTCGTCCGTCTGCTGGCCGGACTGGAGGCCCCCTCCACCGGCACCGTGCACGCCTCCGGCCGCCCCGTGGATGCCCGCGCATCGGCCGCCGCCGGCAGGTGGTACCGGCGGGAGACCGGCGTCGTCCTCCAGGACCCGGTCGCCTCGCTCGACCCGCGGATGCGCGTCGGCGCCATCGTCGCCGAGCCCCTCCGGGCGCTGCGGATCGAGGGCGACCACCGGGCGATGGTCGCCGCCGTGCTCGAACGGGTCGACCTGCCCGCCGACGCCGCGGACCGGTACCCGCACGAGTTCTCCGGCGGGCAGCGGCAGCGCATCGCGATCGCGCGGGCGGTGGTGCACCGTCCGCGGATCCTGTTCGGGGACGAACCGATGAGCGCCCTCGACGTGGTGGTCCGCGCGCGGGTGATCGACCTGTTCCGCTCGTTCGTCGACGACCTCGGCGCGACGCTCGTGCTCGTCTCGCACGACATCGGCGTCGTCCAGCGGCTGTGCGACACCGTCGCCGTGATGAGCGCCGGGCGCATCGTCGAGCACGGGCCGGTGTCCCTGCTCGACGCTCCCGCCCACGAGGTCACGCGGGCGCTGGTCGCGGCGGCACCGACGCTGCCGTAGCGGCGCGCTCCTCCCCCGGGTTCCAGAACCGCGGCATCTCGCGGCGCCGGATGCGACGATCGTGGAACCTGGACGGTGCGCGAGCGGCGGGTTGTGGAACCGCGACGGGCGGCGCAGGGCACTCGGCGCTCGGCGCAGGGGCGTCGACGGCGCTACCAGCCCGCCGGGTGCCTCCGCTGCCAGCGCAGCCGCCGTTCGAGCTGCGCCCCGATCGCCAGCAGCACCCGCTCGCCGCCCGGGCGCCCGATCAGCTGCACGCCCATCGGCAGGCCCGCGCCGTCGGGATGTCCCTCGGCCGTGATCCCGACGGGCAACGTGATCGCGGGCAGACCCGACACGTTCGCCATGGACGTCCACGGCGAGTACGCGCACTGGCGGCGGAAGTCCTCCTCCGGGTCGTCGCCGTACCAGCCGAGGGGCCGCGGGGTCATCGCGAGGGTCGGCGTGAGGACCGCGTCGAACCGGTCGAACGCCCGGATCAGGGCGATCGAGAACGCGTCGAGCCCGGCCATCGCATCGAGGACCTGCGTGCTCGTCAGCGCCCGCCCGCGCTCCACCAACCAGGCGACGAGGGGCGTCAGGGCACGCCGGTCGATGCCCGGGATCCGGGCGATCCCGGCACCGGACGACTCCCAGGCGACCTGGAACGGCTCGGCGTACGGCACGCGCGGCATCGCCACGTCCTCGACCCCGTGCCCGACCTCGCCGAGCACGCGGACGGCGGTGTCGGCCGCATCGCGCGCGGCCGGGTCTACGACCACGTCCACGGAGTCGTCCCACGGCGAGCCCTCGAGCAGGCCCACGACGAAGCGGCCCTCGCCCCGGACGGCGGCCGCGGTGAAGGGGCCGTCGCCGACGTCGGGCGTCACGAGTGCGTACGGCTGGCGCTCCGGCAGCCCGGTCGGTGCCACGAGCGCGTCGAGGAGCATCCCGGCGTCGGCGACCGTCCGGGTGAGCGGTCCGGCGACGGCCAGTCCGCCCAGCCCGGCGCGTCCGGGCATGGACGGCACCCGGCCGCGACTCGGCTTGAGCCCCACCAGGCCGGTGGCCGCCGCGGGGATCCGCACCGAGCCGCCACCGTCCGACCCGACGGCAGCCGGCAGCAGTCCGGCTGCCACGGCGACGGCGGCACCGCTCGACGACCCACCCGGGGCGCGTGTGGTGTCATAGGGGTTCCGCGTCGTGCCGAACCGCGTCTCCGACGAGGACGACATCCCGAACTCGGGCGTGGCCGTCTTGCCGAGGCTGATCGCCCCGGCGTGGTCGAGCGCGGTGACGAGCGGGTGGTCGGCCTCCGCCGGATCTCCCGGCAGGGCGGCGGTGCCCGACCGGGTGGGGACGCCGCGACGGTCCGTCAGGTCCTTGTCCCCGGACGGGAGGCCCCACAGCGGTCGCGACGTCGGCACCAGGTCGCCGAGGTGGTCGGCCCGGGCACGTGCAGCATCGGCGGTGACCGTGACGAACGCGCCGAGCTGCGGGTCGAGCCGCTCGATCCGGGCGAGGTAGTGGTCGGTGACCTCGCGGGCGGTGGCGTCGCCGCGGCGGATCCAGTCCCAGAGTTCCTGCGCGGACAGGTGGTGGAGTTCGAACACGGACCGAGCCTAGGCGGACGCGGTCGGACTCCGTCCTTGACCGTGCCGTGGTCCGGGGCCAGGCTCGCCGCATGGACTTCGGCGGAGTGCTCGGCGTGGACGCGCCCGACCCGGAGCTCGAGCAGCGGGCCGCGGTCCGTGCGCTCGGGTTCGACGTCGCCGGTCTCGTCGCGCAGCGGCACCTCGAGGACTCCGGCTCCCTCGGCGTGCAGACCAGCGAGTCCGACGGTGTGCTCGTCGGTGCGACCGTGTCCCGGCAGTACACGCTCTGGCGGAACCCCGACGACCGCGACGACCCGGTGAACCTGGCGGTGCTGGACGACGAGCGGCGGCGGTCGCTCGAGGAGGTCCCGCCGTGGCCGCGCCCGGACTGGCTCGTCGCGACCGTCGAGCGCCTGCGCTACCCGATGCTCTGGGAGGCGGTCCAGACGCACTGGTCCGCACCCGGTCCGACCCGTCCCACGGCGGCGGAGACCCTCGTCCAGCACGTGCAGAACGTCCTCGTCAACCAGTACCGCGACGAACACGCCCTCCCCGACCTGACCGCCGAGCACACCTGGCCCACCCTGGTCGACGAGCGGAGCGTCCAGTCCGGGCACCCCGTCCTGGTCGACGGCGCCGAACGCCCGGGACTGCTCCTCGACACGGACCCGTTCGTGCTCGGCCTGGCCGCGGAGCTCGACGACGGCCGTCTCCTGACCGCGGTGCTCCCGCGCGACGAGCTGTCCCTGCTCACCATCGCCTTCGACGCGGCGGTGCCGTTGGACGACACTGGTCCGGAACGGCCTGGTGTCACTCCACCCGGCTAGTCCGCGCGC
This sequence comes from Curtobacterium sp. MCPF17_046, assembly GCF_003224295.1. Taxonomy (NCBI): domain Bacteria; kingdom Bacillati; phylum Actinomycetota; class Actinomycetes; order Micrococcales; family Microbacteriaceae; genus Curtobacterium; species Curtobacterium sp. MCPF17_046. The sequence continues at coordinate 38,118 of NZ_QKLB01000002.1, read as the reverse complement.
AGCACCTCGAAGCCCCGCAGCACACCCGACGGGAGGCACCGGACGGGCGCGCACCGCGCCTCCCGTCCGGTCCATGGCCGGCCCGACGAGGTGGGACGATGGACGGATGACCGCCACGCTCGTCGCCAAGGGGCTCGCCGGCGGCTACGCCGCCCGCACGCTGTTCGACTCCCTCGACCTCACGGTCGCACCCGGTGACGTGATCGGCGTCGTCGGGGTGAACGGGGCCGGGAAGTCGACGCTGCTGCGCCTGCTCGCCGGGGTCGACGAGCCGCTGGCCGGGACCGTCTCGCTGTCACCGACCGACGCGTTCGTGGGGTGGCTGCCGCAGGAGCACGAGCGCGTGCCCGGCGAGACGGTCGCGGCCTACGTCGCACGACGGACCGGCTGTGCGGAGGCGGCGGCGGAGATGGACGCGACGGCCCTGGCGCTCGGCGAGCCGGACGCCGGTGATGCCGCGGCGGACCGGTACTCGGTCGCGCTCGAGCGCTGGTTGGCCTCGGGTGCCGCCGACCTCGACGAGCGGATGCCGGTGGTGCTCGCCGACCTCGGTCTGACGCTCGACGCGCGTGACGGCTCGGTCACGGCGGACTCGCTCATGACGTCGCTGTCCGGTGGGCAGGCGGCACGGGTCGGCCTCGCGGCACTGCTGCTCTCACGCTTCGACATCGTGCTGCTCGACGAGCCGACGAACGACCTGGACCTGGACGGCCTCGACCGGCTCGAGGAGTTCGTCCGCGGCCTCCGCGGCGGTGTCGTGCTCGTCAGCCACGACCGGGAGTTCCTCGCCCGCTCGGTGACGGCCGTCCTGGAACTCGACCTCGCGCAGTCCTCGAACCGGCTGTTCGGCGGCGGGTACGACGCGTACCTCGAGGAGCGCGAGATCGCCCGCCAGCACAAGCGCGACGCGTACGACGAGTACGCCGCGACGAAGGCCGACCTGGTGTCCCGTGCGCGGACGCAGCGCGAGTGGTCCAGCCAGGGCGTGCGCAACGCGATGAAGAAGGCGCCCGACAACGACAAGATCCGCCGCAAGGCCGCGAGCGAGTCGAGCGAGAAGCAGGCGCAGAAGGTCCGGCAGATGGAGTCGCGCATCGCCCGGCTGGACGAGGTGGAGGAGCCGCGCAAGGAGTGGCAGCTCGCGTTCACCATCGGCCAGGCCCCGCGGTCCTCCGCCGTCGTGGCGACCCTGTCGGACGCCACGTACGTGCAGGGCGACTTCACGCTCGGGCCGGTGTCGCTGCAGGTGAACGGCGGCGACCGGATCGGCATCACGGGCCCGAACGGCGCCGGCAAGTCGACCCTGCTCCGCGCGTTGCTCGGGCGCCAGGAGCCGACGACGGGCACCGCGTCCACCGGGTCGAGCGTCGCGATCGGCGAGGTCGACCAGGCCCGGTCGCTGTTCACGGGGACCGAGTCGCTCGCGGCCGTGTTCGAGGGCCTCGTGCCGGAGATGAACACCGCGGACGTCCGGACCCTGCTCGCGAAGTTCGGGCTGAAGGCGGACCACGTCGGCCGTGCCGCCGGTGAGCTCTCCCCCGGCGAGCGCACCCGCGCCGGACTCGCGCTGCTGCAGGCCCGCGGGGTGAACGTCCTCGTGCTCGACGAACCCACGAACCACCTGGACCTCGTCGCCATCGAACAGCTCGAACAGGCGCTCGAGTCCTACGAGGGCACGCTGCTGCTCGTCACGCACGACCGGCGGATGCTCGACACGGTGCAGCTCGACCGGCAGTGGCGGGTCGAGGCGGGGCGGGTCACCGAGGGCTGAGACCCGCCCTACTGTGGGCTCATGGACCTCGCGGAGTGGGAAGAGCGCGTCGACGCCCTGTGGGCGGACACGCAGGTCGACGACGAGGGCCGGATCCGGCGCATGCGTGCCCTCGCGGCGACGGCACCGCACCCGGCGCTCGGCGCGTTCGAGCTCGGTGGCGCCCACGACTCCGGTGGGCAGGAGGCCGAGGCGGACGTCGAGTACTCCCGCGCCACGGCAGCGGGCCTCGACACCGTCGACCCGACCCGTGCTGCACAGATGGTGATCCAGCACGCCTCGACGCTGCGGAACCTCGGTCGGACGGACGAGGCGATCGCCATGCTCCGGGCCGCACCGGCACACCCGGCCGTCGGCGATGCGCCGGCGGTGTTCCTCGCACTGGCCCTGCACAGCGCAGGACGGTGCGACGAGGCGCTGCGGCTCGCCCTCGAGACCATCGAACCGACGCTGCCGCGCTACAGCCGGTCGGTCCGCGCGTACGCGGCGGCGCTCACCGGCGACTGACCGGGCAGCGCCACACCGCGGTCAGTGTCCGCCGACACGGTGGAACGGGCAGCCGCCCGACCGGGTCGCGCCGCCGTCGGACCGGGAGGCCCGCACCTTCCCTCCGGACGCCGGCTTGGTGGGCAGGCGGCGTCGGTTCACCCCGAGCCCCTCGTCGAGCACGGTCAGTCGCGGGTCGCTGAGGGTCGCCACGGCAGCCGCGAGCCCCGCGATCGCGAGCTTCTCCCCGGGGCACCGGTGGCCGGTCGCCGGGTCCGCTCCGCCGTGCGGGATGAAGGTCGGGATCGCCTCGTAGTCGTCGACGCCGAGGAACCGCGTCGGGTCGAACCGCTCCGGCTCCGCCCAGGACGCCTCGTCGGTGTCGGTCCCGAGGATGTCGAGGACGACCCGACCACCCGCGGCGAGGTGCTCGCCGTCGAGCTCGACGTCCTCGGTCGCCCAGCCGGGCAGCATCGGGACGAAGGGCGCCGTCCGTCGGATCTCCTGCGCGAACGCGGTCGCCACCGGGCCGTCCACGAGGGACTCACGGCTGCGGGCCTCCTCGGCGATGCGCTCGTGCCACTCCGGGCGGTCGTGTAGCTCCGCGGCGGCGAACGCGACGAACCGGGCGACGGCGATCATCGGACGGATGCTGTTCTGCAGCTCGACGCCGGCGGTCGCCGCGGGCAGGAGCAGCGCGGAGCGGTCGCGGTGCCACGCCCACTCGTACAGCGCAGTGCCCTCCGCGGGCTCGAGCTCGCCGGCCCGGACCGCGCGGATGAGTCGCTCGGCGTGCCGGTCGGACCACCAGCGGTTGGCCGCGGCGAGCAGGTACTCCGGCGAGTACGGTGCACCGAACCCGTCGACGATCTGCGCGAGGCGGGCGGCCCAGCGGGTCTTCGCATCGGCGGTCCCGGGCAGTCCCGCCCACCGCATCGACGCACGGCCGAAGGCGCCCACCGCGGCGTCGTAGGCGGACCGGCGCCCACCGGCGAGCCAGTCGTCGAGTTCGCGCTGCCACTCCTCCGCGAAGAGCGGGGTCAGCCGCGCGACCTGCTCGTCCTCGTACGCGACGTCGAGGAACGTGGCCTTGCGGTGCCGGTGCTCGTCCCCGTCGAGGCTGTGCACCGACCCGTCACCGAACAGGGTCTGCTGAACGATCGCGGGCATCGCGCCGTGGCGGGCGATCCGGTCACCGTCGTAGAAGAGGTCGACGGCCTCGCTGCCGCGGACGAGCAGGGCGTCCTTGAACAGGAACCGCATCGGCACCGCCCGGGCGCCGTCCGACGCACGCCGCCAGATGTGGGCGCCGAAGCCGTAACCGCGGGTGAGCAGGGACACGGAGTCGTCGATCGCCATGCGCCCATGCTGCCGGGAGCCGCCCGGCCGTCCTCCCAAGGGCCGCCCAGCCTGCCCGGCACGCGCGGCGGCTCGGAGTGACGGGCGGACCGGTCAGCGCGTGCCGGAGCGCCCGCTGCTCACGCGGCCCGGGGCGCCAGCGCCCGCAGCACCTCGGCGCACTCCTCGGCAGGGGTACGGTCGGCCGCGACGGTGACGTGGACCTCGTCCGCCTGCGGCGGCTCGAGCGTCGCCAGCTGTGAGTCGAGCAACGACGTCGGCATGAAGTGCCCGGACCGTGACGACATGCGCTGTCCGAGGAGCGCCCGGTCCCCCGCGACGTGCACGAAGACCACCCCGGAGGCCCGGAGCACGTCCCGGTAGGACCGCTTGAGTGCGGAGCAGGTCACCACCCCGTTCGTACCGGCGGCGAGGTGTCCGCGGATCCACCCGGCCACGACGTCGAGCCACGGCCACCGGTCCTCGTCGCTCAGGGGCGTCCCGGCCTGCATCTTCGCGACGTTGGTCGCGGGGTGCATGTCGTCGCCCTCGGCGAAGGCCCATCCGAGCTCCTCGGCGAGCATCGCGGCGACCGTCGACTTGCCCGAACCGGACACGCCCATGACCACGAGCACCCGTGCGTCGAGCGGTACCGGCTGCTGGTCGGTCGCGTGTCCGCTCATCGGATGAAGACCCCCGCGACGAGCACACCGACCAGCCCGGTGACCGAGATGAGGCACTCGAGCACCGACCACGTCTTGAAGGTCTGCCCGACGGTCGTGTTGAGGTAGCCCTTGACGAGCCAGAACCCGGCGTCGTTCACGTGCGACAGGAAGACCGACCCGGCACCGATGGCGAGCACGAGCAGCGAGGTCATCGGGGACGAGAGGTCCTGCGCGATCGGGGCCATGATGCCCGCGGCGGTGACCGTCGCGACGGTCGCGGACCCGGTGGCGACCCGGACGAGCGCGGACACCACCCAGGCGACGAGCAGCACCGACACGCCGGACTCCTGGACGGCGTCGGCGATCACGCCGCCGATGCCCGTGTCGATGAGCACCTGCTTGAAGCCGCCGCCCGCGCCGACGATGAGCAGGACGCCGGCCACGGGCGGCAGGGCGCTCTCGAGGGACTTCGCGACGGCCGACCGGTCCATGCCACCGCCGACCGCGAAGAACACCATCGCGTAGACGGTGGCGATGCCGATCGCGATCATCGGCGTGCCGAGGAAGTCGAGCACGCCGACCCACGCGCCGCCGGCGTCCGGCACCGTGGCCTCGCGGATCGCCTGCGCGAGCATGAGCACGACGGGCAGCAGGATGCCGACGAGGGCGACCGCGAAGGACGGGCTGCGCGGTTCGCTGATGACCCGGGTGAAGTCGCTCTTCCCGTTCGGCAGGGACGCCGTGTCCTGCGTGGCGGAGCCGCGGCGTGCCTCCCGGCCGGAGTGCGCGGGGTCCGCGTCCCGTGAGCCGAACATGTCCGGAGCGGGGACGTCGACCCAGCGTGCCGCGAAGCGGGCGAACACCGGACCGGCGACGACGATGACGGGGACCGCGAGCACGATGCCGAAGGCGAGCGTCGTCCCGAGGTCCGCGCCGACCGTCGAGACGGCCACGAGCGGACCGGGGTGTGGTGGGACGAACGCGTGCATGGTCGACAGACCGGCGAGGGCCGGGATCGCGATCTTCATGATCGGGACGCCGCTGCGCTTCGCGACGAGCACGATGATCGGGATGAGGAGCACGAGGCCGACCTCGAAGAACATCGGCAGGCCGATGAGCGCGCCGATGAGCGCCATCGTCCAGGGCAGGGCGGCGGCCGAGGACCGGCGGACCAGCGTGTCGACGACCCGGTCGGCGGCGCCGGAGTCGACGAGCAGCTTGCCGAACATCGACCCGAGCCCGACGAGGATGCCGACGCTCGTCATGGTCGCGCCGAAGCCGTTGCCGAAGCTCGTGACCGTCTGTTCCGGGGCGAGACCCGCGCCGAGACCGACGCCGAGCGCGCCGATCGTCAGGGCGACGAACGGGTGCACCTTGAGCCAGGTGATGAGCGCGATGATCACCACGATGCCGACGAGGGCAGCGATGACGAGCTGTGGGATCGTGCCCGACGGTTCGACCGGCTCGGGGCCCGCCGCGAGCAGGGTGCCCGCCGCCGAGGTCTGGAGGTGAGGCATCTGCGCCCCTTCCTGGTGCAGCTCCTGCGCTGCGCCGTCCTGCTGCTGGTGGCTGGTCCGGGCCGGTCGCAGTCCATCCCGACCGTCGAACCAATAATCTGATTAATCAGACTACATCGTCGACGCCCGCGCGCCAGCTCGTCCTGCGCGCAGTCTGCCGCTGCAATGGGGTCCGCGTCACACACCCGTACCCGACGGTCCGACCAGGAGGAACGATGCCGACACCCCGCGGCCTGCACGCCCACGTGCTCGACACGCTCGGGCAGCGCATCGTCGACGGCGCGGTCGCCCCGGGGACGGTGCTCCGACCGGAGGACGTCGCCGCCGAGTTCGGCGTCTCACGATCGGTCGTCCGCGAGGCACTCCGCGTGCTCCAGTCGCTCAGCATGGTCCGGCCACGCCAACGGGTGGGCACCCAGGTGCTGCCGTCGTCGGACTGGGAGCTCCTCGCCCCCTCGGTGATCCGCTGGCGCGGGGCCTCGGACGCGTACTTCACCCAGCAACGCGAACTGCTCGAACTCCGGCTCGGGATCGAGCCGGTCGCCGCCGCCCTCACCGCGGACCGGGGCGGTCCGGCCGCCGACGCCGTGCTCGTCGCGGCCCGCGAGATGGTCGAGGCCGTCCGACGCGGGGACGGACGTGCCTACCTCGAGGCGGACGTGCGCTTCCACCGTGCCCTGCTCACCGGATCCGGCAACACGGTCTTCGCGCACTTCGCGCACACGGTCGAGGCGCTCCTCCGCACCCGGACGAGCGAGTCCCGTGACACCATCACCCGATGGACCGCCGAGGCCGCCGCCCGACACGAGGCCGTCGGCCAGGCGGTCGTCGACCGGGAGGCCCGACTCGCGTCCGACGCGGCCGCCGCCCTGGTGCGCACCACGCGCGACGAGTTCGTCGCCGAGGCCCGCTGACCGGTGCTCGCTGAGCGGTGCTCGCTGACCGGTGCTCGCTCAGCGCCCGCCGGAGGGCCGCCTGCGCAGACCCCGGAGCCGCAGGCGCATCGTCACCGTGCCGAGCCATCGGTCGTACTTGAAGCCGACCCGTCCCATCCGGCCGATCTCCTCGAAGCCGAGCCGCTCGTGCAACCGGATCGAGGCGTCCGCGGACCGGTCGGCGATCACGGCGATGACCTCGCGCACGCCGGCCGCCCGGCACGCCTCGAGCAGTGCCTCCATGAGTGCCCGGCCGAGGCCCTTCCCGCCCGAGGCCGCCCCGAGGTAGATCGAGTCCTCGACCACGTGGTTCGACCGGTCCCGCGGGTTCCAGGGCTCGACGAGCGCGTAGCCGAGCACCTGCCCGGACGGCGCCTGGGCCACCAGGAACGGCAGCTTCCGCCGCTGGAGGTCGTCGTACCGGCGCTTCCACGCGGCGAAGGTGAAGGCCGCCGCGTCGAACGTCACCGAGGAGTTCCGGACGTAGTGCGTGTGGATCTCGCGCACCTCGGGCAGGTCCGCGGTCGTCGCCGGTCGGATCGCGTACGTGAAGACCGGTTCCGGCGGGGCCGGGGCACGCAGGTGTCGCGGCAGGGTCCGCCGCTGCTGGTATTCCTCCTCGAGCACGGTTCGAGCCTACGGGAGGCCCGTCACGGCTCGGTCGGCAGGGTCCAGTCGACGGGGTCCGCGCCCTGGGCGGCGAGCAGGTCGTCCACGGCGGAGAACGGTCGGCTGCCGAAGAACCCGCGGGACGCGCTCAGCGGGCTCGGGTGGGCCGACGCGACGACCGGGGTGTCGCCGAGGAACGGCCGGACCGACGCCGCCTGCGCGCCCCAGAGCACGGCGACGAGGGGACGGTCGCGGGCGACGAGGGCCCGGACGGCCTGCTCGGTGACCGCTTCCCAGCCCTTGCCGCGGTGACTGGCGGGCGCGCCCACGCCGACGGTGAGCACCCGGTTGAGCAACAGCACGCCCTGCCGGGACCACGCCCGCAGGTCGCCGTGTGGCGGTGGCGTCACGCCGAGGTCGTCGGCGAGCTCGCGGTAGACGTTCTGCAGGCTCCGCGGGACCGGGCGCACGTGCGGGGCGACGGCGAAGGACAGGCCGATCGGGTGCCCGGGTGTCGGGTACGGGTCCTGCCCGACGACGAGCACCTTCACGCGGTCGAACGGGTCCTCGAAGGCACGGAGGACCGCCGGCCCGGGGGGCAGGTACGGTCGGCCCGCCTCGTGTTCGGCACGGAGCCACGCACCGATCCGGTGGACCTCGTCCTCGACCGGGGCGAGCGCCTCGGCCCAGCCGGGGTCGACGAGCTCCGCGAGGGGCTTCGGCTGCACGCTAGGCGCCCATGGTGGCGACCGAGACGAACTCCTCGCCCGCCATCACCCGCCAGACGCTCCCGGTGCCGCGGACCTCGAGCGCACCTTCGCCGACGACGAGCGCGGTGTCCTCGTCGATGGCGAGACCCGCGGTGACGAACTCGGCCTCGGCGCTCGCGACGAGGCGGGCGAGGGTGCCGGCCTGCGCGGCGTGCACGTCGATGGTGAGGTCGACGAGTCCGAGTCCCTCGCGGAGCTCGACCTCGTCCAGGCCCTCGGAGGCATCCTCGGGGCAGACCTCGACGCCGCCGATCCGGTGTCCGCCGACCAGGGCGCGGTCCGCGGCGATCATCGCACCGGCGGAGTACCCGAGGTACGGCAGACCGTCCGACACGAGCAGGCGGATCTGGTCGACGAGCGGCGTGACGGCGTCCAGGTAGTCCGGGGTCCGGCCGCCGCTGACGACCAGGGCGTCGACGTCGCTGAGGACCGTCGTGTCGAAGACCCCGCCGGCGGGGACCTCGGTGACGAGGACCTCGGCCGCACGGGCACCGCCGAGGACCTCGGCGATGTCGGCGGTCGAGCCGGGCGACCTGCCGTCGGCACCGGCGACGGACAGCAGCGCGATGCGGGGGACGGTGCGCCCGACCGCGGCGGAGCGAGCGGTGGCCTCGGCGGTGAAGGCGGCGGCGACGTCCGCGGCGACGAAGGGGCCGCCGCCGACCAGGTGGATGCTCACGACTCGGCCGTCACCGGCGCGAGGGCGCTCCACGGGAACGTGATCCAGCCGTCGACCCGGCGCCACACGTGGTCGGGCTCGAGCACCGTGCCGGGCTTGGAGTAGAGGCAGGCGCTGCGGACGTCGGCACCGGCGTTCCGGATGATGTCGACCACGAGCGCGAGGGTGCGGCCGGAGTCCGACACGTCGTCGACGACCAGGACCCGCTTGCCGGCGAGGCTCGACGCGTCGAGGGCCGGCGCGAGCACGACCGGCTCCTCGAGGCGCTGCTCGACGTCGGTGTAGAACTCGACGTTGATCGAGCCGCACTCCTTGGTGCCGAGCGCGTAGGCCACGGCACCGGCGATGATGAGCCCGCCGCGGGCCACGGCCACGACCACCTCGGGCTCGAACCCGGCGGACAGGACGTCCTTGGCGAGCAGGCGTGCGGCGTCGCCGAACTCGAGCCAGCCGAGCACCTCCGGTCCGCTCGTCACGGTCACGGTCGACGAGGCGGACGGCTCCGCTGGTTCGCTGCTGATCGGCATCCGCCCACGGTACCGGCAGGGATGCGCCGCCCGCGACCCGTCGTCACCGCCCGGGCGCTGCGGCCTGCCCCTTGGGCGTGAGCGGCCCGCGGGCGAGCTTGTGCTGCGCCGACTGCGCCACCGGACGGACCGTCACGAGGTCGAGGTTGACGTGCGGCGGCAGCTCCACGGCGTGCACGATCGCCTCGGCGACGTCGTCCGCCACGAGCGGCGCCTCGACCCCGTCGTAGACGGCCGCGGCCGCCGCGGTGTCGCCGCCGAACCGCACGACGGAGAACTCCTCGGTCTTCACCATGCCGGGGGCGATCTCCACGACGCGGATCGGCTCGCCGTTGAGCTCGAGCCGGAGCACACCGACGAGGGCGTGCTCGGCGTGCTTCGCGGCCACGTAGCCGCCGCCGTTCTCGTAGGTGACGAACCCGGCCGTGCTCGTCACGGTGACGACGTCCGCACCGCCCGTCGCCGCCGCACGGCGGCGCAGCGCCGGCAGCAGCGCCGCGGTGACCCGCTTCGTGCCGAGGACGTTCACCTCGAACATCGCGCGCCAGTCCTCGACGTCGGACTCCTCCACGGACGCCGAGCCGAACGCTCCCCCGGCGTTGTTGACGAGCACGTCCGCCCCGCCGAGCTCGTCCACGCGGGCGGCGAGCGCCGACACGTCCGCGTCCGAGGTGACGTCGACGACGAGCGTGTCCGCACCGGTCTCCGCGGCGAGCGCCTCGAGCCGGTCGGCCCGGCGCGCGACCGCGAGGACGTCCCACCCGTGCTGGCGGAAGCGCCGGACGGTGGCGGCCCCGATCCCCGAACTGGCTCCGGTGACGACGGCTCGACGGTTGCTCATGGTGCTCCTCGTGGTGGTCGGTGGTGCGGGGTGTCGTCAACGCTACCGACACGCCGGGGGCCGCCGGACGGTAACGTGCGGGAGATGACGACGGACGCCGCTCCTCCCGCGCCTTCGGTCCCGGCCGCTCCGCTCGAGGCGGGTCGGTCGAAGCGCCGCATCCCACTGTGGGACACCTCGCGGTTCGTCGCGGTGACCCTCGTGGTGATCGGGCACGCGATCCAGCGGCAGACGACGGGCAGCGAGCACGCTCTGGCGCTGTACACGTTCATCTACGCCTTCCACATGCCGGCGTTCGGCGTGATCAGCGGGTACTTCTCGTCGGCGGACACCCCGACCGCGCAGCGCATGCGGCGGACGTTCACGGACATCGTCGTGCCGTACATCGTCATGCAGACGATCTGGACCGTGGTGCAGGGGATCGTCGAGGGCGGCAAGGAGTTCAACCCGACGAAGCCGACGTGGACGCTGTGGTTCCTGCTCGCGCTGGGGATCTTCCGGCTGATCCTGCCGTACCTCGCGCAGCTGCGGTGGCCGCTGTTCTGGGCGGTGGTGCTGAGCATCGGCGTCGGGTACTTCGACAACGTCGACTCGACGCTCTCGCTGTCGCGCGCGATCAGCCTGCTGCCGTTCTTCCTGCTCGGGTGGCAGGTCAAGCAGTGGGGCGTGTTCGACCGCTGGTACGAGGCGCCCCGCCGGGTCGTGGTCCGGGTGCGGGTCGTCGCGGCGCTGCTCTTCGCCGCGTGGGCGGCAGCGTGCGTGCTGTTCACCCCGCAGTTCGAGCAGTTCGACCTGCACCACTGGTTCTTCTACGACGACTCGTACTCCGGGCTCGGCGAGGACACGTGGTGGGCCGGTGGCGTCCGCTTCGGGCTGATGCTGTTCGCGGCGCTGCTCACGGCGGCGTTCCTGCTGCTCGTGCCCCGCCGGACGGTCTGGCTGACCCGGTTCGGTGCGGCGACGATGTACGTCTACCTCCTGCACACGTTCGTGCTCTACCCCATCCGCGAGTCCGGGATCCTGGCCGGGGAGCACTCGGCGTGGCCGTACGTGCTGCTCATGGTGCTGCTCGCGTGCGCGGTGAGCCTGTTCCTCGCGCAGCCGTTCGTCCGGCGCGGGATGCGGTGGCTGCTCGAGCCGAAGGTCGACTGGTTGTTCCGCAAGGACCCGGCCTGACGCCTGTCCGACGACCCGGCGGTCGCGTTACGTCCGACGTCACGCACGCTGGTGCCTGCCCTGCGGCGTCGTTAGCGTGAGCCGCGACGACCAGGTGTGGTGGGCCTCCCGGCTGCTGCGGGTCGACCCGACGACCGACCGGACGGAACAGGAGCCACGATGACCACGAACGACGCAGCCGCCTGGCGGTTCGAGACCACGCAGGTGCACGCGGGTGCCGCTCCGGACCCGACGACGGGTGCCCGGGCGACGCCGATCTACAAGACGACCTCGTACGTGTTCGAGAACTCGGACCACGCCCGCGACCTGTTCGCGCTGGCGCAGCCGGGCAACATCTACTCGCGGATCATGAACCCGACGAACGACGTCGTCGAACAGCGGGTCGCGGCACTCGAGGGCGGCACCGGCGCCCTCCTCGTGTCGAGCGGCCAGGCGGCGGAGACCTACGCGGTGCTCAACATCGCGGGCGCGGGCGACCACATCGTCTCGTCGTCGTCGATCTACGGCGGCACGTACAACCTGTTCAAGTACACGCTCGCCAAGCTCGGCATCGAGACGACGTTCGTCGAGGACCAGGACGACCCCGAGGAGTGGCGTCGCGCGGTCCGCCCGAACACGAAGCTGTTCTTCGCCGAGACGATCGGCAACCCGCGGATCAACGTGCTCGACATCGAGACCGTCGCGGGCGTCGCGCACGAGTCCGGGGTGCCGCTCATCGTCGACAACACGATCGCGACGCCGTACCTCATCCGGCCGTTCGAGCACGGGGCGGACATCGTCGTGCACTCGGCGACGAAGTTCCTCGGCGGGCACGGCACGGTCATCGGCGGGCTCATCGTGGACGGCGGCACGTTCGCCTGGTCCGAGCACGCCGAGCGGTTCCCGGAGTTCAGCACCCCGGACCCGTCGTACCACGGGGCGGTGTTCTCGCAGGTCGTCGGCGACGCGGTCGCGTACATCGTCAAGGCGCGGGTGCAGCTGCTCCGTGACCTCGGTGCGTCGAACTCCCCTGACACCGCCTTCGCGCTCCTGCAGGGCATCGAGACGCTCAGCCTCCGGATCGAGCGCCACGTCGCGAACGCGCAGGAGATCGCCGAGTGGCTCGACCGGCACCCGGACGTCGCGACGGTGGCGTACGCGGGCCTGCCGACCAGCCCCTGGTACCCCGCCGCGACGAAGTACGCGCCGCGGGGTGTCGGTGCGGTGCTGTCCTTCGAGCTCAAGGGCGGTGTGGACGCGGGCCGCGCGCTCGTGGACGAGCTGCAGCTGTTCTCGCACCTGGCGAACATCGGCGACGTCCGCTCCCTCGTCATCCACCCGGCGTCGACGACGCACTCGCAGCTCACGCCCGAACAGCAGCTCACGACGGGTGTGACGCCGGGGCTCGTCCGCCTGTCGGTCGGGATCGAGAACGTCGAGGACCTCAAGGCCGACCTGGAGGCCGGGCTCGCCGCCGCACGGGCCGTCGCCCAGGCGGGCCTGCGCGCCTAGCCCCGCCGCACGGAACGTGGGCGGTTCCCCGCAGCGGTCCACCGCTGCGCGGAACCGCCCACGTCGCGTTCCGCGGCCCGTCGCGACGTAACACGGCGACGGTGCGGCGGGCCTCCCGGCAGACTGGTCCCCACGATGGACTGGCAGACGACCCCCGAGGACTCCGTGCCGTCCACCCTGGTGCCCGGCGCCGAACTCCGCACGCTCGGCAAACCGCCCGTGACGGGTGCGTGGCGACCGGGTGACCCGCCCGGGGCACGCCGGTTCGAGGACCTCGGCGAGCAGACCGTCCGCGGCGGGCTCGTCCCCGCCGTCCGCGTGGCGTACGAGACCTGGGGGACGCTCTCCCCCGCCCGGGACAACGCCGTCCTGGTGCTGCACGCCCTGACCGGCGACTCGCACGTCACCGGACCCGCCGGCCCCGGCCACCGCACCGCCGGCTGGTGGGGCGATGTGGTCGGGCCGGGGCGGGCGATCGACACCGACCGGTTCTTCGTCGTCGCGCCGAACATGCTCGGCGGGTGCCAGGGCACGACCGGCCCCTCATCGCTGGCACCGGACGGCGTCGAGTGGGGCTCCCGCTTCCCGTTCGTCACCGCCCGCGACCAGGTGGCGACGCAGCTGCGGCTGGCGGACCGACTCGGCATCGACCGGTTCGCGGCCGTCGTCGGCGGCTCGATGGGCGGCATGCACGCGCTGGAACTCGCGGTCACCGCCCCGGAGCGGGTGGCGCGCCTCGCCGTGCTCGCGACGACCGCGCAGACCACCGCGGACCAGATCGCCGCCAACTCCCTGCAGCGGGCGGCGATCCAGATGGACCCGGGCTTCGCCGGCGGCGACCACCACGACGCCGAACCCGGCGAGGGGCCGCACCGGGGGCTGGCGCTCGCGCGACGGATGGCGATGATGACCTACCGCGCCTCGGACGAGCTCAACGGCCGGTTCGCCCGGACGTGGCAGAGCGACGTCTCCCCGCTCGGCGACGACGGCCGGTTCTCGGTGGAGAGCTACCTCGACTTCCACGGCAACAAGTTCACCCGGCGGTTCGACGCGGCCTCGTACGTCGCGCTCACACACGCGATGGACTCGCACGACGTCGGGGCCGGCCGCGGTGGGGTCGCCGCGGCCCTGGCCCGTGTGACCGCACGGACCCTCGTCGTCGGCGTCTCGAGCGACCGTCTGTTCCCGGTCGAGGACCAGCACCGCATCGCCGCCGGGGTGCCCGACACGCTCGACGGTGACCGGGCCGCGGTGATCACGAGCGAGTTCGGCCACGACGGCTTCCTCATCGAGTCCGAGGCCGTCGGCGCGCATCTCCGGCGCCTGCTCGTCTGATCGGGGTGCAGCGCGTGTCCTCGGAAGACGGGACACCCGCAGACCGATCCGTCGACCCCCGCGCGCCGAACACCCCACAACGAGTGTCGCCCGTGGAATGATGCAGAGTGCACGGTCTCGACCAGTGCTCGGTTTCCCAAGACCAACCAGTTTCCCGAACCAGGAACAGCCAGGACCAACGATGGAACTCCTCGCGCAGGAACGCGACCGCCTCCTCCGGTCGACGACGCGTGTCGTGGGCATCGTCTGCGCGCTCGTCAGCGTCGTCGCCGTGGCCACGTCGCTTGCCGTGCCCGCGCTGCCGCTCGTGGTCGGGTTCACGTGCATCGCCGTCATGATCGGTGCACTCGTCGCCTTCGGGTGGAACGGGTCGACCTGGTGGACCGCCCTCACGGTGCTGAGCGGTCTCGGCGCCGTCGCGGTCCTCGCCACCGCCGTCGCCCCCGACGACCGCGGAGTCATCGCGAGCGCGCTCGTGCCGCTCGCCGGCGGCGGACTGGCCTCCCTCCTCATGGCGCAGCGCGGACACCCCGTCGGCCTCGGCATCGCGGCCGCCGCCGGTGTCGTCTCGGTCACCCTGATGTCGTGGGCGAGCGGCACGGTCCTCTCCCTGCCCGTCAGCGGTGTCCTGCTCGGCTGGGTGCTCGTCGCCGTCGTCGCGGTGTGGATCAGCCGGAGCATCCCCCGCGTGGCGCGACGCATCTACACGATCGGGACAGCGCACCGCGCCGAACGGCAGGCCAGCGAGACCGAGGCGCAGCGGCGGCAGGGAGCACGCCTGCTGCACGACACCGTCCTCGCGACCCTGACCCTCCTCGCGCACAGCGGTGTCGGCGTCTCCGAGCACGCGATGCGCGAGCAGGCCGCCGAGGACGCCCGCCTCCTCCGCCACCTCCGCCTCGGCGCGACCCCGCAGCCGCAGCAGTCCGGGGACTACTCGCTCACCCGCACCGAGGAGTCCCCGCTCGGGCAGACCCTCGAGTCGGTCAAGCAGCGGTTCGGCCGGATGGGGCTCGAGGTCGCCTGGCACGGCACCGGACAGGTCCTCCTGCCGACCCACGTCCTCGACGCCTTCCTGCTCGCGCTCGGCGAGTGCCTCGAGAACGTCCGTCGGCACGCCGGGGTCCCCGAGGCGCACGTCACGATCGTGCACGACGAGGCGATGGTCCGCGCCATGGTCACCGACTCCGGCGTCGGCTTCGAACTCGACGCCGTCAGCTCCGAACGACTTGGCTTCAAGGAGAGCGTCGTGAACCGTCTCCGTGAGGTCGGCGGCGACGCCCGGCTCTTCTCCGCGCCGGGCTCCGGCACCACGGTCGTGTTGGAGGCACCGCGGTGAGCCGCATCCCCGAGGACACCATCAGCCGGGCGCTCACCGGTGAACAGGACGCACCCCGTACCCGCCGGGAGGCCCGGGAACGGTACCGGGGCACCGAGCGTCGGCAGGCGCGCGGCCTCCCCTCCACGTCGACCGGTGCACGTTCGCTCCGCCAGGCCGCCCAGCCCGGCGCCTCCCTCGGAGCCGGCCACCTCGGGCTCGGTGCGGCCGTCCTGACCGGTCTCGAGGCACTCGGCGGCATCGTCTTCTTCCTCGTGCACTGGGAGGACTACGGCAACCCCTGGTTCACCGCCAGCGCGTGGCTCCTCTTCGTGGCCGCCGCGACCTGCGTCATCGCCATCGTCCTCACCTACGGCGAGCGGTTGACCGGTCTCGCGTTCGGCCTCATCTGCGTCGTGCTCGCCAGCGTCGTCGCGCTCGACTTCATCGGCATCTGGTCCCAGCACGACCTCGGGCACACCTCGACCGCGTCGATGGCGGCCGGGTTCGCCCTCCTGCCGATCACGACCCTCCGGCCCGCGCGCGAGGTCATCGCGGCGATCGTCGGCCTCGGGCTGGCCTTCGTCGTCTACGCGGTCGTCTCCACGCCGATCAACCCCGAGACGCTCCCCGGCCTCGTGACGCTCCTGTCCGTGACGGTCGTGCCGCCGTCGCTCGCGCTCTTCGTCGTGCACCGGTTCCGCCAGCTCGTGCAGCGCGAACTCGACCGGGTCCTCGTGCAGAGCAACGTCGGTGCGCCGCAGTTCGCCGTCGGGATGCTCGCATCGGACGAACTCGCCCGGCTCGACCTCGCAGCCGAGAAGCTCCTGGACGCCGTCGCGAACGGATCCGACCCGTTGCCATTGTCGGACGCGTCCGCCTCCGTCGCCGCCTCCCTCGCGACCGAACTCCGCCTGCACCTCATCGAGGGCCGTCGCGAGACATGGCTGTACCACGCCATCACCGAGTCGGATCGGCTGGGTCGCGCCGTCGCCGTCGCCGACCCCGGCGCCCTGGCCGGACACCTGTCCCCGGCGCAGCGCGACGGTCTGCTCCAGGCCCTCTGGCTGATGGTCGGCGACGGCCGGAGCCAGCAACCCGGCGCCCCCGTCGTGTCGGTCACCCTCGGACCGGTCGGGACCGACGGGCACCCGGTCAGCGACGACCGGATGGACGTCCCCGTCGTCATCGAGTCCCGCGGGGTCCCCCGTCGGCGCCTCGGGCCCGCAGCGTGGGCCGCCCTCCAGCGCATCGGCCCGTACACCGACAGCGTGCGGGACGGCGTGCTGCACGTCACCGCGCACTGCGTCGTTGACCGGCACCCGCAGATGTGACGCACCCCGCGCCTCCCGGCACCGTCGACGTGCGTCATGCGGACAACCAGGCCAGCCTCCCCAGACCGGACCACCGACCCTCCTAGGATCGGCAGGCCCCGGACGGACACCACGAGAAAGGACGCCGAGCATGGCGACTCCAGCGGAACCGATCAGACTCGCACTCGTCGACGACCACCGGATGCTCCTCAGCGCCCTGACCGAGTGGATCCGCAACGCCGCGGACGACATCCAGATGGTCACCGCGGTCACCACCTGGCCCGAGCTGCTCACCAGCCCGGGGTTCCCGGTCGACGTCGTGCTCCTCGACCTCGACCTCAAGGACTCGATCCCGGTCTCGCTGAAGATCTCGACGCTGAAGACCGCCGGCGTGAAGACCGTCGTGATGAGCACGTACTCGGAGCCGAACGTCGTCCGCGAGGCCCTCGGCGCCGGTGCCCTCGGCTACCTCGTCAAGAGCGAGGACGCGGCCATGATCGTCGAGGCGATCCGGACGGCGCAGCGCGGCGAGCAGTACGTCTCCGCCGAACTCGACCTGGCCATCAACTCCGGGGACGTCGGCGGCGTCCCGAAGCTCAGCGCGCAGGAGCGTCGCGTGATGGCGCTCTACGGCGGCGGCGAGCCCGTGAAGAGCGTGGCGTACCAGCTCGGCATCTCCGAGGAGACCGCGAAGAGCTACCTCAAGCGCATCCGCGAGAAGTACCGCGTCGCCGGCTTCGACGTGGGCACGAAGGTGGCGCTCCGGAAGCGGGCGATCACCGACGGCATCATCCTGCAGGACGGGTCCCCGCACGGGCTGTAGCAGCGCGCCGACCCGCCGCGCCCCGCCAGGTTCCGGCATCGCCGCGCCCTGCCAGGTTCCGGAATCTCGGCATCTCGAGCGTCGAGATGCCGCAATCGTGGAACCGGAACGGTGCACACGCGGCGCGTCGTGGAACCGCGACGACAGCAGCCGGATGCGTCGACATCGCTGTGCGCACGGGAGGCGCGGCACCAGTCAGCGCGCCCCGTCGAGCCCGACGGACGCCGGGTGGGGCCGGGGACGCGTCAGTGCGTGGACACGACCTCGCGGATCGGGCCGGTGCTCGCACCCGCCGTCCGGAGCGCCGCTGCGCGACGCTTCGAGCGGCCCTCCACCGCGTAGCTGATCACCGCGACGACGACGCCGAGCAGCGCCAGACCGATGCCGAGCCAGCCCGGCGCGAGGAACCCGAAGCCGGCCGCGATGACTGCCCCGCCGAGGGCCGCACCGAGCGAGTTGCCGAGGTTGAACGCCGAGTGGTTGAGCGCTGCCGCGATGGTCCGGGCGTCGCCGGCGATGTCCATCAGGCGGGACTGCACCGCCGGCGGGATCGCGGACGAGGTCGCTCCGAGCAGGAACGCGCCGACGAAGAGCCCGACGACCCACTGCGCGGTGAGCACCGTCACGAGCAGCGCGCCGATCAGGGCGAAGAGCCCCACGAAGATGGTGGCCTTCACGCTGTGGTCGGCCAGGAACCCACCGAGCAGGCCGCCGACGACCATCCCGAGCCCGACGACGACGAGCACCAGGGGGACGGTGGACTCCGACAGGCCGGTGACGTTCTGCACGAGCGGCGAGATGTACGAGTAGACGGCGAAGAACCCGCCGAACCCGACCGCGCCGAGGCTCATCACGATCCACGCCTGCGGCAGGCGGAAGACCCGGAGCTCACGGCCGATGGTCGCGTGGACATCCCGCGCGCTGCGGGGGACGAACGCGGAGACCGCGAGGAAGGTCAGGGCGAACAGGGCGGCGACGACGCCGTAAGCGACACGCCAGCTCGCGACCTGCCCGATCCACGTCACCGCGGGCACGCCGACGACGTTCGCGACGGAGAGGCCGAGGAGCACGAGTGCGATGCCCTTGCCCCGCTTGCCCGGACCCATGATGTCGCCGGCGACGATCGAGGCGATGCCGAAGTACGCGCCGTGCGGGAGTCCGGCGACGAAGCGTGCGACGACGACGAGCCCGAAGGACGGCAACACAGCGCTCGCGACCGTCGCGACCGCGAACCCGATCAGCAGCACCATGAGCAGGCCCTTGCGGGGGAACCGGGCCGACATCGCGGCGATCGTCGGCGCTCCGACGACCACACCGAGGGCGTATGCGCTCACGAGCCATCCCGCGTGCGCGACGCCGCCCTCGGGGTCGGCCGCGTACTGCCCGGGCAGGAGCGCCTCGGCGATGTTCGGCAGCAGGCCCATCGCGACGAACTCGGTCGTGCCGATGGCGAACCCACCGAGCGCGAGGGCGAGGATGGCGAGCGTGCGGCGGGCCGGCGTGAGCTGCGACATGGGACCTGTTCTCGTGCCGGAGCACGGTGGGATCGGAGGCGGTGGACGACCGAGGTCGCGGCTGGAACAGTGTAGACCGCTCCAACACGGCGACGGAAGACACCGGTCGGATCGATTCGACCCGCACGCGATGTGGACGACGACCAGACGGCAGAACGCGGCCCTGCCGATCGGGATTCCCGATCGGCAGGGCCGCGGACGCGGGCGCCTCAGGCTGCGCGCTGCTCCGGCGCACGGGAGGCGGTACGCGCCTCCGGCAGGTCGTCGCGGTGCACCCACCCGGAGCCGCACTCGGTGCAGCTCGCCCAGGCGTTGTCGCCCTGGTCGTCGACGTCGATCACGACCGAGCGGAGGTCACAGTCCGGGCACCAACCGTCGTGCATCATGAGCGGGCTCCTTCCGTCGTGGTGCCGGTGCTCGTGCACCGGCTGATGGAGACAGCACACACCCGACCGCCGACATCGCGTCGACGTCGGCGGCGTGTCGGACGGACCCACACCGGGCGCCCACGCGGGGCTGCTCTTCGCCTGTACGGATCGGTCCTCCGAGGGCGGTGCCGAACCTGCTGCATTAGGTTCGAGGTGTACGCGCCGCTTTCCATGGGCGGGGGGGGGAACACAACGGTGACAACTCGTCGGACGGGTATCGCTCGCCTGCTCGCGGCCCTGACACTGACACTGACACTGACGGGCTGCACCGTGCCGGCCGCGCCCGGTCCGCAGGACTACGTCGGGACGTGGCGGCTGCGACCGGAGAGCGGAGACTCTGTGGCGCGGTTCCAGCTCGCCGCCGATCACACCTACACCGCGCACGCCATCCCGGCTTCCATCGCCTGCGGCACAGAGGTCTCCGCGGGCAGCCCTACCGGTTGCGAGGACGGACGGGCTGCCGTGGACTTCTCTGGGAACTGGCGGTTGTCAGCGGACGACCCGCGGGAACTCCGCCTGTACTCCGCGGACCTCCTCGTCCGCAAGGCGTACCTCGACCGCGACGAACTCGGCTTCTTCGTCCGGACGCTCGAGGCGCCCCGGCCTGACTACGTCTTCACCCGCGACTCGTCGCCGGGCCGGACAGACCGGAAGGACGACCAGCAATGACCAGCCGGTGTTCCTGACCGTCCTCGCCGTCCTCGCCGGCTCGACGGCCGCCAGCTCGTGCGCTTCGGCCCGAACCGGACTCCCAGGCCGCGCCGCTCAGTCCCCCAGCGCCGCCTCGAGCCGCTCGAGCTTCCCGTCGATCTCCCCCGTGTGCCCCGGTCGGATGTCCGCCTTGAGCACGAGCGAGATGCGGGTGCCGAACGGTGCGACGGCCTCGGTCGCCCGCTTGACGACGTCGAACACCTCGTCCCACTCCCCCTCGATCTCGGTGAACATCGACGAGGTGCGGTTCGGCAGTCCGGACTCGCGGACGACCCGGACGGCCGCGGCGACGGCGTCGTGCACGGAACCGTCCTCGTTCGCAGCGGGTCCGCCGGACGGGGCGATGGAGAAGGCGACGATCATGCGCCCATCCTGCCCCGCTCGCGGTCCGCGTGCCCGGCTCCGGTGGCCGGACGGGAGGCCCGTGGCTCGATCCCGTCCCGCCACATCCGGACCAGGACGACGACCGACCACACGAGCACCGCGACCTCCAGCAGGTTCCGCAGCGACAGCACGACGAGGATCCACGGCTGCACACCGAGCACCTGGTCGTAGTACGCCGGGTAGACGAGCTGCGTGAGGAAGGCCATCGGCAGCATCGCCCCGGCGACCGGCAGGAACCGCCACGCACTGCCGCGCCCGGCGACGAGCCCCCAGACCACCGGCACGGCGAACCAGCCGATGTACTGCGGTGACCCGACCTTGTTCGTCGCGATGAGCGCCGCCACGAACAGCAGCGCGAGGACCGGAGCCACCCGCGCCCGCTGCGCGCCGGTGCGGACGGCGAGCAGGGCGAGGACGACGCCCACCACGACGACGACGGCCATGAGCGGGGTCGAGAGCGCTGCGACGACCTCCGTCCCGGCACCGGACACCTCGAAGGTCAGGATCTCCTGGTCGTAGAACACCGCGGCGCCCGGCACCCGCGCCGCTGCCGCCCACAGGTACGGCGTCGCGAGCGGCGACTCGATCTGCAGGCCGCGCCCGGTCTGTTCGCCGATGAACGAGAACAGGTACGCGGCGCCGCCGAACAGCACGTCCACGAGCACCACGAGCCCGGTGACCGTGAGTGCTCCCGCGACCACCTCGACACGACGCCCGCGACGGAGGACGACGAGCACGCCGACGAGCGCCGCCGGCCAGACCTTGACCCACGCGGCGACGGTGAACACCGCGGCGGCGATCCCCGGACGGGCCGCGACGGACGCGACCCCGACGAGCGCGACCGCGGTGGCGACGGTGTCCACGCGTCCGAGGCCGATCGGCCCGAGCGCGAGCAGGAACGCCAGCCACCACCAGACGACCCGGACGCCGAACGACCGGTAGCGCCAGAGCACCGCGCAGACGACCGCGTGCAGCAGCACCATGAGCAGCAACCAGCCGGTGCCGATCGCCGCGGTCCCGCCGAGTGATGCGGCAGCCATCGGCACGATCGCCAGGATCGGGTACACCCACGGGGCGTCGATCCCCACCCAGAAGTGCGAGGCGTGCCCGGACTCGATCCAGCGACGGTACGTGATCGTCACGTCGCCGATCGGCTGGTTCGGGACGACGAGGGTCAGGGTCCAGAGCAGCGCGTGCACCGCGGCGAACGCGACCACGAACGCGACGATCTCCGGCCACGGGTTCCTGCGCACCGGATGAGCGTACCGAGTCGGGACGGGCCGACCGCCGCTGTCCACAGGGCCGGTGACGCTGCCACCGCCGTCCGGGCACCACGGCGACCCTGGCCCACAGCCGAGCTGGATCCACAGCCGACCCGGATCCACAGCCGATCCGGAGAGTGACGTGTCACCGTCCTCCTGTGACCCCAGCACCGGACCGTCCCGCGCCCCGCCGCCCGCGCCGCCGTCTCATGACGTGGCTCGTCATCGCCGTCGTCGTCCTGGCCGTCGCGGTCGTCGCCGTCGTGGTCGGCACCCGCGCCTACACGTCCACCGAGAACGCGAAGGCCTCGGCCACACCCAGCGTCGCCGCCACCCGTGCGCCCTCCACGCTCGAGCCGGAGGACCTGTCCGGCGAGTGGACGATCGGCGACGGGTCCGAGGCGGGCTACCGCGTGCACGAGGTCCTCAACGGCTCCGACGTCACCGTCACGGGTCGCACGTCGAGCGTCACCGGCACGGCGACCGTCGACGGGACGACGATCAGCGCGGCCACGATCACGGTGCAGGTCGGCGACATCGCCACCGACTCGGAGCAGCGCGACTCGTACTTCCGCGACTCGGCGCTCGACACCCAGGCGTTCCCGACCGCCACCTTCACGCTCACGGAGCCGATCGAGGACGCGGTCCCGTCGGGCGACGCCACCACCGAGGTGCGGGCCACCGGCACGCTCGACCTGCACGGCGTCACGAAGCCGGTCACCGCGACGCTGCAGGTCGGACTCAGCGGTGACGGCGTCGACGTCTCCGGCTCGATCCCGATCACGTTCTCGGACTACTCGGTGCAGGCCCCGGACCTCGGGTTCGTCAAGGTCGACGACGCAGGCGCGGTCGAGTTCCTCGTGCACGCCACGCCCGCCTCCTGACCACCCGTCTCGAAGGTCGCGACGCGACCACCTGACGGCCGGGAGGCGCGGCACCGGTCGGCACCGCGCCTCCCGTCAGTCCCTCGGTCCAGACCGGCGGCCCGTCAGTCCGCCTGCGCGTCGCCCCGCACCGCGAGGTCCCGCACCACACCCGGCAGTTGCTCCACGAGTCCCGTCATCGGGAACGGGCCGCCACGCGACGCCCGACGTGCCGCGACCCCGTGCACGACCGCAGCGGCGGCGGCGAGGTGCGCCAGCTCCTCCGACCCGACCTCGCTCGTCCCGGCCCGCGCTGCGACGAGGGCTCCGAGCACCCCGCCGAGGACGTCCCCAGCACCGGCCGCGGCGAGCCACGGCGTCGCCGAGGACGCCACCAGCCGGACCCCGCCGTCGGGCGTGACGACGTGCGTGTCCGCACCCTTGAGCAGCACGACGCTCCCGGTCTGTCCGGCGGCACGCAGCGCCGCTGTCTGCGGGTCCCCCTCCACCTCGTCACGGGAGACCCCGAGCAGGGACGCTGCCTCGCCGGCGTGCGGGGTGAGGACCGCGAGCGGCCCGAGGTCGACGAGCGGGATCGCACCGGCGTCGACGACGACCGGCACGCCGTCCTCGGACGCGTGCGCGAAGCCGTCGCGGGTCGTCGCGTCGAGCTCGTCCAGCGAGGCCGCCGAGATGCCCGACCCGACGAGCCACGCCTGCACGCGGCCGACCCCGGCGACGATCTCCGGCCGTCGGGCGAGCACGAAGTCGGTGGCACGGTCGGGTCCGACGTACCGGACCATGCCGAGCCCGGTGTGCACGGCGGCGTCGACGCCCATGACCGCGGCACCCGGGTAGGCGGCGGAACCGGTGGCGACCCCGAGGACCCCGCGCCGGTACTTCGAGGTGTCACCGGTGGGCACGGTGATCCAGGCGGCGGCGTCGGCGGGTCGGACGGAGACGAAGTCGTTCATCGTCCCCACGGTACGGTGACGGGCATGAGCCTGTCCCTGCCCGGCCGTGTCGTCGTCTTCGACTACGGCGAGGTGATCAGCCGCACCCCGCACGCCGCCCGTGCCGCGCTGCTCGAGGCGACGGGGCTCGAGGCCGACGAGCTGTTCCCCGTGTACCAGGAGCTCCGGAACGACCTGGACCGTGGCGACCTCTCCGTGCTCGCCTACTGGCGGGCGATCGGCGAACGGACCGGGCGGTCCTGGTCGGTGACCGAGATCCACCGGTTCTGGGCGCTCGACTACACCGGGTGGTTCGACGTCGACCCCGAGGTCCTGGCGCTCGTCGAGGAACTGCACGACGCCGGCACGCGCCTGGCGCTCCTGTCGAACGCGGGGTTCGACTTCGGCGACCCCTACCGGTACTCGCCGATGGGCTCGATGTTCGAGACCGTCGTGGTGAGCGCGGAGGAGCACGTGCTCAAGCCGGACGCGTCCATCTACCGCGACACGTGCGACCGCCTCGGGATCGAGCCCGCCGCGATGGTGTTCGTCGACAACCGTGCGGAGAACGCCGCCGGCGCGGACGCGGTCGGTGCGGTCGGCGTGCACTTCACCTCGGCGGCGGCCCTGCGGTCGGCGCTCGAGGAACTCGCCGCCCCGACGGGGTGACGGCGACCGACGGAGTGACGGCGGGCCGGGATCGGCCGGGAGGCCCGGCGCACCGACCGGACGCCTCCTCGGTTCCTCCGAGCGAGCGCCCGGTACGATTCCCTCATTGTGGACGACCCTCCTAGTTGCGCTGACCATCACATGCCCGCCGCTCACACAGTGAGCTGCCCGACTCCGAGGTGTGCCTCGTGAGCCCCGTCGACGTCCTCATGCTGATCGGCGGCATCCTGCTGACGCTCGGCACCGGGGTCTTCGTGGCCTCCGAGTTCTCGCTCGTCAACCTCGACCGCGCCGACGTCGAAGCCCGCCGCGACCGCGGCGAATCCGGCCTGAGCCCCGTGATCGGTGCGCTCAAGGTCACGTCGACGCACCTGTCGAGCGCCCAGCTCGGCATCACCCTGACGACCCTGCTCACCGGGTACCTGCTCGAACCGTCGATCGCGAAGCTGCTCGAGGCACCGTTCCTCGCGATGGACCTGCCCGAGGGGGTCGTCGAGACCGTCGGGTCGATCGTCGCCCTCGTCATCGCCACCCTGCTGTCGATGATCCTCGGCGAGCTCGTGCCGAAGAACTTCGCCCTCGCGCTGCCGCTCCAGACCGCGAAGCTCGTCGTGCCGCTCCAGGTGGGCTTCACGACGGTGTTCAAGCCCGCGGTCGCAGTGCTCAACGGCACCGCGAACGCCGTGCTCCGCTCGATCGGCATCGAGCCGCAGGAAGAGCTGTCCGGCGCCCGGAGCGCCGAGGAGCTCACCTCGCTGCTGCGCCGTTCGGCGTCCGAGGGGTCGCTGGAACAGGACACCGCGACGCTCCTCGAGCGGACGCTGGCGTTCTCCGAGCTCAACGCGAGCGACGTCATGACGCCCCGGCCGCGACTGTCGACGATCCGTGTGTCCGACAGCGCCGACGCCGTCATCGCCCTCGCCCGCCGGACCGGCTTCAGCCGCTTCCCGGTGATCGAGGAGGACGCGGACGACGTCGTCGGACTCGTGCACGTCAAGCAGGCCGTCTCGGTCCCGCGCGAGAAGCGCGCCGAGGTCCCGGTCGGCGCGCTGATGACCGACGCCGAGCGCGTCCCCGAGACCATGCCCGGCGACACGCTGCTGACCGAGGTCCGCGGCCGTGGGTACCAGATGGTCATCGTCGTGGACGAGTACGGCGGGACGGCCGGTGTCGTCACGCTCGAGGACCTGGTCGAGGAGATCGTCGGCGAGGTGTCGGACGAGCACGACCGCGCCCGCATCGACGTCGTGCGCAGCCGCGGCTGGCTCACCTTCCCCGGACTGCTCCGTCCGGACGAACTCGAGGACCGCGCGAGCGTCACGGTGCCCGAGGACGGCCCGTACGAGACCGTCGGCGGGTTCCTCATGCAGGAGCTCGGACGGCTCCCGGTGGTGGGTGACGAGGTCGCGATCGACTCGGGCGTGTTCCGCGTCGAGCGCCTCGACGGCCGTCGGATCGACCGCATCCGCTACACGCCGAACCCGGTCGACTCCCCCACCGGGAGCGCCCCCACCCCGACGGGGAGCACCACGAAGACGACGAGCACGACGACGACCGACACCGCGGAGGCCGACCGATGAGTTCCGACTGGTGGGGCATCTTCTGGCTCTTCGTCCTCCTCGGGGGCAACGCGTTCTTCGTCGCCGCCGAGTTCGCCGTCATCTCGGCACGCCGCTCGCAGATCGAGCCGCGGGCCGAGCAGGGCTCCCGTGCCGCGCAGATGACGCTGTGGGCGATGGAGCACGCGACCCGCATGCTCGCGACCACGCAGCTCGGCATCACGGTCTGCTCGCTGCTCATCCTGAACGTGTCCGAGCCGGCGATCCACCACCTGCTCGAGGTCCCGCTGCACCTGACCGGGTGGAGCGCCGAGGTCATCGGCGTCGTGGCGTTCGTGTTCACGCTGCTGCTCGTGTCGTTCCTGCACGTCGTGTTCGGCGAGATGGTCCCGAAGAACATCTCGTTCTCGATGCCGGACCGGGCCGCGCTCATGCTCGTCCCGACGCTCTGGTACATCGGCCACGGCCTGCACTGGGTGGTCGTCGGCCTCAACGAGGTCGCGAACGGCGTCCTGCGGCTCTTCAAGGTGGAGCCGAAGGACGAGGCGGTCAGCGCCTACACGGTCGACGAGGTGCAGACGATCGTCGAGCAGTCCCGGCGCGAGGGCACCCTCGCCGACGACTCGGGCACGCTCCGGATGGCGTTCGAGTTCACCGAGAAGAAGGTCAAGGACGTCGCCGTGCCGATGTCCGGGCTCGTGACGCTGCACGAGGACGCCACCCCGGCGGACGTCGAGCGGATGGTGTCGCAGCGCGGGTTCTCGCGCTACGTGC
This sequence comes from Curtobacterium sp. MCPF17_046, assembly GCF_003224295.1. Taxonomy (NCBI): domain Bacteria; kingdom Bacillati; phylum Actinomycetota; class Actinomycetes; order Micrococcales; family Microbacteriaceae; genus Curtobacterium; species Curtobacterium sp. MCPF17_046. Next base: position 11,407 of record NZ_QKLB01000002.1, on the reverse strand, counting down.
TCGTCGACGACGCCGGTGACCCGACCGGGTACGTGCACGTCAAGGACGTCATCGACCTGCGGCCGGACGAGTTCGACGACCCGGTGCCGCCGAAGCGCATCCGGCAGCTCATCTCGCTGTACACGGAGATGGACCTCGAGGACGCGCTCGCCACCATGCGCGGGGCCGGGCGCCACGTGGCCCGGGCGTTCGACGCCGAGGGGCGGACGACGGGCGTGCTCTTCCTCGAGGACATCCTCGAGGAGCTCATCGGCACCGTCGAGGACGCCACCCGGCGTCGCTGACGCCGGTCGCTCCCGCGACCCGGGACGGACGGGAGGGTCCCACCTCCCGTCCGTCGTGGCGTCGGCGGCGCGACCGCGCTACCAGCTCACCGGCAGGGGCTTGCCCTCCTCGTACCCGGCGGCGGACTGGATGCCGACCAGCGCGCGGTCGGAGAACTCGGCCAGGCTCGTCGCGCCCGCGTACGTGGCGGAGCTGCGGAGCCCCGTCGTGATCATGTCGAGCAGGTCCTCGACGCTCGGACGCTCCGGGTCGAGGAAGATCGTCGACGACGAGATCCCCTCGGCGAACAGCGCCTTGCGGGCGCGCTCGTACGGGTCGAGTCGCTCGAACCGCTCCCGCACGGCCTTGGCGGACGCCATCCCCCAGCTCTCCTTGTAGGCGCGACCGGCTGCGTCGCGGCGGAGCACGCCGGGTGCCTCGAGCGTGCCGGCGAACCACGAGCCGATCATCACGGCGGACGCCCCGGCGGCCATCGCGAGCGCGACGTCCCGCGGGTAACGGACGCCGCCGTCGGCCCAGACGTGCGCGCCGAGCGACCGGGCGGCCGCGGCGGTCTCGAGCACCGCGGAGAACTGCGGGCGCCCGACGGCGGTCATCATGCGCGTCGTGCACATGGCACCGGGGCCGACACCGACCTTGATGATCGACGCGCCGGCGGCGACCAGGTGCGCGACGGCGTCGGCGGTGACGACGTTGCCGGCGACGAGCGGGATGCCGAGCTGCAGGGCCGACACGGCACGGAGCGCGCGGAGCATGCCCTCCTGGTGGCCGTGGGCGGTGTCGAGGACGAGCACGTCGACCCCGGCGTCGGCGAGGGCCGAGGCCTTCGCGGCGACGTCGCCGTTGATGCCGACGGCCGCCGCCACCCGGAGCCGACCGGACGCGTCCACGGCCGGTCGGTAGATGTCGGAGCGGATGGCGCTCGTCGGGCTCGTCGTGCCGACGACCTTGCCGTGCCGCACGACCGGGGCGAAGTCCACGCCGGCCGCGGTCAGCACGTCGTACACGTGCCGCGGGGTGCCGGCGTCCTCGGCGTCGATCGCGACCGTCGCGCCGTGCAGCAGGTCGCCGAGGACGGCGTCCGCGCCGGCGGTCGCGAGCCGGGTCGCCGGCACGCAGCCGAGGTACTCGCCCGCCGGGTCGCGTACGACGATGCCACGGCCCTCGACCGGCAGGAGCTGCTCGAGCGCCTCGGCCACGGTCGCGTCGGCGCCGAGCTCGAGTGCGGAGTCGTACGCGACCGGCTGCGCCTTCACCCAGCGGATCGCCTCGGCGAGGTCCTGCAGGTGCATGTCCTGCGGCAGCACACCGAGACCACCGCGTCGGGCGAGCGTCGCGGCGAGGCGGGGACCGGTCACCGAGTTCATGTTCGCGCTGACGATCGGGATGGTCGCGCCGGTGCCGTCGTCCGTCGCGAGGTCCACGTCGAAGCGGCTCGTCACGCTCGACCGACTCGGGACGAGGAAGACGTCGGAGTAGGTCAGGTCGTGGGTCGGCCGCGTCTCGTAGAACCTCATGGGGTCAATCGTACGGCGGCGGCGTCAGGCCCGGCCGAGAGGCCCCGCGACGCCCGCCGGGAGGCCCGACTCGCCCGCCCTCTCCCACCTCGCGGCCACGGAGGAGCGGCTAGGGTTGACGGCGTGCGGGACAGGGTTGCCCCGCACGACACACACGAGCATCAATCGACGGAGAGTGGGCGATCGGCTGTGTCGAGCCATCTGACCGGAACGGACGAGACCGCGGGCGATTTCGGCGCGAACGAGTGGCTGGTGGACGAGCTCTACGAGCAGTTCGTGGCCGACAGGAACAGCGTCGACGAGTCCTGGTGGCCCGTCCTCGAGAGCTACCACCGGACGCAGGCCGCCACGACGGACGCCGCCCCCGGTAGCCCGGCCGACACCGGCTCGAGCACCCCGGCCGCCGCCGGCTCGAGCACCCCGGCCGCCGCCGACTCGAGCACCCCGGCTCCGGCGCAGGCAGCCGCCGCGCAGGACGCCCCCGCCGGTCAGCCCGCCGCCGCATCCGGCCCCTCCTCCACGCAGCAGCCCGCCACGGGAGAGGCGAAGACCCCGCTCCAGGCCCGCACCACCTCGCGCCAGCCGTCCCCGCAGCCGATCCCCGCCGAGGCGAACGACGCGGCGGACGACCACGAGGAGACCCACGAGGACGTCGCCACCCCGCTGCGCGGCATGGCGAAGACCCTCGCGTCGAACATGGACGCGTCGCTCACCGTCCCGACCGCGACCAGCGTCCGGACCATCCCGGCGAAGCTGATGATCGACAACCGGATCGTCATCAACAACCACCTGCGTCGTGCCCGCGGCGGCAAGATCTCCTTCACGCACCTGATCGGCTGGGCCATGGTGCAGACGCTCAAGGAGTTCCCGAGCCAGAACGTCTCGTACGAGGAGCGCGACGGCAAGCCCTTCCTCGTCACCCCGGCGCACGTCAACCTCGGCATCGCGATCGACGTCCCGAAGAAGGACGGCACGCGCTCCCTGCTCGTCCCGAGCATCAAGCGCGCCGAGGCCCTGACGTTCGGCCAGTTCCTCTCCGTGTACGAGGACGTCGTCAAGCGCGCCCGGGACAACAAGCTCACCCCGTCGGACTTCCAGGGCACGACGATCTCCCTCACGAACCCGGGCGGCATCGGCACCGAGCACTCGGTCCCGCGTCTCACGAAGGGGCAGGGCTGCATCGTCGGCGCCGGCGCCCTCGAGTACCCGGCGCAGTTCCAGGGGTCGGCGCCGAAGACCCTCATCGAGCTCGGCGTCGGCAAGACCATCACGCTGACGAGCACGTACGACCACCGCGTCATCCAGGGCGCCGGGTCGGGTGAGTTCCTCAAGAAGGTGCACGAGCGGCTCATCGGCCAGCACGGCTTCTACGACGACATCTTCGCCGCGCTCCGGATCCCCTACAAGCCGATCCAGTGGGCGAACGACATCAACGTCGACCTGGCGCACCGGGTGAACAAGACCGCGCGCGTGCAGGAGCTCATCAACAGCTACCGCGTCCGCGGGCACCTGATGGCCGACATCGACCCGCTTGAGTACCGGCAGCGCACGCACCCCGACCTCGAGATCGAGAGCCACGGGCTGACCTTCTGGGACCTCGACCGGGAGTTCGTCACGGGCGGGCTCGCCGGCACGACGACCGCTCCCCTGCGCGACGTCCTCGGGATCCTCCGCGACGCCTACTGCCGCACGGTCGGCATCGAGTACATGCACATCCAGGACCCGGAGCAGCGTCGCTGGGTGCAGGAGCGCATCGAGGTCCCGTACTCGAAGCCGTCGAAGGACGAGCAGCTCCGCGTCCTCGGCAAGCTCAACGAGGCCGAGGCCTTCGAGACCTTCCTGCAGACGAAGTACGTCGGCCAGAAGCGGTTCTCGCTCGAGGGCGGCGAGTCGACCATCGCGTTCCTCGACACGCTCATCCAGCACGCCGCCGTGGACGGTCTCGACGAGGTCGCGATCGGCATGGCGCACCGCGGCCGCCTCAACGTGCTGACGAACATCGCCGGCAAGACCTACGGCCAGATCTTCCGCGAGTTCGAGGGCACCCAGCTCCCGGGCACGGTCTCCGGTCAGGGTTCCGGCGACGTCAAGTACCACGTGGGCACCGAGGGTGTGTTCCGCGCCTCCGACGGGTCCCGCATCCCCGTCACGATCGCCGCCAACCCGTCCCACCTCGAGGCCGTCGACGGCGTGCTCGAGGGCATCGTCCGCGCGAAGCAGGACCGGAAGCCCGCCGGCACGTTCGGCACGCTTCCCGTGCTCGTGCACGGCGACGCGGCGATGGCCGGCCAGGGCGTGGTCGTCGAGACCCTGCAGATGTCGCAGCTGCGGGGCTACCGCACCGGCGGCACCGTGCACCTCGTCATCAACAACCAGGTCGGCTTCACGACGCCGCCCGAGTCGGCGCGCACCTCGGTGTACTCGACCGACGTCGCGAAGACGATCCAGGCGCCGGTCTTCCACGTGAACGGCGACGACCCGGAGGCCGTGGCCCGCGTCGCGGACCTGGCCTACGCGTACCGCGAGGAGTTCCACCGCGACGTCGTCATCGACCTGGTCTGCTACCGCCGCCGCGGTCACAACGAGGGCGACGACCCCTCGATGACGCAGCCGCTCATGTACAACCTCATCGAGGCGAAGCGCTCGGTCCGCACGCTGTACACCGAAGCCCTCGTCGGCCGCGGTGACATCACGCAGCAGGAGTACGACGACGCGCACCGCGACTTCCAGGACCGCCTCGAGCGCGCCTTCGCGGAGACGCACGAGGCGCAGACGGGCTCGGTGTCGACGCCCGCCACGAACGACTCCGGTGCCGTGAACGGCCTCGAGCGCCCGACCTCCCAACGCGACGACTCCGAACTCGAGGTGCACGACACCGCGGTCTCGCAGGAGCTCGTCGAACTCATCGGCGACGCGCACGGGAACCCGCCGTCGGGCTTCTCGATCCACCCGAAGCTGCAGCAGCTCCTCACGAAGCGCCGCGAGATGACCCGGACCGGCGGGATCGACTGGGCCATGGCCGAGCTGATGGCGATCGGTTCGGTCCTGACCGAGGGCAAGCCGGTGCGGCTCGCCGGGCAGGACGCCCGTCGTGGCACGTTCGTCCAGCGCCAGGCGGTCTTCCACGACCGGACCAACGGCCAGGAGTGGCTGCCGCTCGCGAACCTCACCGAGGACCAGGCACGCTTCTTCATCTACGACTCGCTCCTGAGCGAGTACGCGGCGATGGCGTTCGAGTACGGGTACTCGGTCGAGCGTCCCGAGGCCCTCGTGCTCTGGGAGGCGCAGTTCGGCGACTTCGCGAACGGCGCCCAGACCGTGATCGACGAGTTCATCTCGTCCGCCGAGCAGAAGTGGGGCCAGCGCTCCGGCCTGGTGCTCCTGCTCCCGCACGGCTACGAGGGTCAGGGGCCGGACCACTCCTCGGGGCGCATCGAGCGCTACCTGCAGCTGTGCGCGCAGGACAACATGGTGGTGGCGCGCCCGTCGACCCCGGCGTCGTACTTCCACCTGCTCCGGCGCCAGGCGTGGGCGAAGCCGCAGAAGCCGCTCATCGTGTTCTCCCCGAAGGCGATGCTCCGCCTGCGACAGGCGACGAGCGCGGTGACGGACTTCACCTCCGGCACGTTCCAGGAGGTCCTGGACGACGACCGCCTGCAGGCGAACGGTGTCGACCGCGGGTCGGTGCGCCGGGTGGTCCTGCACTCGGGCAAGATCCACCACGACCTGCGTGCCGAGGCGGAGAAGCGCGGTGTGACGGACGTGGCACTGGTCCGGCTGGAGCAGCTCGCCCCGCTCCCGCTCGACCGCATCCTCGAGGTCATCGCGGGCTACCCCGAGGCCGAGGTCGTGTTCGCCCAGGAGGAGCCCGAGAACCAGGGCGCCTGGCCGTTCGTCTGCATGAACCTGTCCCCGCACCTGGACGGTCGGCCGCTGTCCGTCGCGGCCCGGTCCGCGAGTGCGGCGCCGGCGACCGGCTCGTCGAAGCGATCCGCCGCCGAGGCGGCCGAGGTCATCGACCGGGCGTTGAGGGCATGAGCGCTTGAGCGCGTCGGCCTGATGACGAGGGAGCGCCTCGTGCAGGAGTCCGTGGGACTCCAGCACGAGGCGCTCCGACGTCCGCGAGGGATCAGTACAGTTCAAACGAGCCTAGTGTAGCGGACGCCCGCCTCGTGGTAGCCGCGGCGCTGGTAGAACCGGTGCGCGCTGTCCGTCGCGGCGGCGCTCACGGCGCTGAGCTGGCGCGCGCCCTGCTCGACGGCCCACGTCTCGAAGGTGCCCAGGAGCGCAGAGCCCGTGCCGTGCCTCCTGGCCGTGGGGTCCACGACGAGCAGGAGCAACTGCGCGGTCGGCGCGTCGCCGGCGTACGTCCACGTGAGCTGCGCCCCGGCGACCGCGACGGGCCGACCGTCGTCCCCGCGCACGACCCACGTGCGGTGCCCGGCCTCGGCGGTGAGCCGGTCGAGGCGCGAGCGCATCGACGCGGGCTCGACCTGGTGGCCGAGCAGGCGCACCAACTCGGTCACCGCGACGACGTCGGGTTCGGTCCAGGTGCTGATCGGCTCGGCGTCGGTCATGCCCGCACCCTACCCGCTCCCAGCGGCGCTTCCGCCGGTGTGACGCGGCCGGGTGCGGTCAGTGTGTGGACTGCACTGCGCGGAGCCGGGCGAGGACCTCGCCGCGGAGCTGCTCGGGAGCGGTCTCCTGGCAGGCGCGCTTCACGGTCTCCATGAGCACCACGCCGACGCGGTGTTCCGTCAGGCAGTCCTCGCAGCCGTCCATGTGCTCGCGGATGTCCGCGGCGTCCTCGTGACGGAGCTCGTCGTGGAGGAACTCCTCGAGTTCCGCCTTCGCCTTCGAGCAGTCGCACCCGCTCATCGTGCGTCCTTCCGGGTCGTGCGGGCACCGGCCGTCGTGGCCGCCCGCGTACCTGCACCACGGCCTCGCCCGCGCATCGTCGCCGTCGACGCTGCGTCCGGGACGACACCGGTCTCGCGTGCGTGGTCCGCCAGCAGCCCACGCAGGAGCCGGCGTCCACGGTGGAGGCGGCTCATGACCGTCCCCACGGGGGTCTTCATGATGTCGGCGATCTCCTGGTAGGAGAACCCCTCGACATCGGCGAAGTAGACCGCCATCCGGAAGTCCTCCGGGATGGCCTGCAGCGCGTCCTTCACGGCGGAGGACGGCAGATGGTCGATGGCGTCGGCCTCGGCGGACCGGGCCGAGATCGACTGCGTCACGCTCTCCGCGCCGCCGAGCTGCCAGTCCTCGAGCTCGTCGATGGTGCCCTGGTACGGGTTCCGCTGGTTCTTGCGGTACGTGTTGATGAACGTGTTCGTCAGGATCCGGTACAGCCACGCCTTGAGGTTCGTGCCCTGGCGGAACTGCCGGAACGCGGCGAACGCCTTGACGAACGTCTCCTGTACGAGGTCCGAGGCGTCGGCGGGGTTGCGCGTCATCCGCATCGCCGCGCCGTACAGCTGGTCCATGAACGGCAGCGCCTGGTCCTCGAACAGGCGGCGCAGCTCGTGCTCCGAGACCGTCTTCGCGTCGACCGGCTCGTCGTCGGCGGTCGGGTCGTCCGACTCGTCCACCGTGTCCGACGCGGCGAGGTCCTCGTCCTCGACGGCGTCGAGCTGCGCCTCGGTCTCCTCGACCAGGTCGTCCGGTGCGTGCTGCGGTTCGTCGGTCGTCATCGCCCGCCAGTCTAGGCGGACGAGGACGTCCGGGCCCTGCGGCTCGGTCAACGTCGTGACGACCGTCGGCAGCTGGTCCGCGGCGGCCGGTCGTGACGGTGCGAGTGCGATCACCGTGCTCCTCCCGATGGGTTCAGTAGTGTGGTGAACCGATGGCAGCCACGACGCATTCCCGCCCCTGGACCGCCCCCGTCGCGCCGGGCCCGCTCGCCGGGGACGTCGCCCTGCCCGGGTCGAAGTCGCTGACGAACCGCGAGCTCGTCCTCGCCGCGCTCGCCGACGGCCCCTCCACGATCCGGCTGCCCCTGCACTCCCGGGACTCCGCCCTCATGACGACCGCGCTCCGCCAGCTCGGCGTCGGCATCGACGAGGTCGAGCCGGTCGCGGGTGACCCGGCGAACCCGTACGGACCGGACCTCCGCGTGACGCCCGCCGCCATGCACGGCGGTGTCCGTGTCGACTGCGGCCTCGCGGGCACCGTCATGCGCTTCCTGCCGCCCCTGGCGGCACTGGCCGAGGGACCGGTCACGATCGACGGTGACCCCTACGCCCGCAAGCGACCGATGGCTGCGATCATCCGCGCGCTCGTCGACCTCGGCGTGGACGTCACCGACGACGGCGGCGGCGCGATGCCCTTCACCTTCGTCGGCAGCGGTTCGGTCCGGGGTGGGACGCTCGAGATCGACGCCTCGGCGTCCTCCCAGTTCGTCTCCGGCCTGCTGCTCTCCGCGCCCCGCTTCGACGAGGGCCTGCACCTGCGGCACGTCGGCGACAGGCTGCCGAGCATGCCGCACATCGCGATGACGGTCGCGGTCCTCCGTGCCCGCGGCGTCCGCGTCGACGAGCCGGGCGTCGGCGAGTGGGTCGTGCACCCCGGACCCATCGCGGCACGGGACGTGACGATCGAACCGGACCTCTCGAACGCCGCACCCTTCGCGGTCGCCGCACTCGTCGCCGGTGGGACGGTCCGGATCCGGACCTGGCCGACCGAGACGACGCAGGTCGGTGCCGACCTCGAGACGCTCCTGCCGCTGTGGGGCGCGACCGTGACGCGGGACGGTGCGGACCTGGTGTTCGACGGCGGCGTCGGGGTCCGGGGTGGCGCCTCCCTGCCGGGTCTGGAGCTGGACCTGACCCGCGGCGGCGAGCTCGCCCCGGCACTCGTCGCGCTGGCGGCCCTGGCCGGCGGCCCGAGCGAGGTCTCCGGCATCGGGCACCTGCGCGGGCACGAGACGGACCGGCTCGCGGCGCTCGCGGCGGACCTCAACGGGCTCGGAGGCACGGTCACCGAGCGCGAGGAGGGCCTCCGGATCGACCCGGCGCGGCTCTCGGGCGGTGACTGGGCTGCGTACGAGGACCACCGGATGGCCACCGCCGGCGCCGTCGTCGGTCTGGTGACCGAGGGCGTCGCGGTCGACGACATCGGCTCCACCGCGAAGACGTTGCCGCAGTTCCCGGAGCTGTGGGCCGACCTGGTCGCCACGGCGGGCCGGACCGCTCCGGCAGACCGGGACACCGACGTCACGGGAGCAGCGGGTGCGGCCGAGACAGCAGAGGGGGCGCCGGCATGAGCTGGTGGGACGACACCGACGGCGGCGACGAGGACGAGCCGTACGGCCAGTACGACGAGTCGAGCGTCCGCGTCCGGCCGAACCCGAAGGGCAACCGACCCCGGACGAAGACCCGGCCGACGTACGAGGACGCGCCGTCGGGCTGGGTCACCAACGTCGACCGCGGACGCTTCGGCGTGCTCGTCACCGACGCGGACGGGGAGCACGTCATCACCGCGACGAAGGCCCGCGAGCTCGGCCGGAAGTCGGTCGTCACGGGCGACCACGTCTCGCTCACCGGCGACGTCTCCGGCAGCGAGGGCTCGCTGGCCCGCATCGTCCGGGTGGCCGAGCGGACGACCCTGCTCCGGCGGAGTGCGGACGACTCGGACGAGGTCGAGCGCGTCATCGTGGCGAACGCCGACCAGATGCTCATCGTCGTGGCCTCGGCGGACCCGGAACCCCGGCCGCGCCTCATCGACCGGTACCTCGTCGCGGCGTTCGACGCCGGCCTCGACCCGGTCCTCTGCATCACGAAGACCGACCTCGCCGACCCGGCGCCGTTCCTGGCGCACTTCGCCTGCCTCGACCTGCGCATCGTGACGAGCCGGGCCGACGATGTGCCGTTCGAGGCGCTGCACGAGCTCCTCGACGGCAAGGTGACGGTCACCGTCGGCCACTCCGGCGTCGGCAAGTCCACCCTCGTCAACGCGCTGACCGGCTCCACGCGGGCGATCGGCGTCGTCAACTCGGTCACCGGGCGCGGCCGCCACACGTCCTCGTCGTCCGTCGCCCTCCGGGTGCGGGACGGCGGGTGGGTCATCGACACCCCCGGCGTCCGGTCGTTCGGCCTCGGGCACGTGCAGCCGGAGAACGTGTTCCGCGCGTTCGCCTCGCACGCGGTGCCGGTGCAGGACGCCCCGGACGGCATCCCGCTGCACCAGGCGCACGACTGGGAGATCGTCGACCGGGTCGCGGGCGGCGAGCTCGGGCCGACCGGGATCGAGCGGCTCGACTCGTTCCGGGCGCTCCTCACCGGGATGGGCGCGGAGGACCCCGGCACGGCGTGAGCTACCCCGCACGGCGTCCCCCGGCGTCGGGTGGACCCACTCGGCCGGGTCGTGCGGGGGTCCGCCGGACCGCCGCTACGCTCGACCCGTGGACCTCAGCGCCGACCTGGCATTCGCCCGTTCCCTCGCCGACACCGCCGACGCGATCAGCCTCGACCGGTTCCGCGCCGCCGACCTGCACGTCACGGAGAAGGCCGACCACACCGCGGTCACCGACGCCGACCAGGCCGTCGAGCGCGCCCTCCGCGAGCGGCTCGCCGCGGAGCGCCCGGAGGACGCCTTCCTCGGCGAGGAGACCACGGCGGACACCGGCGAGGAGGCCGTGAGCGCCGGACACCGCCAGTGGGTCGTCGACCCGATCGACGGCACCGCCAACTACCTGCGCGGCGTGCCGGTGTGGGCGACGCTCATCGCCCTCGCGGTGGACGGCCGTCCCGTCCTCGGGGTGGTCAGCGCACCGGCCCTCGGCAAGCGGTGGTGGGCGGCGGCGGGCCTCGGCGCGCACTCGTTCGACGGACCGCTGCACGTGTCCGGCGTCGCCGCCCTCGGGGACGCGAGCCTGAGCTACAACTCGCTGCAGCAGTGGGACGACGACGACCGGCTCGACGCCCTCGTCACGCTGTCGCGACGGGTCTGGCGCACCCGCGCCTACGGCGACATGTGGTCGTACATGATGGTCGCGGAAGGGGTCCTCGACGTCGCCGGGGAACCGGACCTCAAGCCGTGGGACATCGCCGCCCTCGTCCCGATCGTGGAGGAGGCCGGCGGCCGCCTCACCTCGCTCGACGGCGACCCCGGTCCGTGGCACGGCAGTGCGCTCGCCTCGAACGGCCTCGTGCACGACGCCGTCGTCGAGGTGATCCGCCGGGCCTGACCGCTGACGGGGCACCTGCGACGCTGCTCGCCCCAGCGCCGCCGTCACCCCCCCCCGTTCTGGGGGCACGCCTATCGGCGCATCGGACTGACGGTTCCTCCAGCACGACCGATGGTGGGTTACCGTTCTCGTGGCGGCAGGTCAGTACTCGTCGGGATCCCTAGTCCCGGTCACCACGGACCCACCGTCATCTCGTCCGACTGCCCTAACCCGAGGGGTGACCACGACGATGGATTCATCGTTCCCGAGCGGGACCGAGCCCACCCAGGCTCGTCGTCCGCGATCCGTCCACACATCGACCCTGCCAGTGTCCCGGGCCACCCACCCGATGCACACCGGCACCTCCCACCGTGGGGCCACCCACCCCGCCGCGGGACTGTCTCTTATACACATCTCCGAGCCCACGAGACATCTC